>JAFDCZ010000158.1 GCA_019312665.1 Deltaproteobacteria bacterium | reverse complement strand
CCCGAAGTCGGCGAAGGCCGGCCGGCCGCCGAACAGGTACGCGCGGTCCGCGAGGTGCCCGTCGAGCCACTCGACCGTGCGGAACCACGACTGCTGCAGGTGCGGCGCGTTCGTTTCGTTCGCCCCGGCGAAGGCCATGCGCGGGACCATCCGCCGGACTATGAGCGGCACCAGTGCGTCCTCCTTCGGGCCCCAGCGGAACTGGAACATCAGCTTGTTGCACCACTCGTCGCCGTACTCCTCGAGCAAGGCCGAGAGGAAACGCAGCGCCGGGGTCTCTGGATGGATCGACGGCTCCGGGTGCTCCTCTTCGAGCCGCTCGATGATTGGCGTCGAGTCCTGCATCGCCTCGCCGTCCGGAAACAGCACGAGCGGGATCAACTGAACGCGCGCATGCCGTTGGAATAGCTTCTCGTTGCGCCGGTTGCGGTCTATCCACACGAACGGGATCGCCTTGTAGCGCAGGTACGCGCGCACCTTGAGCGAGTAGGGCGACATCAGGAGGCCGATCACGCGCAACGGTTGGTCGGGCATGGGGAGAGTTTGCGCCCCTCGTCCCCGCGCGCAATGCCCGGAGTTCTATGCTTCTCGTGCGCCCCAGCGGTCAAAGTAGGTCACGCTCTCAGCGGGTCGCTGCCGAACCGGACGCCGATCGCTCGCCGGGGACCCGACGAGCGATCGGCGTCCGGTTCGGCGGCGCGTCGTCCTACCGGCACACGCATTGATTGAGCGCCGTCACCTCGGAGTCTCCGTCCTCGCAGTGAGCCTGGCAGGACTGCTCCATGCAACTGCGGAAGCCATCGTCGAAGGCCGTGTTGGCCTTTTTCAGGCATGCGCTCTGGGGGGGCAGGCGATCCTCCGATCTTCCCTTGGTGGTCGAGAAGGTCTGCACACACCCGGAGACCTTTCCCAGGTACCCGCTTGCAAGCCCCGCGGCGCAGCCCATGAAGCCCGCCTCCAGGGTGCACCAGTCCTCACTGAACGCGTAGGTACAGGTCCGCCCACGGCAGCCTCCGCAGTCGATCGCGCAGCCCGAGTATCCACCCTCCTTGCAGTTCAGGCGCAGGCAGTCCGCACGGATTTCTTCGCAGGCCTTGAAGCAGCGCTCCATGTTGCTCTTGCACTGTGCCGCGTTGGCCAGGCGCGGCTTGCGCTCGAGCTTCTCGCCGAGTTCGCGGAAGAAGTCGATCTGGGCATTTACACCCTTGCTCGCAGTCGAGACGGCTCGGGTGACCGCCCGGTAGCGAGCGATAGGCGCCTGGCTCTCGACCAGCAGGTTGGCGCCCTGTCGCGAGATGAGTTCCTTGCAGCGCCTACCGATCGGCAGGGGGCGGAGGACGAACTTGACGACCCTGCGCGTCTCGCCCTTGACCTTGTCGATCACGCCCTCGACGCAGCGCGCGGCCTTGTTGAGTGCCCCGCGGCGGAAGTACATCCGCTGGATGCGTTTGTCGAGCTCTTTGCGTGCCTTGGCGTAGTACTGCTTACGGAACGCGTACTCCTTCTCATCGATGGCCTCCAGAGCCATTTCGATTTCGAGGATCTGACCGAGCTGGGTCATCATCAGCTCGCCGGATGCCTGGGCGCGTTCCATGCGTTGGCGAGGCGTCCCCTGGTGGTCGTCGCCGTTCAGGCGCGCCGCAATCGCGATGGTATGTCCGAAGCGTCGCATGCCCTTGGCGTGCGCGGCCGGGGCGGCCACTCCGGCCAGCACGGCTCCCAGGATCAAGAGCAGCAGGGCGGCACGGGGCTTCGAGGGGAAGGTCATCGCACGTTACCTGCTGCGTTCGCCGGTATGCTCTCGACGTACACCAGTTCTCCGTCCGAGAAGCCCAGCGCCAGTTGGCGGGCCCAGACCAGCTCTGCCAAGCCACCCTCCTCGTCGGGAATCTCCTCCCGGACGAAGGACTCGAGGCCCAGCTGCGCGGCGATCTCTTCGAAGGCCATGCCGGCTCGGAAGACGTCCGGCGAAACCTCCGGCAGCGTGGTGCCTGCGGGCAGAGGCGGCAGGTCTGCCTGCGCCACCTGCGCGCCATCGACAAAAACCAGTTCCTCGCCACGAGCGTAGTAGCGCCAGTACTCCTGGCGTTGGAGGGAGACGCCGACCGGCGTCTCCAAGGCGAGGAACAGGATCCGGAAGGTGTCCGGCGCCCCTCGCTCCGCGAGCACGTCGGGCTTGCTGGCAGGCAGCGCAGAGGTCTCAGCCGACGGCGTGGCAAGCACCGGGGCATCGGCTTCCACCACCACAGGTGGCGAGCCAATCCTGTTGGCGCCGACTCCGGATCCGAACTGGTTCTTGCCGGAAAGGGTCGCGCCGTCGGGCGAGACCCTGAGCGTATCGGCGAACTGGGCCGGCTGTTCGCCTCGTGACCACTGGATCTCGAAGCGACCCATCGCGTCGATGCAGCGCCAGGATCCGCCGAAGCCGTGGCTCGCCTGGCAGGTTCCGTCGCTCTCGCACTCTACGGTCGCGCCATTGAACCAGCGCCAGCGACCCACCAGGGCATCGCAGCCAACGTTTGCCATGCCTGGCACCTGCTTAACCCCGGAGACGCAACAGGCGTTGCGAGTGGGGTCGGCCACCACCGCCTTCAGCCAGCAGCGTCCGGCGCCCCCGGCGGTCGGCGGATTGACGAAGGTCCAGGACCAGCAGCGCTCCTCCGCGATGCACTGCTGCGCGCATGTCTCCCATCCCCCTTCGACCAGGAAGTTCCGGTAGTCGAAGCCGGCCCGGTCGACGCCGCGTTCCGGCGCGCTCGTGGGTGCCCCGGAACCCGGGCTGCCGAGGGCCTCGGCCCGCGCGTCGCTGCAGGGAAGGGCGCCCAGGATCGCCGTAGCGAGCCACGCGACCAGGCTCGTGGCGGCGATCGGCGCGCGGCGGCTCACGCCGTCACCCCGCCGGCCCGCTTCAACGCCTCCCGGCTCTGGCGGTGCACCACCAGGCAGCCGCTCATCCAGTCGTGCAGGCCGCGCCGGCGTCGGTTGAAGGCGATCGGCAGAAACCCCAGGCCCAGCGGAAGGGCGGACAGCAGCTTCGCGAAGAACCGGGCCGTGGCGCGCAGGAAGCCGATGCGCTCCCCCAGGCGGTCGGTGACGGCGATGCCGACCAGGCGTTTGCCGAGCGTTCCCTGCAGGCCGGAGGATTCGAGGCCGGCGGCGTAGAGCCACGCGAAGACACTGAGCGCGCCGGCGACTGGAAGCGGCATCGCTTCGATGGAGAAAGGCTCGACCCAGTTGTTGTCGACGACGTGCGTCACGCCGAGCGTCGCAATGGCGTTCAGCAGGATCGCGTCGATGAGCCACGCGCCGATGCGCGACACGGGCCCCGCGTAGCGGACCTCCGGTTCATCGTGCGGCTCTGCTCGGTTCTCGACCTCGACCGGCGGACTACCTTCCTCGATCAGCGGGCTTGCGCATGCGAGACACGCCTCGAGCTCGCCTGCATTGGTCGCGCCACAGGCAGGGCACGTCCAGAACCGCCGGGCGTCCGTCATGCTGGCGCCACCTTTGCGCCGCACTGGCTGCAGAAGCGGCTCTCCGTCGAGAGGACGGCGCCGCACGCGGGGCAACCGAACGGCGCCGCGCACTGGTTGCAGAAGCGGCTTTCGGCCGGATTGGACGCGCCGCATCCGCCGCAGACGAGGCCCGGTCGCTCGTCGTCGGGAAGCCCACCCGGCGGGTCCCAGGGCTCGACCAGCGGTTCGGGAAGGGTCCCCAGGCCGACCATCAGGAAGCCCAGGAGCGCGCGGTCTGCCACCTCGCTGGTGCCCTCCAGCTCGGGGGGCATCCAGTGGCCGCAGCTCCGACACAAGTGTCGGCTCTCGAGGTCGGCGCCGCACTGCGCGCAGTGCTCCGCCTCGGGTCGGAGCCGGAGCAGGCTCTCCGGTGCTGGCGGGGCCGTTGCCGGGTGCCAGCTCGTCTCCTCGAAGCGGAACCACCCGCCGCTCTGCAGCCCCACCGTCCAGATGCCTCCCGTCTCATCGATCAGGTACTGGGTCGCCGCGATCTCGCAGGCTTCGTCCGAGGAGATCAGCCCCTCCTCGAAAGCGCGCCGGATCCGCGCGAGCAGCTCGGTCAAGGCCATTGCCGCGCCACCGGCCGGCGGCTCTTCGGAGAAGAGTGCGCCAACGCGCGCCTCGATCTCGTCAGCCGCCTGATCGCTGAAGGCCGGAAGCCGGTCGAGTGCTTCGACGCGCTCGGCCACCGCCTCCGTGGCGACAGGCTGCCAGTGGTCGTCGGCCCAGACGAACCAGGAGTCGCTGCGCGCGTCGAGGAACCAGCTGCGCCCGTCCAGATCGCGCAGCAGGAAATCGAGCAGGCTGATCGTGAACTCGAGGCGATTCAGCTCTCCGCGAGCCAATGCTTCGCGGCGCTGGGCCGCTGCGCGCAGCACGTCGAGTCGCGTATAGCGTCGGATGTCCATCTCTCTACCTCTTCGTGGCCGCAGCGACGGCGGCCTTGGCTTCGGCCAGATCCATGCGCGCGTCCTCGAGCGCGCTGCTCGTCTCGCCCAGGCGCCGCCGGATGCCACGCATCTGCCCGCGCACCAGCTCGCAGCGCTTCTTCGTGGCCCGGGCGTTGCTCATCGTCGAGCCGAAGGATTGCACGGGGCCATAGAGCTCCTGGAGCGTGTTGAAGCCCTTGCCTCGGATCATGCCGGTCGCGCTGGGCCCCGGGTCAGATCCGGCCCCGCGCCCGATCATCCGGTGGAGTCGCTCGACTTGGGTGATGCCCTCGGCCTGCTTCTTCACGGCATTCATGAGCCCCTGTTTGAGCACGCCGCCTGGCATGAGCACGCTCCAGGGATTCTCCGTATCGATGCCGAGGACGCCGACGCCCTCCTTCCCGACCGTCTTCCAGAGCGGCTCGCCAGGCGCGACGTCCACGTCCTTTCGCCACGGCTTCGTGGTCGGGGAGCTGGTGTCGGCCTCGGGGATGCCCCGCCGTGTCAGCCAGCCGAGGCCCCGCTTCACGACGGACTTGACGGCGTCCTTGAGCCCGGCGCCCGGCATCGTCTTCGTGCTGAAGCCCTTCACGCCAATCGTCGTGAGCACCATGTCGCCGATGTCGATGATGCCGTCGAGGACCCCGCGGTAGCGGCAGGCGTTCCAGCGCGCCGTCTTGCGCGCAAGCTCCTTCTTGAGATCGCGCTCCATCTTTTCGAGCGTGCGCACACGCTGCCGTGCCTGCTCGAGCTTCTTGATCCAGCGCCGTGTGAACTCGTCGATGCCCGGAGCCGGCGGGGGCTTCGGTGTATCGGGCGGCGGCGGAGGCGGCTTCGTCTCGGGCGGGGGCGGAGGCGGCGGCGGCCCGGTCTTGTCCGGGGGCGGCGGAGGCGGCGGCGGTATCTGCTTCCCGGGCGGCGGGGGCGGAGGCGGGTCGCCGCCGCCCGGCGGCGAGTACGGTCCGTACGCAGGCTCCTCGATGACGATCACGAGCGAGCCGTCCTGGATGCCCGGCAGCTTGTTCTCGTTCTTGTCCTCGGGGTGCTTGAAGGTGATCGCCTTGACCTTGCGGTTCCCGTCTCGCGCCTTTGCGATCAGGTTGTCGATCTTCTGCCAGTAGTGGTCGTCTTTCGGGTCGAGGGCCTTCACGGCGTCGTACACGTTTCCGCCGTTGGCACGGAAGGAGCGGAGGTCGTTCTTGGCGCGGGTACCGTCCTTGATCCGGTCCTCGATCGGGCCCGCCCAGTTTGCCTTCGCAGCCGCGGGCCCCGTGGTGCTTGCGGGGACGGGCCCGCCGGGAGACACAGGCGGTGAGAGTGCGGTCACTGCCGGTCCCATCACCAGGGGGCCGCCGCCGCCGCTCGTCAGAGAGACGCCCCTCAGGTAGCTGTCGACCTCCGCCTCGTAGCAGCTGACGTCGGCGTTGGGCCGCCAGTGGAAGGCCGGGTACTCCAGGACCGGAGCGATCCACTCCATCGTCGCGAAGCCGCCGAAGGACGCGCCGAGCAGCGAGGCGCCGAGCTGGGCTGCGGGGTAGGGCACCTCGGCCGGGTCGCCTGCACTCCAGGGCATGGGACCCCCAGGCACATTTGCCGGAGGCGCGGCGCCGTCGGCTGCTGCCGCCGTGCGGCGGTGAAGCATCGCGGCGAGCAATCGGCGAGCGGCGGCAGCGAAGACTCGCGCGAGCAGCCCGGGCAGCAGTCCTGCCACCGCGAGGGACGAGTACGAGACGGCGTACCCGCGGATGCCACCCCAGAAATTCGGGTCGCCCCACGCGCCCCGCCAGCCCCAGGCATCGGTGCCGGCTGTCCCGTACATGTCGTTCCAGAGCAGCTTCTGCCCGAAGTCGCCGAGCGCGAAACCGATCGCGCAGGAGATGCCCAGGAACGGGTTGAAGTAGGAGATCGATGCGAGCAGTGGGTACACGAGGGCGTCCGTTGCAATGTGGCCCATGGCGGTTGCCTGGGCGCCTCGCCACATCACGAAGGCCAGCATCAGCGCCATCGGCACCGCGTGGATCCGGGTCAGCGCCTCGGTCTCGAGCAGCCACTCGATCCGGCGCAGCGAAGGGAAGGCCCGCAGCATTCCGGCGGCGAAGCCGCGTACCGGTGCCGTGATGGCCTGGGCGAGCGCGTCGACGGCGGCGTGTCCGGGCAACGACTCCCAGGCGCGAACGAGCGCCTGCTGGAAGGTGGCGACGCCACGCAGCAGCCCGCGTACGAGGCGATTCACCGCGGCGCCTCCGACGATGCGGAGTTCCGGCCCACCGGCGAGGCGCCCTGGTCGAGCGCGCGGGTGAGCTGCGACGCCCAGACCTTCGCGACTTCCTCCAGGCTCGCACCCGCGGCGTCCCCCGGCAGCACACGCAGGATCCGCTCGCCATCCGCACTGATCCAGGTGCCGGCGTCCTCTCGAATGACCTCCAGGCGCACCGACTCGTGTCGCCGGTAGAGGTCGTTAAGGCGATGGGTAAGCGGCTTCGAGCGCGCCTTCATCGAAGACCCGCCGCCCTTGTCCCGCAACGCAAGGAGCTCCTTGCCCTGGAACAGGATGTGGCTGACATCGTCGTCTCCCATTCCGTCGAGCGAGACCCGCCCGATGACGTCGGTCGTCTCTCAGGTGAACGGCATCTCGAAGGCCGGTCCGACCAGCCGGGACGCGACTCCGTCGAAGAGCAGTACGGCCAGGGCGAGCGCGGCCGCCGCCGCGGCGAGCGCCACCGCGCGCCGGAAGCGCGGCCGCCGGCAGCGTTCACAGGGAACGAGAGGCCGCGCGTCGAGGTACGCGGCTTCCGAGACCGGTCGCATCACACACCCGGCTGTTCGGCAGTGGCTGCGACCGTCCAGGTGGCCTTGCTCGTGCGCGAGCACGTTCCGGAGGCGTGCCAGCAGGAGTTCGGGATCCTGGTCGGACTGCATGGCGCTGGTGGACAGCACCACCACGCGGGCTCGACGATCCGCATACCCGAGAAGGTCCGGGCATTCCCGGGTTCGAAGCCTCGACCCGCAAAGGATGAGCGCGGTGCGTCCGCCCGAGACTCGCTGGGCGCATCGCACGATGGCCTGTACGTCGAGTGAGACACTGTCGCTCGCCTCGACGTCCAGGTGCGCGGGCGGCCCCTCGAGCAGGTGGGCCGGAACCTTCCCGACCTGCCAGATCGCGGCGAATCGGCTCGACGCAGCGACCCATTCGTCCCTCGCGGAAGCCATGTGCTCTACGAATGCAAGGTCCGTTCCCCTCGAGGAAGCCGGTGAGGCCACGGGCTCGAGGGCCTGGGGCGTAGTGCCTCACGCCCGTGAGGCAGCTGTTCGCGGGTACGGGTAGGCCGATCCCGCTCCTTGGGAAACAGGCGATTGATCACATCGCTCTTTCTCGCGATCTAGATGCTAGGGGCTACGCGTTCTGAGCAACCGGGTTGGAGAGACCCAGATCACTTCGGACTGGAGGCGGACATGATCCGCCGGCCGCCGAACTGATCCTATGTCGGGCGGCCTAGCAGCCAGGGGTGGGGGGACTGTTGGGGGTAGTCCGGCACGAAATGCCTCGAAACGCCAGGCTCCGGGATGCTGTAAGTCCTTAGCATCCTTAGGTTTCGCGCACTTCCATCCCCCACCCCCGCAGCTTGCGGAACTGGGGGTCGCACGTTCGAGTCGTGCCGGGCGCGCCATGGAAGCGCTGCTCTCTACGCGAAGCGCTTGAGCTCGCGGCGAGCGATCACCATCTTGTGGACCTCGTCCGGACCGTCGGCGATGCGCAGCGCGCGCCCATGGCGCCACATGGCCGCCACCGGCGTGTCGTCGGTGACACCGAGGGCGCCAAGGCTCTGTATCACGCGGTCGAGGACGTTCATCATCATATTGGGGACCACGACCTTGATCATGGAGATCTCCTGGCGGGCCTGCTTCTTGCCGTACTTGTCCATCTTATGGGCCGCATGGAGGGTCAACAGACGCGCCTGGTCGATCTCCATCCGTGAGGTCGCCACGAACTCCTGGATGAACTGCTTGTCGCGCAGGAGACCGCCCGCGACCTCCCGGTTGTTGGCGTTGCGGCACATGATCTCAAAACCACGCTCCGCCATGCCGATCGCTCGCATGCAGTGATGGATGCGGCCTGGGCCGAGGCGTGCCTGGGCAATCATGAACCCCGAGCCCGCGGGTCCGAGAACGTTCGCCGCGGGGACGCGGCAGTCTTCGTAGCGGACCTCGCAGTGGCCTCCGCCGCCAGTGTGCCCCATGACCGAAACCGGTCGAATGATCTTGAAGCCCGGATTGTCCGTCGGCACGAGGATCTGGCTCATGCGCTCGTGCGGGGCTGCGTCGGGATCGGTCACCACCATGGCGATGGCGAAGGCGGCCCCGATGGCGCCCGAGGTGAACCATTTGTGTCCGTTGATCACGTAGTCGTCGCCGTCTCTCACGGCTCGGGTCTGGAGCTTGGTCGGGTCGGCCCCCGAGACCTCCGGCTCCGTCATCGAGAAGCAGGAGCGAATCTCTCCCTCGAGCAGCGGCACGAGCCATTTCTCCTTCTGTTCCGGGGTACCGAACTCGGCGAGGATCTCTGCGTTGCCGGTGTCCGGCGCCTGGCAGTTGAACACCCGACTGGCGATGCCGCTGCGGCCCATGATTTCGCACAGCGGCGTGTACTCGAGGTTGGTGAGGCCGGCGCCCCATTCCGTGTCCGGTAGGAAGAGGTTCCAGAGCCCGATCGCCTTTGCCTTCGCGCGAAGCTCCAGCATGATGCCGGGCTCTTCTTTGGGTTTCGCCTCTGCCTGCTCGGCGTACTCCCTCTCTGCGGGATAGACGTACTCGTCCATGAATCGGCAGAGCTGCTCCTCGATCGCCCTGGCCTTGTCCGAAAGTTCGAAATCCATCGTCTCTCCTCGAGTTCGTACACTCGAAGCGCGCTTCGAGCAGCTCGGTCACACCGGAATGCACGACCGACTAGAGAGCATACGGATAGGGGATCTTCCGATCGAGAGATTCTCACCGGATACCGAGGCATCTCGAGTTGACCCAATCATTGGGTCACAGAACCCCAGATATCGGGTCATCGAGCGCGACCTGGGTTTCGAGCCGAGGCAAGGCTCTCTCATTCGGGGCGGAAGGAATGACGGTGCGGGGATCCCTGGGGGTCGTCCGGCGCGAAATGCCCCAAAATGCCAGCTTCCCAGACGCTGTAAGCCCGTAGTTCCCTTGGATTTCGCCCACTTCGAACCCCCACCCCTGCATCTCGCGGAACTGGGGGTCGTACGTTCCAGTCGTGCCGGGCGCGCCATGGGAGCGCTTTCCCTCTACGGACACTGGAGGGCGTTCGGGCCCGGATCGAGTCAGCTCACTTGCGCGTGATCTTCACCGGCAGGTTCGCGTAGCCGTTCACGAAGGAAGAGAGGGGGCGCTCTGGTTCTTCTTGCACCTCGATCTTCTCGAATCGCTCCAGGATCTCCTCCCAGAGAACGCGCAGTTGCAGCTCGGCCAAACGGCTGCCCATGCAGAAATGGGTGCCGTGGCCGAACGACAGGTGCTGTACCGCATTGTGGCGTTCGATGTCGAGAGCGTTCGCGTTCTCGAAGACCTCTTCATCCCGGTTGCCGGAGACGTACCACATCAGCAGCTGGTCGTGCTTTCGGATCTGCTTGCCGCCGAGCTCGCAGTCGCGGGTGGCGGTTCTTCTCATGTAGGAGAGCGGTGTCTGCCAGCGGATGACCTCGGGCACCATCGTTCGAATGTGGGCGGGATCGGCGATCAGTTTGTCGTACTGCTCGGGGAACTGGTTGAGCGCGTAGACGCTTCCCGACATGGTGTTGCGCGTGGTGTCGTTCCCGCCCACGATGAGCAGCAAGAGGTTGCCCAGGTGGTCCGAGGGGGGCATGTGCTTGGTGGCTTCCCCGTGGACCAGCATCGAAACCAGGTCGTCGCCAGGCTGCTTTCTGCGTTCTTCCCAGAGCCTCGAGAAGTACGCGAGGCACTCCATCAGCTCCTCGCGTTTCTGTGTCTGCGATTCGACGATGCCCCCGGGTTGGGGGATCGCGAAGACGAGGTCAGACCATCGCGTCAACTTTCGGCGGTCCTCGTAGGGGAAGTCGAAGAGCGTCGCCAACATCGTCGTGGTCAGTTCGATCGATACGGTGTCCACCCAATCGAAGGTTTCGCCTTCGGGAAGGGAGTCCAATACCCGGCGCGTACGCTCCCGAATGGGCGGTTCCAGCTTGGCCAGATTGCGGGGTGCGACCGCGGGTTGCACGGTCGAGATGAACGGTGGACGGCCCGCCGGTCGGAGCATTTGCGGAACTTCGGCGCCGACGCGAAAGCCCAATGTGATCCCGTGTGCCGATGAGAAGGTCTCCCAGTCCGAGCTGACTTTCTTGATGTCGTCGTACTTCGTGACGGACCAATATCGTCCGGCGGTTTCGATCTCGTTGAAGTGGACGGGGTCTTCCTTGCGCAGTCGCTCGAAGTATCCCTGCCAGCGATTCTGGCTGAACAGGTTTGCGTTCAGCGGGTTGATTTCCTCGAGAGGAAGCTCATGAGCCGGGGCGACATCGCGGCCCTTCTCCGCCTGCTGCTGTTCGGGGGTCCGGTACTCGGTCGTCGCCGATCGAACCTGCTCCGTCGTGGTCTCGCTCACTTGAGTCCTCCTCTGCAACTGAGTCTGATGAGCCGTGGATCACAGACCTTGCTCACGCGCCCGTAAAGTCCCCGAATCTTCTGGGTATCGGAATCACGCCCTCGAAGGGCGCGCAACCGCAGCAGACTATATCAAGGGAATGGAAAGCGCGGACGGGCCCCTGGAGTTGAGGCTGGTTCCGCCTCGGTTCAGTGTACCCAAGAGGAGAGTGGGACACGATTGCTGCCTGCCCCTCCGAGGCGCTCGGCCGCGTCTGGCCTCCGTGTCGGCACAAGGCCGCGGATGCCGCACGAGCGGCTTCACCCAAACGCCCGCGGAGAGCATCGAGTGCGCGGATTCCTGCGGGTAGTCCGGTATGAAATGCCCCGCAATGCCACCTTCGTCGGTTCTCCAAGTCTCCAAGATTCGTTGGTCTCGCGCACTTGCATCCGATCAGCTGCACATCGTGGAACTGGGGCTCGACAGCACGGAAAGGGTGAGGGTATGAAGGCAACACGCTCGGGCAGATGACCTTCGTCTTCGGAGCTGCTCTGCTCGCAGGCGAAATCAGTGCACGCTGGGGAGCCAATCTCTGGCCCGCGGATTGGGCCATCTGGGTGCAGCTGCCCCTGCTGCTCTTCATCGCCGACGGGCTCGACTACGGCCGCCACCGCTTGCAGCACACGGTCTCCTGGCTGTGGCCCATGCACGTTCTCCACCACGACGTCGATCGTATGAACGTCCTCAAATCGGGCCGGGGCCACTTTCTCGACATGCTATTCCGAAGCCTCGCCGTCTACGCGCCGTTGGCGTTGATGGGTGTCCCGGCCAGTTTGATGCTCGTGTACGCCGCTGCGATCTCCGTCTTTGGCCCGGTGGCCCACGCGAACGTCTCCCTGCCCGTACCCTCCTTCATGCATCGTGTATTCATGACTCCCCAGTTCCACCGCATTCACCATGCACGACCTCTCGCCCTGTCCTGCTCCAACTACTGCAACATCTTCCCGATCTGGGATCTGATGTTCGGGACGTTCACATCGCCGGAGGAGCATTCGTTCTTCGAGTACGGGGTGGAGGACAGCACGCAGCCGGACGATTTCCTGGGTCAGGTGCTTGCCCCGGCGGAGAGCTGGCGGGGGGCAGGCAGAGAGGCGGCGTCCGCCAGCGTCATTCGGAGGCCTGCTCCGTCAGAAACTCTTCGATGTCCTTGACGCCGAGAGGCCGGCTGATGAGGTAGCCCTGGAGTTCGTCACATCGCTGATCGCGCAGGAACGCTCGCTGGACATCGGTTTCGACCCCTTCGGCTACGACCTTCAGCCCGAGTTGGTGGCCCATGGCAATGATGGCGGTCGAGATCGCCCGCCCCTCTGAATCGCCCTCGACCCCGACGAAGGAGCGATCGATCTTGAGCGAGTCCACCGGGAACCGTTTGACGTAGCTCAATGAGGAGTATCCAGTTCCGAAGTCGTCGAGCGCGATTCGGATGCCCATCTCATGCAGCGCTGCAAGGCAGCGCGACGCCTCGTCTTCGTCCACCATCATTGCGCTCTCGGTGATCTCGACCTCGAGGCAGCACGGATCCATTCCGGTCGTGCGCAGTGTTCTCTCGAGGGTATCGACCAAACGGCCGCGTCGGAGCTGGACGCCGGAGACGTTCACGGCGACGCGACCCGGTGCAATGCCGTCGCGACGCCATTTCTGGTAGAGGCTGCACGTTTCCAGGAGGACCCAATCGCCGAGATCGTGGATGAGGCCGCTCTCTTCGGCAATGTCGATGAACTCCATGGGGCCGAGCAGCCCCAGCCGTGGGTGACGCCAACGGACGAGAGTCTCCAGGCCGGTGATGCTTCCATCGGAAGCGGCCACGATCGGCTGGAAGTGCAGCACGAGTTCACCGGCTGCGATCGCCTCACGGAGTTCGCTCGTGACGTTCGCGCGTCTCGCGATGTCCTCATTCATGGACGCCTCGAAGAACTTGAACGTATGCTTGCCGTGCTCCTTGGCGGAGTACATCGCAAGGTCGGCGTTCCGAAGCAGCTCATCCAGGTCCGTGACGACGCCGGCATGCAGAGCGATCCCGATACTCGTGCTGATCAAGACCTCCTGACTACCGAGCTGGATCGGTTCTTCGATGCGCTCGATGATTCGCCGGGCCACAGTTGCCGCCTCCCGGTGATTGCGGAGGCCGACCAGGAGCAGCGTGAACTCGTCACCCCCGCGACGTGAGACCATCTGCGTCACGTCTCGGCCGTCCCGCGCCACGCTGTCCGAAGCACGGATGCATGCCTGCAGGCGTTCGCCCACCGTCTTCAGCAGCTCGTCGCCGAGGCCGTGTCCGTAGGTGTCGTTCACCACCTTGAAGCCGTCCAGATCCATGAAGAACACGCCGGTGGTCCAGCCGCGACTTTCGGCAAGACTGGTTGCTCGCTCGAGTTGCTCCATGAAGAGCCGTCGATGGGGCAGACCCGTCAGCTCATCGTAGTAGGCGAGGTGGTGAATCTCTGCCTCGGCGCGACTGCGCTGGACGATCTCCTGCTCCAGCTCGACATTCTTGGCGGCCAGGACGGCGGTTTGCCGCTCCGTGTTCCCCTCGTAGATCAGCGCAATGCTGAGCAGGATCATGACCCACGCGCTCACATCGATCAGGCGTTGCGCCCAGAGGACTTCTGGCACCGAGGTCAGGTCGAGGTAGTCCGGGACGTGAAGGCCCACAGCCTCCGACCCGATGAAGACTCCCATCGTCGCCAGACCGATGATCGCCCAACCCCACGCCATCCGGCGCGCCCCCATGAGCGCGGATACCAGAGGGATGAGGCCCAGCCAGTGCAGGAGGGGAGAGTGGATTCCACCCGAGACCAGGAACGTAACTGCGATCACAAGGTAGGAGGCCGCGTTCAACAGAAACGCGCCCAGGGCGAGTGATCCATATCGCCTGAACGCAGTCGGAATGAACAGCGTAAACGTGAGTGCGACTGCGAGTGTTGCCGATACGAGGTCGCCGACCCGTCCTGGCAGCGCCCAGGTAAAGAAGACTGCCGTCTCTAGCCCGAGCACGATCAGGACCAGCGTGAAACCCAAGATGATCCGCGCTCGGCGGCACACATCGGGATCACCAGTCCGCATCTCCAACGGAAGGCAGGAATCCACGAGCCGCAGGTACGCCCGTTTTAAGGCGCCCGATCCAGAAGGCGCGGAACACTCCGGGGAAATCGGCGAGTCGTTGTCTGCCGTTGCGCTGGCCAATCCGCACTCCGACGCTTGCCCCAGCCGGGGCAGAGAGGTTCGCCAGTATGGATCGGCCGCGCGGAGCTTGGCATGAAGAGCTGAAGTGGAGCGAAGACCCTGCGGGGAGGCCCCTTCCCCGGAGGAAGCCAGCCAGGGACGCGCTCAGGCCGCCTGAAGCCCTTGTCTCGCCCTCTTTGCCACGTGCGCCGCGCGGAGGTCACCTAATAGTTGACCTGCGGGGCTCGCGCCGGCGCGCGGATTCCGGGATGAGGAGGATTCGAGATGTCGAAGGTTGGATTGAAGACGGTTCTGAGCGTCCTCCTCGCGGCCGCTCTGCAGAGCCCCGGCTTCGCAGCTCCTCTCCTAACCGACGTCGTATCACCAGACGGCACGTTGACGTTCGAGGAGATCGTGTTCGCGCCGAATACCGTGATCTCGAACCAATACGCGGGGCAGGGCGTCACCTTCGGGCCGACGGTCTTCTACGATCCCGTGGGTTCCCCGAACGTCGGCGACTTCTTCGCGCCGATCCATTCCGGTCACGCGATCGGAAACATGTTCGGTTTTCAGCCGGGTCAGCAAGTCGTGCCGATCGACATCTTCTTTGCGAGCCCGGTATCCGCTGCCTCCGTGCGCCTGGTGCTGAACGTGCAGGTCCCGTTCACCGGGATCGCAAAGCTCGGAGGAGTGGATGTCGAAACTCACGCGTTCTCGCTCGCGAACGGTTGCAGAGTCCAGTCCATTGGCTGCATTACCGTTGGATTCCAGGGGATCTTGTTCGACCAGATCCGCCTGACGAACTTCCAGTTTCCGTCGGTGCGGCTCGACACGATTGCGTTCAAGGTGCCGGAGCCAGGCTTCCTGACTGCAGGCGGGCTGCTCGCTCTGCTAGTGCTGCGGCGCCGCGCAACTCGCCGCTACCACTGAGGCGAGGCGATAGGGCCGTCTTCCTGCGCTAGCTGTGGGTCCCAAGGACGTTGTCGACACCTGAGGGTGCTCTCTGAGGAACAATGGGGTTGTCGAGCGCCTCGTGATAGCGCTCGTTGTTGTAGTAGGCGACCAAGTCCCGGAGTGCTGCTTCCAGCTCCCACGAGAAGTAGAAGTGCTGCAGCTTGATCACGCTCTTCATCGTGCGGTGATGCGCCCACATAGAAGGTGTATGGAAGCCGCCAATCAGAGTGCCAAGTGGTCGGTACTCCGTTGATCATGTGCTCGCCGGCGCGCTCTCGCATCGCTTTTTTTGGGTTCGCTCTCCATACAGATCGAACTCAGCCTCAACCATTTGCCAGGCGCGTTCGAGATCGATCCCTTCGATGCCAGGTACAATGCTCGCGAAGTCGTCGTAAGCTCTGACCGGCTTGGACATACCAACCTCCGTGGAACTCAACTGCTGCCGTGGTCCGCGACGCGCCTATCGTTGCTTCTTTCTCACCGCGCGATCCACCAACTTGTCCGCCAAGCCCATGCCCGACAGCATCGACTGGATCACGATCCAACGAAATGGCTCCGGCGGTAGCGGCACCATCTTGCGATTCACCAAGACCTCCGCGTCGCCCAGGTCTTTGCCGCAGATGAGATCCCCGATGACTTTGCCGCTGTAGCTCGCCATGGCAATGCCGTGGCCGCCGTAGCCGGAGGCGTAGTAGACATCGCCGTTTCGAGACACGTTTCCGAATGAAGGAATGAAGTCGGCGGAGATGGCCACCCTGCCCGTCCAGCCTAGATCGATCTCAACGTCGGGGATCTCCGGAAATCGCTCTCGTAACACCAGCGCCAGCTCATTGAAGATCTTCGGATCATCGGCGCGAGGATGGCGCGTTCCGAATCCCAACCGAGCGCGCTTGGTGCCGACGAGGATTCGGCCATCAGGCGTAAGGCGCAGATTCTCGATCACGCGGTGAGCCGTGTGCATTCCTTCTTGCCCTTGCCAACCGATGCATGCTCTTTGGTCTTGGGTGAGTGGTTTGGTCACCAGGGCGGACACCGACAGCGGGACGATCGTGTGCTTCAGCTTGCCGAGCTCGCCGGAATACGCGTTCGTCGCCAAGACGCATTTGTCCGCACGTATGGAACCCGCCCTCGTCTTGACCGTCAGGCGCTTGCCGGTCTCCAGCTGCAAAACAGGGCTATTCTCGAAAATCTCGACACCGGCCTCGAGCGCGAGATCAACCAGGCATCTCGCATACTTGACCGGGTCGAGGGTGCCACCGAGCTTTTCGTGAAACCCACAAACAACCGATCCCGGGATGCCGCGTCGTGCGAGCGCCTCGCGATCGAGCAGCTCTGTTTCCAGGCCTACGGAATTGTAGAGTTCGGAGAACGCTTCGAGCTTGCGAAGCTGTGACTCATGAACTCCGGCCATGATGTTGCCATTCGCGACGTAGTCACAATCTCGCCCGCTGGAATCTATGTTGACCTGTACATTCGCGATGGCGCGAGCCAGGACATTCGCGAGCCGCTGAAACTTCTCGCGTCCATGCATGTTGAGCGTCCAGGTGGGGTTGGCACCTAGATCGATCGCCACTTGGCCGCAGCTTCGACCGCTCGCACCAAATCCCACTCTCTCGGCTTCGACGAGACCGACGGAGTGGCCCGCTTTGCGCAATTCGATCGCGGCCGACAGGCCAGAATATCCCCCTCCGACAATCACGACGTCGAATGTCCTCTCTCCCTCCAGCGCCGGAAGAGCCGCGAAAGCGCCCCCACTTTCCTCCGTCCAAAAACTCCCTGCGAGAAACGTCTTTCTTACGGCTTCGGTCATTTGATTTGCTCCCGCGACGAGCCACTTTGGTTCTCACGGAATGTAGTCGAAAATGTCGGATGGGAGCGCTCGCGGAGAGGCGCTCGAGCAGAAGACGGTCCGCGGGCATAGGGCATTCACGCTGCGTTCTGGCTCGACGTCCGAGCATGGGCGTTATGTCAAACCCCTACGGGAAGCCTGGGAAGTCCTCCGGTGGTGGTGGCGCGACGAGCTTCACCTCATCGGGTACCGACGCAACTGTCCAAGTTCCGGACTTCTTTGGCTTTTCCCAGGGTTCGGGACACGTTGCGGAACTGGGGTCGCACGTTCGAGTCGTTCCGGGCGCGCCATGGATTCCGCGGGGTCGCGCAATGCGTTCGCTGGGCCTCAGGTAGAGTGATTGGGGTCGGAGGCAGTGCGCCGAGCAGCCCTGTCTCCATGAGCAAGACGAACTCGCTCGGGGCCCGCCGCAGCTGAGTACGCGAAAGCGAGGTTTCAGTCAGTCGCTCGTCGGCAGGGTCGCGTCGTCGACCTTTGGTTCCCGTTTTCCCTTGAGGTGCTGAACGAACCAGGCAAGTGCTTCGTCCGATGCCGCAATGTAGTGCCGCGTATAGACATCGTAGTGTTGCCCGGGATGGGTGACATACCGGGATGCCGTGTTCGCCTTCACGATCTCGTGAGCCGCGAGGCCGTTCTTCGTGCGATCGAAGAGCTCCTCATCCTCCATGTCGATGAACAGAGTGGGCACGTTTACGCGATCTGCAAACAGGATTGGCCGATAGCGGACCATCTTGGCGACATCGGGTGTTCCCGAGAGCCCCGGGACCGCATCGATGCCCTGCGGAATCGGATCGATCTCTCCGCGGGCCTTCTCGGCAGCGCGGCGATGAGCGTGGGCGCGGAACTCCTCGCTCTCCTCGCCGCCCTGCGATCCCACCTGTGCGACGATCGCCTTCACGCGAGGTTCGCTGGCGCCGAGCATCACGACGTGGCCCCCGCCGTAGCTGGTTCCCCAGATCCCGATTCGCTCCTTGTCGACGCCGTGTTCCGCGAGGAGCCACGCGAACGCACTTCGCACGTCCTCGATCTGGTCGTACGGGTCGACGACCTCGCGTATCACACGCGCCGCAACCGTGACGTTGCTTCCGGGCACCCGCGAGTTCTCCGGCAGAGGCTCTTCGGCGACGAGTTTTCCATCGCTATCGCCCCAGCCGCGGTAGTCGAAGGTGAGAACCGCGAAGCCCGCGTCGGCGAACTTGGGCGCGTAGGTTGCGTCGAGATGGTCCCGTAGCCCGCCCCAGCCATGGATCAGCAGAAGGCCCGGAAGGGGCTCGTCCCCAGCCTTTTCCGGACGCCAGAGCGTGCCCGCCATCCGGGTCCCCTCGCTCCAGATCACGACCGGTTTCGATTCGACGTCGTAGAGCAACTGCGCGCACCCGGCGCTCGGCAGCATCAGTAGCCCGTACAAGACGGCGATCGGCGGACGGAGCATCGAAGGCATCGGGTTCCTCGGCCCCAGCTTAGCCCGCCATCTTCCGCGGGCACCAAGCTGCGAGGTGTGAGACGGCAGGTGGTTCAACTGGGTCGAGCGCCGGGCTTCGAGCCTGAGAGTCGGGGTCCGCTCCCCGGGCGCGAAGCGCACAGGCATGCAGGGTCGCGAAGCGGTACGACGGTGCGCTTGCGGTCGGTCCTGGGCTTCGCCTTGGCGCTGCGTCTGCGCTCGGTCTTGGGCTTCGCCATTGCGGAGCGTCTGCGCTCGGTCTTGGGCTTCGCCTTGGCGCTGCGTCTGCGCTCGGTCTTGGGCTTCGCCATTGCGGAGCGTCTGCGCTCGGTCTTGGGCTTCGCCTTGGCGCTGCGCCTGCGCTCGGTCTTGGGCTTCGCCTTGGCGCTGCGCCTGCGCTCGGTCTTGGGCTTCGCCTTTGCGGAGCGTCTGCGCTCGGTCTTGGGCTTCGCCTTTGCGGAGCGTCTGCGCTCGGTCTTGGGCTGGTGGCGCTCGACGTTGCGGCCTGGGCGGGGTTTCTGCGAGTCATCGAGACGTAGCCGGGCATGACGGCGCCGGTTGTCGTTTCGCACTTGCGAGCGCTTGACGCGCTGGCGCTCGCCACCCAGTTGGATCTCACGTCGTGAGTCGTGGATCCGGCCTGTGCGGTAGTGGTGGGCGTGATGTGCGCGGCGGATCACCTTCGTGTGCTGAATATGCCGGACGCGCTGGTGATGCGGGTAGCCGCGCACGTAGTGGTGGTGCGGTTGCCGCACGCGCAACCAGTAGAGGAAGGGGAACGAGGGGGCCGAGAACACGATCAGCGAATGTCCCGGGCCGTAGCGGAAGCCGAGGTGGCCCCAATGCGAGCGCGGGTACCACAGCGTATGTGTATGGGCAGCAGGCACGAAGATGTCGGCCCTGAAGGCTGGATAGCCGTACCAGTAGGGGTAGGGCCGCACGTGCGAGAGGTGCGCTCGGTCGTCTGCGTAGCCGCGCTCGTACCCGTCGTCGTAGCCCTCATCGTATGCGTCCTGGCGCGCCCCGCTCTCGTCCTCCCAGGCTGCCGCCGACTCGACCACCTGCTCGCGCAGTGCCTCGTCCTCCCGAATCGCCTCCGACCACTCGTCGCGCTCACGGTCATCGGCTGCTGCGACCTGCACGGAGAGGTCGGCAAGCCAGGCGCGAAGTACCTCGGGCTCGCGCTCGTAGGCCTCGCCGAGGGCCACCGTGAGTTCCAGGTTCTCGGCGAGGACGCTCAGCAGCGCCGGCTCGCTGGCCACGCTCTCCAGCGCGTCGGCGAGCTCTGGCTCGACGTCGCCCAGCACATCGCCGAATGCCGCGTGCGTTTCCTGGTGCAGCGCGTCGATCTTCTCCAGTGTTTTGGGCGAGTTCCGCACCGCACGCAACGCGGCTTCTTTCACGTCCGCCGGGGTGCCGGCCAGGATCTCCTCGAGGTCCTCGGGAACGTTGCCCTCGACGATGGCTTCGACGACCTCGGGGTAGCGGATCATCTCCCAGAGGTCGGCGCGGTCCGCGTCGTCGTGTCCCTCGAGGATCTCCTCGAAGCCGCGGCTGGACCACGCCCGGATGCCTTCGATCCGTACGATGAGCTCGGGCTGCGCGGCCACACGCATGGCGGCTTCGCGCAGCGCCTCGGGATGCCGTGCGATGGCCTCGAGGGCCTCGCGTTCCGACCCCTCGTGCGGGACGTCCGCCCAACTGGAAGTGGCGCCCTCGGGAACCGCGCCGGCCGAAACAGCCCAGGCGATGCTGGCTAGGGCACAGCATGCCAGCCTGAAGGGAATGGAAAGGACTCGTTGCTTGTTTCGAGTTCGAGGCATGCCCGGCTCCTCCGCGCTGCAAGGTGCATGCGGATTGGACGCGCTGCCCGCCCATCCATTCAGTGTGGCAGCTCGGCTCCACGGACGGCGCCCCGCGGGGCAACGCGCGTGAGACTACTGGAAGAATCCTACCCGTGGGATCCGCAGGACTCGCGTACCTCGATCTCGGTCGCGAATCGAAGATCACTCGCAAGGGCTAAGCGGCGGGCCGGCTCGGCTGCATCGTCTACGAACGCGAACCCACGACTGGCTCGTGCTACCTGGATACGCCGCCGCAAGGCGCGGTGGATGCGAACGAGCGCTTGTCGAGACTCTCCCGAGAGGGGCTGTTCGGTGCCGTCCCCGCGGTTCTTCTTGGGGCGGTTCCATCCATACGGGTCGCCTATCCGCTCCGACATCCGTGACCGACGGGCCGGAGTACCGAGCTTCGAACTCCGCGGGGACGATGAATGATCGATCGCCTAGGTCACGTACCGCCCGCGGCACCATCGCACCAGCCACAGGAACACCGGCACCATCAGCACCCACGGCAACTGCGTCTGAAACGTGATCGCCCGCTCGTTGATCTCGAACAGCACGAAGTTGAACCAGGGCCCCGTCGGGATGAGGGGTGCCCAGGAGAGCGGCAGCCCAGGCTTCACCTGGTCGTGGATCATGTACTCGACGTAGATGTTCTGACCAACGAAGAGGACGAGCAGGACCGCCACAGCCGGCCACGTCCAGCGCTTGAAGGCGGTGTCCTTGAAGCCGTGGATCATCCAGATCAGGAGGACGCCGAGCAGGCATACTCCTGCGTCGAAGCCCGAGGTGAGCACCCAGTTCAGGTTCTGGGGGATGGCTTCGGAGATCGCGGGAGCGCGCCGGGCATCGACGGGGAGGCCGCCGACGAGGCCGTAGGTGTACCAGATCTCCCAGCCGGCGGCGCAGATCAGGAAGGAGTAGGCGTAGACGGCAACGACCCATCTGCGGAGGCGGCCGAGGAGGTAGAGGAGGGCGACAGTGGCGGCAGGCAAGAGAGCCGAGAGGTAGAGGTTTCGGACGATGAAGGCTTGTTCGGGGGGCAGGTCCATGGTGTTGGGAGGGTATCCCAGAGAGGATCAAGCTCGATGTGTTCGCATTCTGGTGGCCGGTCCGCGATTGCTCGATCGGTTTGTCGGGAAAGCCGCGCTTTGAGAACATGGCGTGCTGGCATCGGAAGCTGGGTGCTCCACTCATTCGGGTCGACCCGTTCGTCGGGTCCTGTTGATTTGATGATCCGATTCGGAAGGCTGTTCGCCCACCACCGGCCCCCGTAGAAGTTTGACATAACATCCAAACTCGGACGTTGAGCCGAAACCCAGGTCGTATGTCCTATCCGTGTGCTCGGTTCGTGGGATGGGCTCAGGGCGCGCGATTGCCGCGCGGGCGAAGGCCCAGGCGCCACCACACCGGGATGAGGGCCGCTGCCACGACGAGCAGGAAGGCAATCCATAGGCCGCGGCTCGCGGGCCAGCCGGCGGGGGCGGGACTTCCGACCAGGGCACTGCCCAGCCCTGCGAGCAAGGCAAAGCTACACGCAGCCCCGGCTACGGTCGCCGTGAGCCCTCGTGTGAGGCGCAGACGCGCCGGGCGGGCTTCCGCGACGGGGCTCCAGAAGCCCGGTGGGCGCGCTCGCTCGAAGAACGCGGCGAGCGTCGCGAACGGTTCCTGCGGCCCGTACACGGAGACTGCGATGCCGACCGAGGTCGAACCGACCGCCATGAGCAGCAGGCGCAGGGCTTCGCGGTCGGACGGAACGAGCAGCAAGAGCGTGGGCGCGAGGATCAGCGAGACCAGGATCGCGGAGAGTTCGCCCCAGGCTGTCACGCGCCACCACACCCAGCGCAGCACGAGCATCACGCCCATGCCGGCGCCGAGCAGCAGGCTGGTCTGCCAGGCCGTTTGGATCGAATCGAGCTGCGTCATCACGAACATCGCGAGGGCGAGGATGCCGAGCGTCGAGAGGCGCGCGACCGTGACGAGCTCGCGCGGTTCGGGCTCGCGGCCGCGCACACCGCGACACCAGACACGCGCGTAGAGATCATTCGTCCAGTAGGACGCGCCCCAGTTCAGGTGCGTGTCGATGGTGGACGCGAGCGCAGCGAGCATCGCTGTGAGCATGAGGCCCAGGGCACCGACCGGAAGCAGGTCGGCCATGCCGCGCACGAAGGTCACCTCGCGGTCGGCAGCGAGCGCGCCCCCTACGAGTGCGGGGTCGGCGGGGTAGAGCACGAGCAGCCCCAGCGCGATCGGCAGCCAGAGCAGACTGCGCAGCACGACCTGCAGGCCCGTGAACACGACGGCGGCCGTGCGGGCATCGGCGTCGCTGCGGCAGGCCATCGAACGTTGTGCGAGGTACCCCGTTCCGTCGGCGTTCATCTGCACGAGCCATTGCAACGCGAAGGCCGCGAGCAGGAAGGGCCCTGCGTCGCGTGCATGCGTCGGGTCGAAGGCCAGCAGCTGATCGGTTGTGAGACCGGCGCCGCGAACGGCGGGATCGTCGAGCGCCTCGCGCAGTCCGCTGAGCCCGCCGACCTCGGCGAGTACGAAGCCTGCGTAGAGCGCAGTGCCGCCGAGCATGAGCGCGAGTTGCAGGATGTCGGTGCGCACCACGCTGCGCAGCCCCCCGCTGGCGGAGTAGCCGAGCGTCACTGCCACGAGCGCACTGACCGAGATCAGGTTGTCGGTGGAGCGAACCCAGAGATCTGCGCCCGACCCGGCTGCAAGGTCTCGCGCAAAGGGCACACCGATGGCGCGGACCGCCGTTTCGAGCACAGCAAACAACCCTTCCGGCAACCACGCGTGCCAGAGCAGGAACGGCTCGGCGATCTCCTTCGCAGCCCACAGCACCATCGCGAGTACCACGCAGTTGAACACCGTGCCGAAGTAGAGGGCCTTGACCACTCGCAACGTTGTTGCCGCGCGTCCCGCATAGCGAATCTCGGTGAGCTCGGCGTCCGTGAGTACCTGCGCGCGCCGCCAGCTCGCCGAGAGCAGGAAGCCCATCAGCAGGAACGCGAGCGCGTAGATCCAGAGCCGCCACAACGAGAAGATGCCCGCGGTCGCTACGAGCCCGGTCACGAGCAGTGGCGTGTCGGCGGCGAACTGCGTGGCCGCCATGCTCGCTCCGGCCTGCCAGCCCTTCAGGGTGCGACCGGCCAGGAAGTACTCCTCGAGGCTACGCGAGGCCTGGCCGCGCGCGCGGAAGCCCGACGCGAGGGCGAGGGCCGCGAAGCCCAGGAGGATGGCGGCGTCGATCGAATGCACGGCCTGAGCCTATCAGCCAGCGCTGGCCGCTGAAGGGCCGGTGGAACGGGCTTTGGCGCAGTCACTCCGGTGTGTTCGGGCGCCGGGTTCTCCAGAGCAGGGTCAGCAGGATGGCAGGGTAGAGGAGGTCGGCGATGAGGGGCGTTCCGATGTTGAAGGGGGAGTAGTTGCCGTGGGCGATGGCGTCCCAGAGATGGACTGCTGCGGCGCCCAGCAGGAAGACCGACTTCGCGACGACGACCGCGGTGATCAGGTGGTCCGAGATCCAGATGGCCAACAGGGCTGCGATGGCGATGCCCAGCGTCGCGAAGGCCAGCTCGATCTGGAAGGGGCTGCCGGCGGGCCACCCGATCTGGCCGGCCACCCAGTCGGCCATGAAAAGATGGCCGGTGGCAGACCACAGGCCACCAAAGCCGATGACGATGACCACGAAGTACTGGAGCAGGAGCGCGGGCGGCAAGCC
>JAFDCZ010000039.1 GCA_019312665.1 Deltaproteobacteria bacterium | reverse complement strand
GAGCCTCGATGGGGGCCACCTGAGCGGCTCCCTGCTCAGCTTGCTCAGGCGTCCACAGCCAGACCAACCCCAACGTGAACGTCACCACCGCAGCGCCCACCAAGGCACCGCGCCACGGCAGCCGGCGCTCCTCGGGCGTTTCCGGCTCTGGCGGAGCGGCCGCCTGCGCCGGGGCGCTGGGCTCCGCCTCGGCGGGCTTGCGACCCAGCCGCTCGTCTTCCTCCACCTTCTCGAGGGCCTTCAGGATCGTACTCACGAACGGTCCTCGGTCGCCAGCGCCGGCAGCACGTAGCCGGGAAGAGCGCGGTACAGCTTGATCTTCGTCACGGGCCCGACGGTTCCGTCCACCCCGAGCTCCAGGCGCTTTTGGAGAGCCCGTACTCCGGCGATCGTGGCCGCGTCGTAGCGTCCTGTCGTCGTGCCACGAAGCAGGCCCAGACGCGTCAGTGCCTGCTGAAGCCATCGCACCGAATCGCCCTGGGCGCCGGGCCTGATCACCGAGGGAAGCGATTCGAAATCCCTCCACGGCACGAAGGCTTCGCCGGACCAGTGGGAGAGCAGTTGCTCCTCGGTCACCTCGAAAGCGAGAGGCCCGATGCCTTCGAGGCGCAGGCCGTCTTCCCACAGCGCCGTGACGGCGGCATAACGTGGCGCGCTGTCCAATGCCTCGAGAACCAGCAGAGCCGGGAGATCCAGCGCACGCAGGGTCTCCAGCCGGGCTTCTCGCAGCTTCAACAACGAGAATCCCTGGTCGTCCAATGCTCCGACCAGGCCTGGCAATGAGAGCAGATCGGCCGCAACCGGCACCTCCTCCCACATCTCGAGCAGGGCATCGAGCGAAGTCGCCATGGTGACCGCCGGCGAACTCCGCCCAAGGGCCAGGCCCAGATCCTGGCCGGGGGGCGCCAGACTTTCGGGCTCCGGGAGGTCGAGTTCATCCAGTTCATCGAAGGGCACCCGCTCATCTGGCGGCGGCGCCAGCCCCACGGGCGGAAGCCCGTCCGCAGGCGCGTCGAAGGTCGGCGCAGGGAATGGCTGGACCGAGGCGGACGCGCTCTCGAGCAGCTGCGCAGCGGATTCCTCCGGCTTGGAACCTCCAGACCCAGCGGGCGAGAAGGCCATCCAGCCTCCGATCGCGATCGTCAGCAGTCCGGCCCCGGCCGCGACCGGAAGTGCGCCGTCGCGGATCCAGGTCGGCAGGCGCAAGCGTCTCAGAAGCTTGCCCAGCCGGTCCAGCAAGCGTCCGGACGTTCCCCGGGGTTTCGACCCGGCGCTTGCTCGCACCTCCCGATCGGTCTGGGTCACCAATCCGAGACCAATCGCCTTGGCCTCTGCGGCGAAGCCCGCCAACAAGGCTCGGTCGCAGAGCAGGTTGATCAGCCGCGGAATGCCGCCTGACCGGCGGTGAATCTCCCGCAGCGCCAGGTCCGTGAACAGTTCCCGGGGTGCTCCCGCCGCGATCCGCAGGCGATGGCGGACGTAATCTCGCGCGTCCGTGGCCGAGAGCGGCGTCAGCCTCCAGCGCACGCTGATGCGTTGGCGAAGCTGACGCAGATCCGGCGATTCGAGCATCGTGTCGAGCTCAGGCTGCCCGATCAGCACGATCTGGATCAGCTTGGCCGTGTTGGTCTCCAGGTTCGAGAGCAACCGAACCTGCTCGAGAGCGTCGCGTTCCATCACCTGGGCTTCGTCGACGATCAGCAGCACCCGCCGGCCGTCGCGGCGCTTGGCCAGCAGGAAGCGGTTCAGCTGCTCGTGGAGCTGGCGACGATCGAGACCCTCCAAGGGCAGGCCAAGCTCCGCGTTGATCGCCTGGAGCAACTCCAGCCCCGAGAGCTGGGGGTTGAAGATGAAGGCCACCTCGGTGCCGGCCTCGAGCCTGCCGAGCAGGGTTCGGCAAAGGGTGGTCTTCCCGGTCCCGACCTCTCCGGTGACACAGATGAAGCCTTCGCCCTGCTCGATTCCGTAGAGCAGGTGCGCCAAGGCTTCCCGGTGGGGGTCCGCCAGGAAGAGGTAGCGGGGATCCGGACTCAGGGAGAACGGCTTCTCCCGAAGTCCGTAGAACTGGGTATACATGGAGGTCGCTGAACCGGTGCGGGTTCGGCCGAGAGTATCAGGCATGCCCCCGAAGGGGAATCAGGCGAAACGGATGAGATCAGCAGGCGATGAGCGTGACGCGGCTGCCAGTGGACGGGCGATGGGCCTGGACCTCGGGGCAAGCCTCGCCAAACTGGCCATCCGTCACGATTCAGGAGAGCGAGAGCTAAGGCTCCTGCCCTCCCAGGACGGGAATGCGGTGCTCGAGGCCGTCGAAGAGATCGCCCCGGCCCGGGTGGGCCTGACAGGCGCCGGAGCCCAGAAGCTGGCGGGGAAGCTGCCCGCCGAGCCCTTGTTGATCAATGAGTTCGCCGCCTGGGGGCGCGGAGCGAGCGTCTTGCTGGACGGGCAGCACGACTCGGACGATCAGCGTTTTCTGCTCGTCTCCCTGGGAACCGGCACCTCCGTCATGCTCTGCGACGGAATGGCGGTGAGCCGGGTCGGCGGGACAGCGCTTGGCGGCGGCACCGTGCTGGGCCTGGGCTCCCTGCTGGTGGGGGAGAACTCCTTCCAGCGCCTCACCGAGCTGGCCGCCACGGGCGACCGGCGGAACGTGGACCTCCTGGTGGGCGATATCTACCAGCCTGGCCAGATCGCCTTGGCAGGCGACACCACCGCGGCCGCATTCGGCAAGCCCGCCGTCCGTAGCGAGGCCTCCAACCCGGCAGACCTGGCCCAGGCCATCATGGGGCTGGTTGGCGAGAACGTGGCCGTGTTGTGCTCGGCGCTGGCCGGCACCCACCAGGTGAAGCGCGTCGTGTTCGGCGGCGCGACCCTGCGCGAGAATCCGACGCTGCGGGCGATCCTGCTCGGCACGACCGCGGCCTTCGGTCGTCAGCCGGTTTCCCTCGAAGACGGCGAGTTCACAGGCGCGCTCGGCGCCCTCGCGTTGGTTCACGAGGCCGCGGCCTAGCAAGCAGCTCCTGCTCCGCGGGCGGCAGTTTCGTGCTCGTGCTCCGGCCTGGAGCTTCGTGCTCTGGCCTACAGCTTTGGCGCCGGCTCGTTCGATTCCTCTTCGGGGCGGGCGATCGTCCGCAATACACGTTGGGTGCGGGCGATGGCTGCGCGCTGAACCCGTAGCTCTTCGGTCTGCGCGGAAACCTGTCGTTCCAAGCGCTCCTTGGCATCCACCACCTCTTCCAGGCGGTTTTCGAGATGGGCGATGCGCCGATCGAACTCCTCGACGATCTTGGCCACGTCGCTGGTTCCGACCTCGTTCGATCCCATGGCCGCCAGAGGGGCTGCAGGGAACCCCGCGCCGGCCCCGGCCGGTGCCGGATAATCCATTTCCTGATCCATCGGAGTTCCTTCCACGACGGCCTCGCCGGCCACCTCATCGACGCGGATCGCGCCGGGCTCGATGTCATGCTCGCCTGCGGGGGGCAGCGCGCTCTCTTCGACCCCAGGCTCCGCAACGACCTCGGGAGCCTCCGCGTCACTCTGATCCTCAGTGCCTTCCGCGAAAACGGGCCCGGTATCGTCCGCCGCATCCAGAGGCGAAAGGGTGTCCTCTCCCGGATCGCTTCGGCGCCGGCGTCCGAGCACGAACAACAGGCCAACCAGGGCGAGGCCTGCCAGCGCCGCCATTCCTACCCGGCTTCCCAGCAGGCTCCCGCTCGACTGGCCATCCGTAGGCTCCGGGCTCAACCCCTGCGGCATCTGCTGGACCGGCTCCTCGGCCACGACCTCGCCGATTTCGACTCCGGCATAGGCATCGTCGGGCGCATCAGCGGGCTCGAATTCGTCCGGAACGGTGCCGAGCACCTCCCCTTCGAGCACTTCCGGTTCGCCCTGCCCCGCCTCGGCCTCCTGGAAGCTTTCTTCGGGCGCTTCCGAGAGCTCACCAGCCGGCATGGCGGCCATCTCCGACGCGGCTTCCGCCACCGGTTCAGGCTCGATCGGCTGACTGACGGCCGCCAGCTCGCCGCTCTCGAGAGGCGACGGGGCGACAGGCTCAGCAGCGGGTTCGGCCGTCGGCGCATCCGCGACCGTGGTCGCCACGAGGCCCGACACGAGCGACGCGACACCCGCACCCGGATCGTAGAAATCGAGCACGATGCGGTCGGGCTTGCGCAGCACCAACTCTTTCATCTCGACGTCGCCGCGGAGAACGATGTTGACCCTGCTCCCGTCGGGACCTCCGCGAATCCGGACCGCCCGAATGTGGCGGCTCCCTGCGGGCTTGATCGGTTCCAATTTGCCCCCCGCCGCATCGAGGGCGACGACCAACACCAGCCGGGCGTCGTCCGTCGGCCTCAGCTCCGCCAACCGATAGGGCGAGACCCCATCGAGCTGGAAGACGACGCGGGAGTAGTCCTTATGGACTCCCACCCTTACGTCGATGAGGTTCGCGCCACCTGCCGCACTGGCAGATAGCAAGGCCACGACCGCGATCGAGCAGATCGCTCGACGACGGCCTCGGATCCGTAGAATACGACTCGGCACCTCTGGTCACCCCCCTGTAGCCATGAGGTCCCGGAGCGTGACAACCGCTCTCGAGATACGCGGACCGTACCAAGACACCCATGTGCCGTCGATCACGTGGATCCGACCGCTGCGAGATGCCGGCAGCGGCAGTTCGCCAAGCGCCTGCGCATCGCGATCGGTGAAGGCATAGGGCTCGTCCGGCAACAGCACGACTTCGGGTGCCGCCCGAACGATTTCTTCTTCAGTTACCCGTGGATAGCGGCCGTCCGTTCGGTTTGCGAACACGTTCGCACCACCGCAGAGGCGTAGGAGATCGTGGGCGTAGGTATCCGCGCCGACGGACATCCACGGCCCTTTCCAGATCGGACAAAACACCGGGATGGGGCGTTCCACCGGCTCGGCTTCGGCCAGCGCTACGGCGGCCAGGGTCGGCTGAACGACCCGACGCACGGTGTCGGGCTCCGCGCCCAGCCCGGCCATCACCGCGAGCAGCTCGGCTCCCTCGGCCACGCTGCGCGGATGGGTCACCCAGACCGGGATGCCTGCCTCGGCCATCCTCTCCACATCCTTGCGCCGGTTCTCCTCTCGGTTGGCGATCACCAGGTCCGGCGCGAGCGCGATCAAGGCTTGTAGATCCGGATTCTTGGTGCCGCCGAGCTTCGGCAGCGAAGCCACCTCGGCGGCGGGATGAACGCACCACTCGGTCACACCCACGACGCGGTCTCCCAGGCCCAGCGCGAAGAGCGCCTCCGTCAGGCTCGGAACCAGGCTGACGATCCTGTGCGGCGAACCTTCGGGCCGCTGCTCGTGGATCACTCGAAATCCACCGCCAGCAAGCCCTCGCGAAGCCGGGCGCGACGAATCGGGCGCCCGACCAGGCTGCGGGGCAAGGCGACGATGCGGCTGGCATCTCGCAACCGGATCACCAGGGAATCCCCGCGGGCGTCTACCTCCAGGGCCTCCTTGGTAGCTCCGGGCAGCTCGATCTCAAGCCGCGGATGCCCGGAATGGGTGCGCAGACGGATCGGGCGGCCCTGGCGCCACAGGGCGGCTGGGTCGCGCTCGGTGTAGAGACGGCCCGCCAATGCCTGGAGCGCCGGGAGGCCGGTCAACTCCCGGGGCTCGAGCGGAACCTCGATGCGGGGGATCGGAAACGAGGTGCGGATCTCTTCCAGCATCGCCTGCTCCCTGGCGGCCCAGCGGCCGAACCAGCCTTGGCCTGCCACCCGGGGCAGCACCCGGTTCACGATCACACCATCCGTGGCCACCCCGTAGAGCGAGAGGTACGCGAAGGAGCGCCGCGCCTCCTCCAACACGACCTGGGTTGGATTCACGACCAGGCGCGCCGTGGTACGGCTGGTGTCCATCAGGATTTCGCGCACGTCGTCGACATCGCTCCAGAGCCGCTCGAAGGCATCGAACATCTCCTCGCCGGGCACCAGCCCCCCGGCACGGAAGGGTTCGAGAAGCGGTTTCAGCAAGCGGGCACCGCGGCGCTCCAGCTCGAAGAAATTCTCCATGAAGATTCGCAGCACATCCGGAAACCGGAGCATGCGCAGGGTCGAGCCAGTCGGCGCGCAATCGACCACGCAGACGTCGAACTCGCCGGTGGCTTCGACATCGCGAATCGCACGCAAGGCGATCAACTCTTCCAGGCCGGGAAAGACGAGCAGCTCTTCGGCAACCAGCTCGTCGGTTTCTTCCTTCAGGAGTTGCCGCAAGAATTTCTGCAGCGCGCCCCAACTTCGATCCAGTTCATCGAGCGCGGAGACCTCCTGGGCGACCACGCCCTCGGCAATCGGAACGGGGCGGGCCCCGACGGGCCGTCCGAGGGCATCGCCCACGCTATGCGCAGCATCGGTCGAGAGCAGGAAGACGCGATGGCCACGGGCAGCAGCGCCGAGGGCGGTGGTGATCGCGTGGGTCGTCTTCCCGACGCCACCCTTCCCGGTCAGGAGAACGACCCGCATGCTAGGCGGTCTCCGACGGTTGGAATCGCACTTCCAGGATTCCATCTCGGCAGCGTGCCCCTGAAACATCCATGCCTAGCAAGTGACGCGGAAGCGGGATGGGGCGGCGGAGGGCGCCGGTGCGAACCATCAGCTGGGCTCCGACGCGAGTCACGTCGAGTTCTTCAGCGCGGGCATTGGGTAGCGGAAGCCGCAGCGCGTAGCCCGAGCCCTCGCGCCTGAACTCCAGGCCCGGCTCACTGGAAAGAAGCGCCTCGGGCGCGTGATCCCGGAAGAGGATCCTTCCGTGGGCCTGGAGACGCGCCAGGCCGACCACCTCATCATCCTGGAGCGGAGCGGCCAGGATGGGTAGCGGAGCAAAGAACTCGGCCACTTCATCGCGCCGGGCCGCCTGCTGGCGCACCCACTCGGCAAAGAAGGGCTCGGCAGCAGCCTCCTCCGGTAACAGCCGGTTCATCACGACGGCATCAACCGCCACGCCGAAGAGTGCCAGATCGGTGCGAGCCCGTAGCGATTCGTCGATGACCATGCGCTCGGGCGTCAGCACGAGGCGAACGCTGGTACCAGGGTCCGAGATGAGCTCGCTCAGCTTCCCGAGCTGGCGATAGATCAATCCCTCGGCGTCGCGAAAGACTTCGGAACCGGGCAGGGGTACCGCCACCAGGTTGCGCGCCAACGGCGTGACCAGCCCCGCGATGGCCCGCTGCAGCTTGAGCAGGATGCGCAGGGCCGAGTGGGCGGCTTCGGGCAAGGTCAGGAGGCGCAAGGCCGAATCCGTCGGCGCGCAATCGACCACCACCAGATCGTAGGCTCCCTCCCGCGCCCAAGCGTCGACGGCGAGCAGGGTCGTCAGCTCTTCCAGCCCGGGCAGCAGGGCGAGTTCGTCGGCCATCACTTCTTCGATGCCCTGATGACGGAACAGCTGGCCCAGGTAGTCACTTACGGCGCCCCAATGCCGGGAAACCTCGGCCCGGGCATCCACCTCGACGGCGAACAACGTCCCCGAAAAACGCCCGCCGTCCTTCAACTCCAGCTGGCGGGGCTCGTCTCCAAGAGGCTCCTCGAGCACATCGCCCAGGCTGTGAGCCGCGTCGGCGGAAGCCACCAGGACCCGCAGGCCGCGAGACGCGGCCCAGACCGCGCTGGCCGCTGCGGTGGTCGTCTTTCCGACTCCGCCTTTGCCGGTGTAGAGGACGACCCGCACCCTGGGACGGTAGGGCTAGGCAGCCTCCACCGCCGCGACCCGATCCGATCGTGCCGGCAGCGGCGAGCGCAGCCGAAGCGGAGTCGAGAGCGCCCGCTCCGTCCAGCGATGGTCACAGCGCGGACACTCGGCCAGCAGAACGACACCCCGATCGATGACCTGATCGGTGTGGACCTCGTTGAAGCCACAAACGAGGCAGCGCGTGAGGGTACGGGTAGCGGCGATCATGGGTGTCTCCTTGTCGGGTGGTCGAGGCCCCGGGGCTTGGCCCCCGACGGCAGTTCAGCTCCGTCAGGGGCCATGGGGGGTAGACGCGGGGTGGGGGGCGTGCCTTCATCTCGAGAATGAAGAAACCACCCGGATGTGACGGTTCCGGTCACGAAAGCGAAAAAAGAACGAAAATCTCGCATCGAGCCCACAGAGCCCTAGCCTGTGGGCCCCCGAAGAAGTGGAGAACCCATGGATCTCACCCTGCTTGGCCCGCTCGCTCCCCTCGCGGGAACCTGGGAGGGCGATGAAGGCATCGACCTCGCCTTCTCCTACAGCGAAGCCGGCGCAAAGGAAATTCCCTTCCGTGAGCGCACCACCTTCGAGCCCTTCGGCCCGGTCGTGAATGGCCCGCAACAGCTCTACGGCCTCGATTACCGCACCACCGCCTGGCCGATCGGCGCGGAGGAGCCATTCCACATGGAGGTCGGCTACTGGCTATGGGATGCGGCGGCCAGCCAGGTGATGCGCTGCTTCATGGTGCCGCGTGGCGCGACCATTCTGGCCGGCGGCACGGCCGCGCCCGACGCGACCGTGCTGGAGATGAAGGCCGAGGTGGGATCGGAGACCTTCGGCGTGCTCTCGAATCCGCCATCTGGCGAAGGCCGCGCGCTGCGTGCGCTACGAGCTGACGGTGCGCATCGAAGCCGACGACTGCTTCTCCTACGAAGAAGACACGGTCTTGCAGCTCAGCCCGGTCGATGGCCTCTTCCACCACACCGATCTCAACCGTCTGCGTCGGGTCTGATCCCGAGGGTTCCGGGCGATAGGGAACCGCACCCGAGAGAAGAGCCGTGCCAGCGCACGGACACTGACGCCGGTAGCATACCGCGATGCGAAACGGACTCATCCTCATCACGGGTTCGGCGCGGGGCGACGTAGAACTCGCCATTCGCGCCGAGGAAAAGGGCTTCGACTCGGTCTTCACCATCGAGTTCTTCAATCGGCACGGATACGTACCGCTGGCGGCGATTGCCCAGGCCACCTCACGGATTCGCATCGGCACCGGCATCGCAAACGCCTTCACGCGCAGCCCGCTCCTTCACGCCAGCGCCGCCATGGATCTCGACGAGCTTTCGGAAGGGCGCATGGTGCTGGGCCTCGGCAGCGCGACCAAGCGCATGAACGAGGATTGGTTCGGGATGCCCTTCTCGGCGCCGGCGGCTCGCATGGAGGAACTGGTGAACCTCTTGCGCGCGGCATTCGCTGCGCAAAAAGGGGGCGGCTTCCGGTTCGAAGGTGAGTTCTGGAACCTGAAGGTGCCGATCTACGCCAGACCCGGTGCGGCGCGGGAGCAGATCCCGATCTGGATCGCTGCCGTGAACCGCGGAATGATTCGCGCAGCAGGCCACGTTGCGGACGGGCTGGTCGGCCATCCCATCGCCACCCGTCGCTGGCACCGGGAGGTGACATTGCCTGGGCTGCGAGCGGGCGAGACATCGGCAGGCCGCGAGGAGGGCGCATGTCTCCTCGCGCCGTACGTCGTCTGCGTGATCGCCGATTCCCGGGAGCAGGCATTGCGCGAAGCCAAGGGGCAGATCGGCTTCTACTACACGACAAAGCTGTATCACTCGATCCTCGATCTGCATGGCCTTCGGCATGTCGGAGAGGCGTGCTCTGCGGCACTGCGCAAATTCGATACGAAGGCGATGGCCGAAGCGATCCCGGACGAGTTGGTGGACGAGATCGCCATTGCTTGCACGCCGGATGAAGCCCAGGACCGGCTCGCCCAGTGGAAGGATCTGACCGAAGACCCGCTCTTCTATCCGCCCTCGATCGGTGTCCGGCCGGAACGCGTGCTCGAAAATGCCCATGCGATTCTCGACATCTTCGGCAGCGACGGATGAGTACCGGCTCAGGGGGCCCGGGCGACGACGTTCGCAAACGGTTCTTCAAGATCCGTTGGGAGGCGAATCAATTTCCCGTCTCGGGCGTGTGGAAGGTCCGCCGGCGCCTGGCCGATGCCATGCGCGCGGTGATCGAAAAGCTGATCACCAGCGACGCGCCCGAGAAGGAATTGGAGATCGCCGCCGAACGGCTCGAGGAATACGCCGAGCGGCTCGCATCCCACCCGCACCGGCAGCGCTATCTGGGTTTCTCAGAAGCCGCCGTCGCCGACCCGGATGCGGAGAACACCCCGCCCGACGGCGGTGGCCATTTCGATTTCAGTCCACTGATCGGCCGTTCGAACCCGCTGGCGCCGCCCATCGAGATGACTTCTGACGAAGACGACACGGTCCACGGCACGGTGAACTTCGGCTCCGCCTACGAGGGCCCACCCGGATGTGTGCACGGCGGCTACATCGCTGCCGCTTTCGATGAAGTGCTGGGTTACGCCGAAACCTTCTCCGGCCAGCCCGGAATGACAGGCACGCTGACCACCCGCTACCGAACCCCAACGCCGCTACATACCGAGCTTCGCTTCGAAGCCCGCGTCGATCGGATCGAAGGCCGAAAGATCTTCGTAAGCGGAACCCTCCACGCCGGCGACCGCCTCTGCGCCGAAGCCGACGCCATCTTCATCAGCAGCCACCCCGGCGTATTCGCCAAACTCCTCGCCGAACGCAACGCCCGCCAACCCTGACGCCGCTTTGCTTCTCGTGGCGGATCGCGAGGCGGGGGGACGGCCATCGAGGAATGGCTCGGCCGGGGCCTGGGTGGCCGCGTACAGATTGGACGCGGGTTCGCTTACGCGGCTTCGCCGCTAGCGAACGAGCGCACGCTCATCCGACGAGATGCCTGCGCTTTATTTCCTCGCTGGCCGTCCCCCCGCCCCGCGATCGGCCGTGCTGGCAACTGAGACCGCTTCGCCGGGGCTGGGCGCAGGCCGGGCGGAAATAAAGCGCAGGCATAGGTTCCCTTTCAGCGTGCGCGTAGGTTGACCGCGGCGAAGCCGCAAAGGGCAACACCCTGTCCAACTTCTACGCGGTCGCCCGATCCCCGGCCGAGCCATTCCGCCCGGCCTGTGCCCAGCCCCGGCGACTCCACGTCTCGCAAGAGAAGCAAAGCGGCCCAACACATGGGCAAGCTGGACGCCCCTCGCGACTAGCGAAGCTCTCGTTTGAGGATCTTCCCAGTCGGGCCCTTCGGAAGTTCGTCGATGATCTCGACGTGGCGCGGGTATTTGTAGGCGGCGAGGTTCTGTTTGCAGTAGGCAATCAGCTCCTCGGGGGTCACTTGCTTGTCCTTCCCGAGGGCCACAACAGCCTTTACCTCTTCGCCGTGACTCTCATGGGGAACACCGATCACCGCAGCCTCGACGATCGCAGGATGGGCGTACAACACCTCCTCGACCTCGCGTGGATAGACGTTGAACCCGCCGCGCAGGATCATGTCCTTCACCCGATCGACGATTCGGTAGCTCCCGCCCGGATCGCGGATGCCGATGTCGCCCGAATGGAACCAGCCGTTGCGCATGGTCTCGGCTGTGGCTTCGGGGCGGTTCCAATAGCCCTTCATGATGTTGTGGCCCCGAATGCAGATTTCTCCGCGCTCGCCGTCGGGCAGGGGCTGATCCTTGTCATCGAGGATCGCCATCTCCACACCCCAGACCGGGTAACCGATCGAGCCCGGTGTGCGCGGGCGGTTCAGCTGGTTGAAGCTTGCGACGGGCGAAGTCTCCGAGAGCCCGTAGCCCTCCAGGATGTCGACGCCGAACTTCGCCTCGAAGGCCTTCATCACCTCGACGGGCATCGGTGCACCGCCGGCCATACAGAAGCGCAGGGACGAGAGGTCCGCCGGACGGGCGCCTTCGTGGTGCAGCAAGGCGAAATACATCGTCGGAACACCCGCAAAGAGCGTCACCTTGTCACGCTCGATGATCTCGATCGCCTCTTCCGGCGTGAAACGCGGAAGCAGGGTGAAGGTTCCACCGGTCGCGATCGTCGCGTTCTGGATGCAGGTCTGCCCGAACGAATGGAAGAGCGGCAGGGTCGCGAGCGCCACATCGTCTTCGCCAAGCGGCAGAAGCTTCGGCACCACGACGGAGCAGTTCACGAAGAGGTTCGCATGGCTGAGTTCGGCGCCCTTGGGCTTGCCCGTGGTTCCCGAGGTGTAGAGGATGACGGCGGTATCGTCGGGGCCCGTGGAATGAAGGGCTTCGACCGGCGCCGCGGCCGCCATGGCGGGAAGATCGGTCTGGCTCTCTCCGTCGCTCCACGCGACGGGAACCCCCGCAGCTTCCGCACCCTTCCGAGCGGGCTCGGCGAACAGAGGGTGGGCGACAAGCAACTGCGCCCCGGAATCCTGGATGTGGTAGGTGACTTCCGGCGCAGAAAGCAACACGTTCAGGGGCACCACTGCGCAGCCGGCATACAAGATGCCGTAGTAGGCGATGGTGAACTCGGGAACGTTCGGAACCATCAGCGCAACCTGGCTGCCGGGCTCGATGCCGCGCTCGTGGAGGCTCGCCGCGACCCCGCGCGCCGCGCGGTCGAGTTCTGCGTAGCTCAAGGTGCTCTCGCCAAGACGAATGGCAGGGTGGTCCGGGCGACCGTGAGCGGCCGCCATCAGGATGGATCCGAGGTTCAGACTCATGGCATCTCCTGGCTGGGGAGCCCACTCTACACTGGAGTAAGGAGGTCGCCCATCTGTGAATGTGATCGTCTACGGCGCCGGGTCGGTCGGCCTCGGTCTGGCGAGCGCGCTACTCGAAGCGGGCGAGGAAGTGGCACTCGTCGCTCGGCCAGCCACGGCATCCGCCCTCGAGGAACGTGGCCTTCGACGCAGCGGGATCTTCGGCGAAATCGATCACCCACCCGACAGCTTCCGCGTCTCGACAGCCCTGGAGGAGCTCCCCGGGCAGGCGCCCGACTTCGTCCTGGTGACCACGAAGTCCTTCGATTCGGGAGCGACCGCGGAGAGCCTGGCGGCTTCCAGACGGATCGGGCCCGAGACTCGCATCGTCTCGTGTCAGAACGGCTGGGGGAACGCGGCCCGTTTCGCGGCTCATTTCCCCGACCGCCAGGTGTGGAACGCCCGGGTCATCACTGGCTTTCGAAGGCCAGCACCCCATCACGTCGAAATCACCGTGCATGCCGAGCCTGTTCACATCGGAAGCCTGTTCGGCGAACCGGCGCATGCGGTCTCCGCCCTCTGCGCGGCGATCCACCGGGGCGGCCTTCCCTGCGAAGCGACCGACCAGATTGCCCAGGACTTGTGGGCAAAGCTCTTGTACAACGGCTTGCTCAACCCGTTGGGAGCGATCTTCGAGGTCTCCTACGGTGAAATCGGGAAAAGCGAAACGGCGTGCCGGATTCTGCGCGATCTCGCCCACGAGATTTTCGAAGTCATGCAGGCCTCTGGCTACACGACCCATTGGCCCGACGCAGGCGCCTATCTCGAGCATTTCTTCTCCGTGCTGCTTCCACCGACTGCCGCACACGAATCGTCGACGCTGCAGGATCTGCGCGCCGGCAAACGCACCGAGATCGATGCGCTTACCGGCGCCGTCGTCCGCCTCGGCGAGGAGCACTCCGTAGCGGTCCCCGTGAACCGCACGCTCCTCGCCATGGTGCAGTTCATCGAGGCGGATCGCCGCTCGAATCCGACCTAGACACGCCGGGCTCGGGGGCGGTGCGCTCGGAGGAAACGGATTCGGGGGAAACCGGCTCGGGATCCGCCTCGAAGCGACGCAGCGCCTCTTCGGCCAGTGCAGCCTGCTCCTCTTCATCCTCTTCGAGGGCCGGAAGATCGATACAACCCTGGGCGACGCGCGTGCGACCCACGGCGACCTCCCGCTGCTCCTCCAGCTTCTCCTGCACGCGATCGAGGGTGCCATCGCATACTCCGATGCCGCCCTGCATCGAAGCGGCCATCTCGGAGAGCTCGGCCTGGGCGCGCTGGATTTTCACGCCACTGATCGTGCGCTTCAGGCTCTCGAGCTTGGCGCGAGCCGTCTCGACCGCGGCATCCCGGGATTTCACCAGGTTGCGATAGGTCTCCTCAGCTTGTTCGCGTTGCCCGCGTAGCTCTTCCCGTTCTTCGCCAACGGCTTCGAGCCGGAGCGCCAACTCCGCGGCACGCTCGCGCTTGCCCGCCTCGAGAAAGCGTTCGACTCGCGTGCGCAGAGCCACCTCCTCTTTCCCGAGCAGCTCGCGGCGTGCCCGCAGACGCTCGCAGAGCCCTGCATGGCCCGCCAGATGTCGATTGTATTGGGCGATCTGGACGCGCAGCTGTTCGCGCTCATAGTCGAGCACCGCTTCCGGATGCTGGGCCTCGAGCTCGGAAACCGCATGGCCACTGACCGCCGCGAACATTCGTCGGATACGTAGACGCAACATCAAGCCGCCTCCTCGCCGTATTCGCGCAGCATGCGTTCCGTCCGTGCTTCGCTGATCTGGTTCGTCACTTTCTCTCGTTCGTGTTGGTCACGCAGCGTCTTGGCGAGCGTGAAGCAGGACGAGACCGTGAAGTAGAGACCGACACCCAGGTAGCCCTTCACCCAGATGTCGACGGGCAGGTAGAGCACGCCGACAGTGGTCAGGGCAAGCGCAAGGCCGAAGGAAAGCCATACCTGCATGCGCCAGGCTTGCGTATCGAGGTCCATCAGTTTTCGTTCCATGGAAATTCCTTTCGAGAGAAGAGTCGTTCGGGTCGATGCGTTTCGATTCGTTGCATTGCACCGAACGTGCCAAGGCTCCGGGGGCCTCTGGGGCCTGTTCGCGAGTAGCCGTGGACACGCCATGCCCTCTTGCATGCAGCAGATGTACGGCAACTCCGGCCAGGCACGAACCAGCGGACGCGGGAGACGTTGAAGAGGCGGCACGATGCTTGCTCAATGGCCAGACGAGGAGACCCCATGAAACACACGATCACGAAGGTCCGCGTCCTTGGTCAGGAGATCCCCGTTTGCGAGTGGCTGCCGGAAGGCGGGCCAACCCTCGTCTTCTTGCACGGCTTCGGACGCCACCCTGCGCAGTATGGAATGGTCCACGCCCTCGCTCGTGACCACGGGTTCCGTGTCCTGGCGCCCTTCCTCTACCCGAACAACTCGCTGGCGGAGCCGCCGCGCAGTTTTCGTGCGTGCATTGCTCTCACCCGTGCCGTGGTGCGCGAGCTCGAGAACGAAGGCGAACTCCTGTCCGGCTACAACGTCATCGGCCATTCGACGGGCGGCGGCGTCGCCCAATGTCTTGCCGATGCGACGCCACGGCCCGGGGCGATTCTCGCGCTCAATCCGGTGTTGCCAGTGACATATGGCCCTTGGGGCTTCCTGGCCCGATCCGCATGCATCACGGGCAACCAGCTGCTGGGTCGCACAGGGCCCGCCCTGCGCGGATGGGCCCTCACGCTTCGTCATGGCGGAACGATGCTCGCGAACCTGGTACGCAAGCTCGACGCAACCTGGGCCCTCGCGGCGAACCTTTCCAGGCTTCAGCTGCAAGAGTACAGGCTCCTCTACGACAGCTGGGGCCAGCGCGGTGTTCGCTTCGATGTCCCCACCGCCATCTTCCAGTCTCGGCACGATGAGTTCTTTCGCGTTCCGGAAGATCTTCGCGCTTGGATGGGCCTCGTCTTCGAGAAATTCGAACTACGCCAGCTTCGCGACGTGCGCGGCCACGAGTGGCCGCTGATGCATCCGAACCTGGCCGCCCAGAAGGTCTCGGCCTGGCTCGTCGCGCGAAGCCTGTCGAAGAGCACCGAATCCCTGGTTCAGTTGACGGCCTAACAAAACTTGCCCGAGCGACCTGCCGCTGCTGGCGTCCTCGAAGCTGATAGACTCCAGGCCGACCCGAACGGAAGGAGCAGAAGATCACATGGCGGAGGATGATCTCGACCCCTGGCGCGAGGAGCTCACGGGCTTCCTGACGGGCGCCTTCGGCGAGCTCCCCGAGCGACCGCTCTCGCTCCTTCACCCGGCCGCCTCGGTGGCCGACGACGTGATGAAGCTCCGCATCCGCGATGCCCGGGGCCGTACGGTCGGCGTCGCGCTCTGTTCTTCCCCCGAGTGGCCGGACATGGTGGCCAGCGGAGTGAAACACGCGCGCCGGGCCCACAATGCCCTGGGCGAGGATCTTGGCAGTGCTGTGCTCCTGCCGCTGCACGAGGGGTTCCGGGATGGACGATCCTATGCGGTACTTCCCTTCTGCGAGCCCCTGCACCCGCAGGGCCTGCTCTGGCCGATCCAGCGGTTCCGAATCGGCAGCGCCGTCGGTCACTGGCTCGCCGCAGCCAGCGCAAGAACCACCCGTCCCCTCGACCAGGACGAGCTCGAGCCGAACTTCCGTGCGCCGCTACGGGCGCTCAGCGCGATGAGCGGCGTTTCCGCGCGGCTTCGAGGTGCCGCCGCCCACGCACTGGCCCGCCTGGACGATGGTGCATGGACCCCCCGGCATGCCTTGATGCATGGCGACCTCTGGGAGGGCAACGTTCTACTCAGTGAGAACCGTCATGGCTTCGTGCTGATCGACTGGGCGGGTTGCAAGACCGACGGTTACGGCATCTTCGATCTGGTGCGATGGGCCGCGTCGATGCGCTTTGGCAGGCGGAAGCTCCGAGCGGCACTCGCCGTCCACTGCGAGCACCTGGGCTGCAGCTTCGAGGACGCCCGTTCGAACGTAGTGGCCGCGCTTGCCGAACTCGGCACGAACCTGAACCAATTTCCTCGCGAAGAGTTTTCCGCGATGGCCGACCGTTGCCTCGATACCCTCGAGCGCGCCGGAGCCTGAGTCTAGACCGTCAAACCGGCAGATCGTCCCGGCTGAAGATCGCTTCGAGCTCGATGCCGCGCTCGGCAAAGACTTCCTTGGCGCCCTCGCCCCGGTCGACGAGGCAAAGGACCCTTGCCACCTTGCCGCCGGCGGCTTCGACGATCTCGAGCGCGTCGAGGGTGGAGCCACCGGTCGTGCACGTGTCTTCGACCAGAGCGACGGTCTGCCCTGGCGCGAAGCCGCCCTCGATCTGACGGCCTTTGCCGTGTTTCTTCGTCTCCTTGCGGACGAAGAACCCCTCCAGCTTGGTTCCCGGGTCGTGATGGGCCGCGGCGGAAAGCACCGCCGAGACGAGCGGCACCGCGCCGACCGCCATACCGCCAACCGCATCGACCGACGAGCCTGCCATGAGGCGACCTAGCATCTGTTCGCCGGCGAGCTTCTGGCCCAGAGGCTTCATCAAGGGAATTCGGCAATCGAGATAGAAGTTGGATTTCTTTCCACTCGAGAGCGTGATCTCCTTCCTCTCGAATGTGGCGAGAACCATCTCCAGCAGCCGCGCGCGGCCTTCTTCGTGGGTCATTGTTTGCGAATTCCCAGCATGAACTCCGCGATCATCTTCGTGTGTAACTCACTCGTGCCCTCACCGAACTCGAGGGATTTGGCTTCGAGCAGGAGGCGCCCCACCTCGTACTCCTCGGAGAGACCGTAACCCCCGTGAATCTGGATGGCGTCGAGCGCGTTTTGCACGGCGGCCTGGCTGGCCATCAGCTTGGCCATCGAACTCTCCATCGAGGCGCGCGGCACCCCCGCATCCTTCATGCGACCGAGCTGGTAGACGGCGTTGCGGGCGGCCTGGGTGCGACAGGTCATATCGGAGATCTTCTGTTGGATCATCTGGAACTCGCCGATGCGTTGGCCGAAGGCCTCGCGCTCCAACGCGTAGGGCAAGGCCAGATCGAGGCAGCGTTGGGCTTGGCCGACGCAGCGCGCCGCCACCGAGAAACGACCGGTATCGAGCGCCGAGCCCAGAACCGGGAAGCCCTTGCCGGGCTCGCCGAGCAGCGCGTCGTCCGGAACGAAGGCATCCTCGAAATGCACCTCGGCCAGCTTGTCGCGTTTGAGTGTCCGCATGGGGAACGCGCCGATGGTGATGCCCTCCGTCTCGCGCGGATCGACCAGAAAGGCCGTCACCCCACCGTGCTTCTTGGAAAGGTCGACGCTCGCCACCACGAAGAAGAGACCGGCATGGTCCGCGTGGGAGATGAAGACCTTCGTGCCATTCAGCCGCCAGCCGCCGGCCACCTTCGTCGCCGTGCTCTTCATGTTGCCGAGGTCCGTTCCACCCCCGGGCTCGGTCAGGCAAGCGGAGCAGAGGCAGGAACCATCGGCCACCTGGGGCAACCAGCGCTGCTTCTGGGCATCCGTGCCGAACTTGAGGATCGAGCCGGCGACGAGCGAGTTGGCCACGGAGACCACGGAGGCGATCACCCAATCGACCCGGGCCAGCTCCTCCATCAGGATTCCGTAGCTGACGACGTCCTGGAAGGCGCCGCCGTACTCCTCCGGGATCATCGGGGCCATGAAGCCCAGCGGCGGCAGCTTGGCGACCAGCTCGAGCGGATAGCGCTCCTCCTTCTCGTACTGCTCGACGTAGGGAAGGATCTCCTTCTGGGCGAAATCGCGAACGATTTCACGTACTTGACGCTGATCCGGTGTCAGGTCGAAATCAGCCAGACGGTCCATGGGGGTCTGCAACGGGGGCCTCCGAGATTTCCGGGACTGTAGATTTTTCCTGCGATTTCGCCTACTTTGCCGCGCCGTCCCCTGAGGAGCCCGTCATGCGCAAAAGCACCAAGCTGCCGCACCGCAATCGAAGCCGCACCGCGCGCCATCGCAGCAAGCTGCGCCGGAAGCTGCAGCGACGCCGGCTCAAGCAGAGCAGCGGAGAGCGGAAGTTCCACCGCTAGTCGAGGCCGGCGCCGAGCCGCGATGCACTGCGGCAGCGCGTAGAACTCCTGCCGTGGGCATCGGCGAATGAACGGGCAGGCCCACCGCGAACGTCCACAGCGGGGACCGGGTCTACCATTGACTTCCCTGCAGCAGCGGCAGGCGTCAGGGACGGGCGGCGACCGCTTTCGCAAGGGCGGTAATTGCGGCGGCAAGCGCGTCGTCGATCTCGCGCTCCCAGGCTTTGGCATCCGACAGGTTGGCTGCGTCCGGGAAGAGAACTCCGCGGGAGGAGTTGACGACGCCGCCTTCGAGCACGCCGTCCGGACCCGCCGAAAACGCGGCCACCGCGGCATCCGGACCCGCGCCCTGGGCACCGAAGCCCGGGACGAGCAGTAGGTTCGACGGCATGCGCTCTCTCGCTTGGCGCGCCTCCTCTGGATAGGTCGCGCCAACCACGGCTCCGACACCAGACCAGCCCGTAGCGGGCCCGGCGAGACGCGGAGCCGCCGCGGCGAGCTGGGCCGCGACGTGTGCGTGAATCGGTTGACCCTGGGCTTCGCGATCTTGCAAGTCACCGGAGCCCGGGTTGCTCGTCTTGACCAGCACGAACAGACCCGCCCCGCTCTTCTCGGCCGCCATCAGAAATGGCTCGAGAGAATCACCTCCCAGGTAGGGGTTCACGGTGAGTGCATCCGCGCGAAGCGGAGCATCGGCGCTGAGATAAGCAGCCGCGTAGCCTTCAGCCGTGGATCCGACATCACCACGCTTGGCATCGAGGATGACCAACAGGTCGCGCTCGCGGGCCGCACGCATCACCCGATCCAGCACCTCGATGCCTCGCCAGCCGAGGGCCTCGAAAAATGCACTCTGAGGCTTGATGCAGGCCACCCGTCCTGCGACGCGGTCGAGCATGGCCAGGCAGAAGTCCGCCACCGCCTCAGCGGTTTCCTGGTCGCCGGGTGCCATCGACCCGCGCCTGAAGAGCGGCGGAAGCAGGCCCAGGTGCGGATCGAAGCCGACACACAGAGGATGGCCAAGCGCGCGCGTCCGGTGGATGAGGCGATCGGCGAAGGGTTCGGCCATGCGGGAGAGGAAGATAGCGAAAACGCTACGTTCCCACTCCGCGATGAGCTTCCGCTTCACCCTTCAACGCTCGGACGGCGCGGCCCGCGCCGGCATCTTCGCCACACCCCATGGCGATGTGCATACCCCTGCGTTCATGGTCGTCGGCACCCAGGCGGCGGTGCGCGCGATGACCCCCATGCAGGTGCGCGAGACCGGCGCCGAGGTCGTGTTGGCCAACACCTACCACGTGGCGCTTCGGCCAGGTGAAGGGATCGTCCAGAAGATGGGAGGCCTTCACACCTTCATGGCGTGGGATGGGCCGATCCTCACCGATAGCGGCGGCTTCCAGGTCTTTTCCCTGCCCAACAAGGAGATCAGCGATCGGGGCGTCCAGTTCAAGAACGAAGTCGACGGCTCCGTGGTGGATCTCACGCCCGAACGGTCGATCGAGATCCAGAACAGCCTGGGTGCAGACGTGATCATGGCCTTCGACGAGTGCACGCCCTACCCGGCCGACGAAGCACTCGCAGCGACAGGTGTGCGCCGCACCCTCTCGTGGATGGAACGCTGCCAGAAATCCCATGCGCGTGCGAAGGATCAGGCGCTGTTCGGAATCGTGCAGGGCAGCACCTACCCGCACCTTCGCGCCTCCTGCGCCGAATCGTTGGTGGCGATGGATCTACCCGGCTACGCCATCGGTGGCGTCTCCGTCGGCGAGGGTCACGAGCTGCTTTGCCGCATCACCTCGCAGACGGCACCACACCTGCCAGAGGGGAAACCTCGCTACCTGATGGGCGTCGGGCTTCCTGAAGACTTGATCGCCTGCATCGGCTACGGCATCGATCTCTTCGATTGCGTGATCCCCACCCGGTATGCGCGCTCGGCGAGCGTCTTCACCCGACGCGGACGCATCCGCCTTACCCAGCGGCGCTACCGGAGAGACGGATATCCGATCGATCCCTCCTGCGATTGCACGGCGTGCACCAGCGGGTTCACCCGCGCCTACCTGCACCACCTCTTCCACGCGAATGAGATCCTCTCGGCCATCCTCGCCTCGATCCACAACGTCCGTTTCTATCAGAGGCTCGTTCAGGAGGCGCGGGAGGCCGTGCTCGGCGGGCACTTCGAGGCCTGGCGAGAGGCATTCCTCGAGGAATACGGCTCGGCCCAGGATGGCGGCAAGCGGTCGGGCACCGAACGCTCGGCCTAGGCCTCAATGGCGGCATGGCGGATGAGCGCGAATCCGTCACCTTCCCCGGCCCATGGCACTCCGCTGCGGCATCGTAGGCCTTCCGAACGTCGGCAAGAGCACGCTCTTCAACGCCCTCACCGAGGCGGGGATTGCGGCCGAGAATTATCCGTTCTGCACGATCGAGCCCAACTCAGGCATCGTGCCGGTACCGGATGAGCGGCTGGCCGGCCTCGACGGAGTGGTCCATGCCAAGCAGGTGATCCCAGCCACCGTGGAGTTCACGGATATCGCCGGCCTGGTGCGCGGTGCGTCGAAAGGCGAGGGGCTCGGCAACCAATTCCTCGCCAACATTCGCGAAACCGCAGCCGTGATCCACGTGGTCCGCTGCTTCGAAGACGAGGATGTCACCCACGTCGAAGGCTCCATCGATCCGCTCCGGGATGTGGAGACGATCGAGACCGAGTTGGGCCTTGCGGATATCGACACGGTCGAGAAGCGCTTCGACCGTGCCCAGCGCGCAGCCAAAGCCGGGCGCAAGGAAGACAAGGACGAAGCAGCCTTCCTCGAAGGCTTGTTGGCCCATCTCTCGGAAGGCAACCCCGCTCGAAGCTTCGAAGTGCCGGTCGAGCAGGCACGGATCTATCGGGAGAGTTTCCTGCTCACCGGGAAACCGGTTTTGTACGTGGCCAATGTCGATGAAGCCGGCCTTACGGATGGCAATGACGTAGTCCTCGCTCTGGAAGCACATGCCAAGAAGGTCGGTGCCGGCTGCGTGCGCATCTGCGCAAAGGTCGAGTCCGAACTGGCAGAACTCAGTGACGAGGAGCGGCAGGAATTCCTCGAGGATCTCGGGCTCGAGGAGCCCGGGCTCCACCGCTTGATCCGAGCGGCCTACGCGCTCCTCAACTTGATCACCTATCTGACGGCAGGTGAGAAGGAAGTACGAGCCTGGACCGTGCACCAGGGTGCCAGCGCGCCAGAAGCCGCCGGAGAGATCCATACGGATTTCGAACGCACCTTCATCCGTGCCGAAGTGATCCCGTATACCGAATACATCGCGTGCAACGGCGAGATCGGGGCCAAGGCCCAGGGAAAGATGCGCGCGGAAGGAAAGGACTACATCGTGCAGGATGGTGACGTGATCTTGTTCCGGGTGGGCGCCTGATGGCAGGCGACCTGCTGACGCCGGACGAGGTGCTCGCCCGCTACACCGCCGGACCCAAGGAAGGCGTCTTCACCGACGGTTCCTGCGAGGGCAACCCGGGCCCCGGCGGATGGGGCTTCGTATGGGTCGAGAACGGTGAGATCGTGGCCGAGCGTTCAGGCGTCGACTCTCAAACGACGAACAACCGCATGGAGTTGCAGGGGCTGATCGAAGCCTTCAAAGTGCTCCCGGAAGACGCGGAAGTCACGGTCCATTCCGATAGCCAGCTCTGCGTGAAGACGGTCAACGAATGGGCCGCTGGCTGGGAACGCCGCGGCTGGAAACGAAAGACCGGCCCCATCGCAAATCTCGAACTGGTCCAGGAACTCTACGCACTGGCCAAGGCGCACGCCAAGGTGAAGCTCCAGTGGATCAAGGCCCACGATGGCTCCCGCTGGAATGAGTACGCGGACGCATTGGCTTCGAGCTTCGAAGAACGTTAGGCGTCGGCCTGGTTCCTTGCGTTCCGGCGCGCCAACCATGTGGCGACCGCGGCACAAAGAACGATGGGTGCCAGCGCATAGGACGCTTCGAACGAAGCAGGAAAACGCAGACCGGTCGCTTCCAACGTTGCGTCCGCAGCGTGGGCACGAATCCAGCCCAGGGTGAGCCAGAAGCCCGGGTTCCAATGCAGCACGCGGTGCAAGCCGGCCGGTAGCACGAAGAGCAGTGCGGGCAGCGCTGCGATCACCACACCAAGGATGGCAGCCTGCGCGGCCTTGGCGTTCGTCTTGCGGGTAGCGACAGCGAAAGCCATCAGATTGCCCGCTAGAGACGCGCCGAGCAGCAGCCCACAGAAGAGTGCAGGGCGAACCAGGGGCAGTCCGTGAAGGACGAAGCCGAGCCAGGCCACCGGCAAGCCGACGGCCACGCAAGCAATTGCCTGGCGAAGCCCCGGCACGATACCGCGGCGCCGCCACGACCAACCCGCTGCCATCCCCACCCCAAGGACGCCTAACATCGGGATGACGGGCGAACTGAAGAGCGCCGAGAACTCCGTCATCGGGCGCCACCCGACCCGGCAGGGACCTCGGACTCATCGAAGCGTTCCCAATGCAGCAACTCATCGACGGAACGGCGCGGTGGGCGCCCGTACTTCCCGACGGGCCAACCGATCGGGATCAGCGCGCAACTCGGACAGTTCTCCGGCAGGCCGAGCCAGCGGTCGCATTCTTCCCCGAAGCCGGTGTGCAGTGTCGTCAGGCTCGCTCCGAGACCCACCGCGCGGCAGGCGAGCAACACGTTCTGGATGCACGGCATCACGGCCTGGTGCTGGGGATTTCCACGTCGCGTGTACGCAGCGACGAACAGGTGGACCGGAGCCTCATGCAGATGATCGGCGAGATGAATGGCGGCCCGCTGCATGCGTCGGCCGGCCTCGGAAAACGCGGGATCTTTTTCCGCCTGTTCCAGGGCCGGAGCAAGATAGGCATGGAAGCGGGGGCGATAACGGTCGGCCACCCATTGGCGCCGCTCCGGATCCGTCACCGCGACGAACCTCCACGGTTGACGATTGCCTCCACTCGGCGCGAAGGTCCCCGCTTCGCAGACCTTGCGGATCACCTCCCGGGGCACGGGATCCGGGCGCAAACGACGAATGGCTCGGGTGGTGCGAATCCCTTCGAGGAGCGGCACCTCTTCGCCGAGAGCAGCAAGTTCGGAAGGCAGGATCTCGGAAGGATCAGGGTCATGCATGGCGGAACGCTAGACTCCTCGGATGAACGAGGCAAAGCGAATTCAAGTCGGCGACCTGGAAGTCGAGTATTCGGAGGCCGGCTCTGGAGCGCGGCCCTTCGTCCTCGTCCACGGTTTCACGGGCTCCCGTGACGATTTCGCCGAAGTCCTGCCGAAGCTCAGCGAGCACGGGTATACCCTCGCTCCCGACAACCGCGGGCATGGCGGCACGACGAATCCAGGGGTTCCGGAGGGTTACAGCCTCGAACAGATGCAGGCCGACCTCGGAGGTTTCCTGGACGTCCTTGGTCACGAGCAGGTCGATCTGCTCGGCCATTCCCTCGGCGGAATGATCAGCCTGCGCTTCGTGCTCGCTCATCCCGAGCGCGTCGCCTCGTTGGTTCTGATGGATACCATGCCCGGCCCCATGGAGAACATGCCGCGGCAGTTCTTCGAGGCCGGCGCGAAGGTCGCCCGCGAGCACGGCATGGCGACCTTGTTCGCCGGCATGCGCGCGCGCCCGCCCGCCATGAACCCCGAGGCCGTCAAGCGCACCATGGAACGCATGGGCGAAGAGCGCTACTGGGCGCGCATCGAAGCCAAGATCCTCGCCATGGATCCAGAGGCCTTCGCAGAGCTCTCCACCGTGTTGATGGATCAGGCTCCCGTCACGGATCGCCTCGAAGAGATCGCCTGCCCCACCCTCGTGCTCGTCGGCGAGCATGATGTCCCCTTCGTCGAACCCGCCAAGCTGATGGCCGAGCGCATCCCGAATGCACGGCTCAAGGTGATCGAAAGTGCAGCCCACAGCGCCCAATTCGAGAACGAAGCTGCCTGGCTCGACGCCATCCAAACGCATCTGCATTCCGCCCGCGGCGATTGAGCACGCCGATGGGAAAGAATCTCGTTCGGGCCCTGGTGCCTGTGACGTTCATGGTCGCCACCTGGATCCTCTGGGAGCTTGGCGGTGGTGAAGTCGGGACGCGGGAAGCGCTTCGCGGCACCGCGCGAATCGCCTTCCTGCCGTTCATCCTCGCGTTCGTCGCCCGCCCCCTCGACGATCTCCGCTCGAGCGCCTTCAGCCGGTGGCTCGTGGCAAACCGCAAGACCCTCGGCGTCAGCTTCGGTCTCAGCCTCTCGATCCACCTCTGGCTGATCCTGTGGCTGTTCTATCTCAGCGCACCGTCCGTTCCAGATGCCGTCACGCTGACGGACCTCAGCATCGGCGCACCGGGCCTCGCGTTCGTCTTCGCGATGGTCTTCACATCGATGAATCGCGTACGAGCCTCGATGAGCGCCGTACTCTGGAAGCGCATCCACACGTTCGGTCAGTACCTCGTATGGTTCATCTTCGTCGGCTGCCTGACCGAAAGCTTCGGCCACAAATCCCCGCCCTACTCCGCTCTCGAATACACGCCGTTCATCGGCGCGTTGTTCATCGCGATGGGAATACGGCTGGGGGCAGGCCTGTTCGGACCCAACGGACGCTTCAGCCAGAAGACGGCATGACTGGACGCGGCTGACGCAAGCCGGCTGCAGCTATCGGCTCGAGGTCTTCCCCAGCTTCAGGATCCGTTCGAATTGCGTCTTCTCGACGGGCACCACCGAGAGCCTCGATTGCCTCACCAGCTCCATCTTCTTCAACGTCGCATCCGCCTTGATCGTCGCGAGGGTCACCGGCTCCTTCAGCGGCTTCACCGGCGCGAGATCGACCACCACCCAGCGTTCGTCGGAGGTGGTGGGATCCGGGTAGCTCTCGCGAACGACCTTCGCGATGCCGACGACCTCCTTGCCCTCGTTCGAGTGGTAGTAGAGGACGCGATCGTTCTTCTTCATCGCCTGCAGGTTGTTGCGCGCGGTGTAGTTGCGAACGCCATCCCAATAAGTCGATCCGTCCTTCACCAGCTCGTCCCAGGCGTATTTGAAAGGCTCCGACTTCACGAGCCAATAGCTGCGCGCCCGCGCCATTGCAGTCTCCTCTATTCTTGGGCGCATGGACGATACCCCGCCGCCTCAGGAACTCGACCCCCGTACCGAGCTGGATCTCGGCAGTGTGACCGTGCTGTTCGGTGCAAAGCAGGGCAAGTACCCGGAAGGCAACTCCGTGCTCGTGACGGGCCCGGATGAAACCATCCTGATCGATCCTTGCCTCGGCCTGATCCCACGCCAACAGAGCCTGCCCCGCGTCGACCGGCTGCTGCTCAGCCACTGCCACGAGGATCATCAGGCCGCAGCCCACCTCTTCCCGGACATTCCGATCCACCTGCACGAGGCCGATCTTCCCGGCATCCAGAGCGTTCGCAGCTTCATGGATCTCTTCGGGTTCGACGACTATCCGCTGATCGCGGCCGGCTGGGAGAGGGTGACCCTGGACCAATTCCACTTCCAGCCGCGCCCTGAGGCCATTCCTTTCTCCGACGGTGACGTCTTCGAGCTCGGAGGAGACGTGCGAATCGAGGTGGTTCACACGCCAGGCCACACCCGCGGCCACTCCGCATTCCACATCCTGCCCGCGGATGTCCTCTTTCTCGGCGATATCGATCTCTCGAGCTTCGGGCCGTACTACGGAGATGCCTGGGCGGATCTCGAGGACTTCGAACGAAGCCTCGCCCGGGTGAAGGGGATCAAGGCCCTGCACTACGCGACCTTCCACCACGTGGGTGTCGTCGACCCCGCCACCTTCGAAGAGCGCCTCGGGCGCTTCACGGCAAAGATCGAAGAGCGGGACAGCCGGTTGCTCGCCTACCTGGCCGAACCCCACACGATGGAAGAGGTGGTGCAGCACCGCTTCATCTATCGCCCCGGCGACGCGGTCGATTTCGCCGATCCTGTGGAACTGCGAAGCATGAGCCAGCACCTCGATCGGCTGATGCGGCGGGGACGCATCGCAGAAATCCAACCCGGCGTGTTCCAGAGCAATGGGGTATAGATTCTGCCTCGCCCTGGCCGGGTCGGCCGGGCGCCGGAATGGCAACGGAGGAACACGATGAAGGTCAAGGTCGATTGGGACCTCTGCGAGGCCAACGCCGTCTGCATGGACGTCGCCCCGGCACTCTTCAAGGTGGACGACGACGACAACTTCCATCACCTGGTGAAGGGTGCGGAAGAAGACACCTCGGGCGAACTCCCCGCAGATCAGGTCGACAAGGCGAAAGAGGCGGTACGCCTCTGCCCGCGGCAAGCCCTCGCCATCATCGAGTAACGGCTTGGCTGTCTGCCGAGTGGCGGCCTAGCTGTCGCCCTCGGAATCCATGGATTCGTCCAACTGCAACGCCGCCGAGTTCATGCAGTAGCGCTGCCCGGTCGGCTTCGGACCGTCGGGGAAGACGTGCCCGAGGTGGCCACTGCAGGTCCCGCAAACGACCTCCGTGCGAACCATGCCGTGGCTGACATCGCTGCGCTCCACGACCCGCCCTTCTGCGATCGGCTCCCAGAAGCTCGGCCAACCCGAGCCGGAATCGAACTTCGTCGTCGAGCGGAACAGCGGCGTATCACAGCCAGCGCAGCGGTAGATTCCGGGCGTCTTCGTGTCGTGATAGGCACCGGTGAAGGCGGGCTCGGTCCCAGCTTTCCGCAGGACGGCGTACTGCTCGGGAGTGAGCTCGCTCTTCCACTCGTCGTCCGTCTTGTTGGCCACCGGAGCCCCCTAGCCGTTTCCGCCGCAGGTCCTGAGGAGCGACATCCCCATCGCCAGCACCGCGGTGAGAATCCAGACGACATTGCGACCTCGGCTCTGAAGCTTCAGCTCCTCGGACTCATCGTCGTACTCGTACGGCGACGCCATCTCACCGCCGGCTGGATCGTCCTGTTGCTTTCGGCCCCCGAAGATCTGCCTGCGGCCCAGGGGCCCGCCACAGTGAACGCACTGCTTGGTCTCGGGGGCAAAGGATGTCTGGCAACGCTCGCAGCGCACTTCGGGGACGTCGGATTGAACCACCCCTGAAGGATAGCGACCTCCGAGGCCTGGTTCCGTCGCTGAGCCAAAAGCCAGCTTCAGCTCGGGATCTGGAGAGCTTCGGGAAGGGTGCCTTCCATGAAGGCCTGGTCTTCCCGTCGGCCGGCGATCCGCCAGCCGGCCTCGGTGCGGACGAGTTCATCCACGTAGTAGGCACCCACCGTGAACTGGTGAAGGCTGCCGTCCGGGTTCGGAAAGCCCATGGGGTTGAGCACGGCGGTGCGTGCGGAGGCGC
>JAFDCZ010000299.1 GCA_019312665.1 Deltaproteobacteria bacterium | reverse complement strand
GTATTCGGCCAGTGCCTGGTCGAAGGCCACCGAGGCACTGAAGCGCTCGACCGCGGGATCGGTCGCCTGCTGGAAGCGCCCACCCCAAAGCTTGGTCCGAGCCTGTTCGTCCTTTCCTGACATAGAGAAACTCTCCGAAAAAGCGGGCCGTTCCGCAACGGGTCCCTTGGATCCAGGCCGGCGCTCGTGACGGATCTTCCCAGGAAGACCCGTTCGTAAGGATAGGCAGCTGGAATCTCACGGCCCGGCTGCCGATGCGCAGGGGGAACCTGGGCCCTGCGGGCGGCCCCCAACGCCATGTGCGAGCTTCCCTCTCGGGGTGAGCCGGCCCGGCCCGGTGCAAGTGTGCTCGGGCGACCAGGGCTGACCGCCGGCTCGTTGTAGCGGGTGGGATGGGCGCTCCCATCGAGGATCGTGCGTGGCAGCAAGGCGGAAAAAGACGGCAAAAGGCGCCAGGCGCGCCGGTGGGGGCTCCCGCAGGAAGCGGGCGCCGCGTCGTCGGGGCCTGCGCTGGCGACGCTGGGTCGGGGCCCTGCTGCTTCTGGTCAGCCTTGGCGGCGGTTTCATGCTTGGGCTCATGGTTCGGGAGCTGGATCGCACGGTGGTGGCCCGTTTCGAGGGCAGGTTGTTCCGGGTGCCCTCCAGGGTGCTTTCGGCGCCTACGATCCTCTACCCCGGCCTCGACTGGGCTACCGGGAAATTGGCCGCGACGCCGACATTCCCGTGGGGCGTTTCCATTGGAGCCCCCGCGGTGTGCGGCTTCACCGGCGCGCCTTCGATCATCCAAGCCGGCCGGAGCCGGCGCGCATGGTCAAGATCCGTTTCACTGGCAGTGAAATCGAGGAGCTGCGGGACGCTCGCACAGGCCGCGAGCTCGGCGCGCTCTTCCTGGAGCCCGAGCTGGTGGGGGCGTACTACGGGCCCGACCACGAGCAGCGCGATCTGGTGCATGTAGGCGACGTTCCCCAGCACCTGATCGATGCGGTGCTCGCCGTCGAGGATCAACGCTTCTACCAACACCCCGGAATCGATCTCAGGCGCATCGCGGGTGCCCTCATCGCCAACCTTCGAGCCGGCGGGATCACCCAGGGCGGCAGCACCCTCACCCAGCAGCTGGTCAAGAATTTCTTCCTGACGCCCGCGCGAAGCTACGAGCGCAAGGCCCAGGAAGCCGTGATGGCCCTGCTGCTGGAGGCCCGTTACGAGAAGCAGGCGATTCTGGAGGCCTACCTGAACGAGATCTACCTCGGTCAGCGTGGCTCCACGGCCATCCACGGGGTCGGCGAAGCTTCGCGGCTCTACTTCGGAAAATCCGTGCGCCACCTCGAGCTGCACGAATCGGCGCTGATTGCGGCCATCATCCAGAGCCCCAACGGCCTGTCTCCTCACAGACAGGTCGAGGGTGCGACCCGGCGGCGAGATCTCGTGCTGCGGCTGATGCTCGATCAGGGCCGCATCGAGGGAGCCGCGTATCAGCTCGCTGCGGCCCGGCCGCTGAAGGTCGCCACGGTCACGCCGGAGCCGCGGGAAGCGAGATTCTTCCTCGACGCATTGCGCCGTCAGCTGCCCGAGTTCTACGGCACCACGACCCTCACCACCGAGGGCCTCGAGATCTATTCGACCCTCGATCTGCGACTGCAACGGGCCGCGACCCAAGCCGTCCGAGAAGGGCTGGCCGAGCTGGAGGCGAAGCACCCGGCACTCACCAAGGGGCCCGAGAAGCTTCAGGCCTGCCTGGTCGCGCTCCGGCCTCAGACGGGGGAGGTGGTCGCGATGGTGGGTGGGCGGAGCTACGCCGACAGCCAGTTCGATCGTTGCACCCAAGCGCGCCGGCCGGCGGGTAGCGTGTTCAAGCCTTTCGTCTACGTCGCCGCTCTCGAGCCGGTCGGGGGGACGCCGCGAATCACCCTCGCCAGCCAGCTCTCGGACGCGCCGCTCAGTGTGCCGACGAGTTCCGGTCCGTGGGAGCCGCGAAACTTCGATCGCAAGTTCCACGGCACGGTGCCGGTGCGCATGGCCCTCGAGCGCTCCTACAACGTGGCGGCTGCGCGGCTCGGGCAGGAGGTCGGCGTCGCGCGCATCGCAGAGGTCGCCCACCGTCTAGGTGTCGAGAGCCCCTTGCCCGCCGTTCCCTCTCTGGCGATCGGCGCGGCGGATGTATCTCCTCTCGAGATGGCGCGGGCCTACGCCACGCTCGCGAACCGCGGCGTGCGACCGGAGATCCGGACGTTCGAAGATGTCGTCGACCCGCGGGGCGGTACGGTCGAGCGCCAGGAGATCCGTTTCGAGCGCGTGCTCGATTCGGGCACTGCGTTTCTCGTAACCACTTTGATGCAGGGCGTCGTAGATCGCGGTACGGCGCGTTCCCTGCGCCGGGCTGGGATCCAAGGGCCCGTCGCCGGAAAGACCGGGACCAGTGATGACGAACGCGATGCCTGGTTCATCGGCTTCACGCCGGAGCTGGTGGTCGCGGTATGGGTCGGTTTCGATCAACCGCGGAGCATGGGCCTCTCATCGAGCAAGGTCGCCGTGCCTTTGTGGGCGCGCTTCGTACGCGAGGCGACGGGAGGAACGATCCGCGGACGCTTCGTCCCTCCGGGCGACGTCGTGCTCGTCGATGTGGATCCCCAGTCGGGCGCGCTGGCCTTGAACGGTTGTCCCCAGCGGGAACCGGAGTACTTCCTGCGGGGAACCGAGCCCTCTCGTACCTGTCCGTCGTGGGCGCGGGCCCCGCAGGAAAGAGGCCGCGAGGGGGAACGCCGTGGGCAGAATCCCCGCGCCGTCATTCAGCGCTTGTTCGAACGATGGCTGGACCGCCTGTAGTGCGCGGTTGGATCGGCGTCTTGCTCGTGGCCGCGGGGCTGTTCGGGTGCGCTGGGGTTGGTCGTACCCCGCGGGTGGAGCCCTTCCGCATCTCCCAGATCGCCAGCGAGGGTGACGCAGCGCGCAAGGCGTCCGTACGTCTCGTTCTGGGTGGCCTCGAAGCGGAGAGTGCAGGTAACATGGCCCGCGGTCGCTCTTTGTTCGAGCGTGCATTGCAAGTCGATCCGAACAACCCCTACGCCTTCCTCGCGTTGGCCCGCAGTGCCTGCGAGGCTGAGGCGCCGGAGCAATGCCTGCATTTCCTCGAGCAAGCCGAGGCCTTGATGCGTCTGGAGGACGCTCCGCCCGGCGCATTCGTTCACGTGGAGGGCCTGCGTGGTGTGCTCGGATCTGCCCAACAGCTTCGCTACGCCGAGGGGGCTTCTCCTGCGATCTGGGGCGATGGCCTGCTCGACGCTCGAGAGCTGCGGTGATAGGTTTCTCCGCCCGATGACCCCGAAAATGAAGGTGTTTCTCGTCGCGCTCGCGGCCAGCCTGCCGCTCGACATAGCGACCAAGCACTGGGTGGTGGCGACGCTCGCCTACGGGGACCGAATCCCCGTGGTCGAGGGCTTCTTCTACCTGACGCACGTGCGCAATCCTGGCGCGGCATTTTCGATGTTCGCGACGGCGCCCGAGCCTTTCAGGCGTTGGTTCTTCCTGATCGCCACGTCGATCGCGTTGGTACTGATCGTTTCCTTCTTTCGGCAGCTTGCCCCGAGGGATCGGCTTTCTGGCACCGCGCTGGGTCTCATCCTCGGTGGGGCGCTCGGGAACCTGCTCGACCGCATCCGCTTCGGGGAAGTGATCGACTTTCTGCATTTCCGCCTTGGCACGGGTTACTCGTGGCCCGATTTCAACATTGCGGATTCGGCGATCGTGATTGGCGTCGGCCTGCTGATCCTCGAGCTGATTGCGAGTGAGGGTGCACAACGGGGCGCTCCCTCGGGGAGCGACGACGACAGCGATCCGATGCCTCAACCAGAGGCCCAAGCGTAGACACAATTTTGTGTTAGAGTTTCTTCGGGAAATGAGAAACTCTCCAAATTCACGCCCCAACTTCTTGACATGAGAACGTTGTCTCGACTACAAAGCCCGAGGCTCCCCACTCCTCCCGTTGCTCCCGCCGCCGCCCCGAGCCTTTCCTTCTCTGTCCGTTCCCGGGCATCCAGCGGATGCATGGGGTCGGCCAACTCGAGTGAGCGTTCTTGAAGTTCTTCATTGACACCGCGAACGTGAACGACATCCGGGAGGCCGCCGGCATGGGGCTCCTCGACGGAGTCACCACCAATCCGAGCCTGCTGGCGAAAGAGTCCGGAAGCCCCACGGAGATCCTGGAAGAGATCACCAAGATCGTGGAGGGCCCGGTCAGCGCGGAAGTCACCGCCCTCGATCACGACGGGATGATCGCCGAGGCC
>JAFDCZ010000038.1 GCA_019312665.1 Deltaproteobacteria bacterium | reverse complement strand
GAGATTCCCGACCGCGTGGCGCTTACCTTCGATGATGGCTTTCGCTCGGTGCACGAAGCGGCGCTGCCGGTGCTGCGAGATGCCGACGCACCAGCCACGCTCTTCCTGACGACCGGCTTTCTCGGTGGCGACAATCATTGGCCCGGACAGCCGGGCTGGGCGCCGCGCTTTCCGATGCTCGACTGGAACCATGTGGAGGCGCTGCATGCTGCGGGCTGGGCGATCGAGGCCCATACCGGCCGCCACCTGGATTTGAGAACGCTTGGCTCGGACGAGCTGGATGCCGAGTTGGCGGCGGCGGATGATGCCATCGAGGCCCGGTTGGGCCGGCGTCCCGAGGCCTTCGCCTATCCTTACGGATACCACGACGAGCGCGTACGCGAGCGGGTCTCACGCCGCTATCGCTGGTCGTGGACGACCCGGCTGGCCGTGCTCGACGGTGCAGAAGCCTCGACGATGCTCCCGCGCCTCGACGCCTTCTACCTGCGCTCTCCGCGGGTGTACGGCCGCTTCGGCCGCAGTGGGTTCTCGCTCTATCTTGCGCTGCGGCGCTTTCTCCGGGAGGTGCGTGGCTCGTGAGCGAGGTTCCCGCCAGCGTGACGGCGATCATGCCCGTCTACAACGGGCTCGGTTACCTGACGGAAAGTCTTCCGCCGCTGCTCGCCCTCGTGGAGGAGGGGCAGCTGTGTGAGGTGTTGGTGGTCGACGATGGATCCACCGACGGTTCCGGCGAATGGGCTGCGCAACGCGGAGCACGGGTCATGAAGAGTGCCGGTCGGGTCGGGCCGGGAGCGGCACGCAATCAAGCGGCCCGCGAAGCGCGCGGTGACGTGGTGTTGTTTGTCGATGCGGACGTGGTGATTCATCCCGATGCGGTTCGCCACCTGCGCAAGGCGCTGGAGAGCCCGGACGTGGTCGCCGTGTTCGGCTCCTATGACGATGCCCCGCCGGACCCGGCCTTTGCGAGCCAGTACATGAACCTGCGTCATCACCATGTTCATCACGAAGCCGCGGGAGAAGCCAGCACCTTCTGGGCTGGCTGTGGTGCGGTTCGCAAGGAAGCTTTCCTGGCCTGCGGGGGCTACGACGCCGAGCGTTTCGCCCGGCCCAGCGTGGAGGACATCGAGCTCGGCTATCGCCTGCGCCGGGCCGGCGGTCGCATTCGCCTGGTGCCGGAGATGCAGGGTACGCACCTCAAGCAGTGGACGACCTGGAGCGTGATTCATACCGATGTGGTGTGCCGCGCATTGCCGTGGTCGCGCATGTTGATCCGCGAACCCGAAGCGGTCTCGGATTTGAATGCTGGCGCCGCAGAACGAATCAAGGCCGTGATTGCTGGGCTCCTCTTGCTCTCGATTCCCGCCGCGCTGATGGGCGGCCTTTGGCTACTGCTTCCGCCCGCGCTCTTTGCCGTGGCCGTCCTCGTGAATCGCGGCTTGTTCGGTGTGTTCCGGCGGCGTCGCGGTCTGGCCTTCGCGGTGGGCGCGCTGGCCTTTCATCAGCTCTACTACCTCTACAGTGGAGCCGCCTTCGTGCTCTGCTGGTTCGAGCATCAGCTGGGCATGGGCAAGGGGCCGGGTGCATCCGAGCCGGCGTCCACGCCAGAAAACCATGGGGAAGGTCCGCTGAGACCGTCCAAGCCTTCGAGAAGCGAGAGGTCGGGTTGAGCGATCCTCAGGCCAAATTGTTCGGGGATTCGGAACTCGGGGGCTCGGGCCCCGGGAAGCCGGGTCGCGAGAACTCCAAGCCCGGCGGGCTCGGCGGCCCGGACCCCGAACGCAGAGGTCTGCCTCTGGCCGTCGATCTGGACGGCACGTTGGTGGCGACGGATACCTTGTGGGAGAGCGCTCTCGCCCTCCTGAGGCAGCGGCCGGGAAGCGTCTTCGCCCTGCCGTTCTGGGTGCTCGGCGGCCGGGCGCGCTTCAAGAGCGAGCTTGCGGCGCGGGTGTGTCCGGATGCGGCTGCGCTCCCGTACCGCGAAGACGTGCTGGCCTATCTGCACGAAGCGCGAGCCGAGGGCCGTCCCGTTGTTCTCGCCACCGCCAGCCACCAACGGACGGCCCAGGCGGTGGCAGATCACCTTGGCATCTTTCATGCGGTGATGGCCAGCGAAGGTGGCGTCAATCTGAAGGGGCCGCATAAGGCCGATGCGCTGGCTACGGCGTTCGGGGAGAAGGGCTTCGAGTACATCGGCGACGCTGCAGCCGACCGTCCGGTCTTCGCTCGCGCCGGCGCAGCCTCCTGGGTCGGCCGCGACGAACGCGAGGCCGAGAAGGCAACGGAAGGCGCACCGCTGGCGCGAACCTTCCTCGTCCCGCCGGCCGGGCTGGGCGCCTGGCTGAAGGCGCTGCGTGTCCACCAGTGGGTGAAGAACGTCTTGATCTTCCTCCCCATCCTGGCCTCTCACCGGCTGACCGAGCCGTCGCTCTGGGCCACCGCCGCATTGGCTTTCCTTTGCCTCTCCCTGTGCGCGTCCACGGTCTACATCTTCAACGATCTGATGGATCTGGAAGCGGATCGACGACATCCGACGAAGTGCCGCCGGCCGTTCGCGTCCGGTCGTTTGTCGATTCCTCAGGGGTTGGCCGCAGTGCCTCTCCTGCTGGGTGCGGGGCTCGGGCTTTCCGTTGCGTTCCTGCCGGCGGTCTTCACCGGCTGCCTCGGGGCCTACCTTGGCCTCAACGCGATCTACACCTTCGGCTTGAAGCGCGTCGCCATTGCCGATGTGATCTTTCTGGCCTGTCTCTACAGCTTGCGGGTCCTGGCGGGCGGCCTGGCCCTGGACATCGTCGTCTCGCCCTGGCTGATCGGGTTCTCGCTGTTCTTCTTCCTGAATCTCGCGTTCTTGAAGCGCTACGCAGATCTGCAGCTGGTGGCCGCCGCGAAAGGCGACAGCTCGCCCGGCCGGGACTACTCGGTCGAGGATGCGCCCCTGCTGCTCTCCCTGGGCCCGGCGGCGGGCTACATGGCCGTGGTGGTGCTCGCCCTCTACGTGCAGAGCGACAACGTGACGATCCTGTACTCCCGCCCCGAGGTGTTGTGGGCACTGATCCCCCTCGTGGCCTACTGGATCAGCCGGGTCTGGTTGATTGCCCACCGGGGCCAGATGGAAGACGACCCGGTGCTGTTCGCGACCCAGGATCCCGTCAGCTACCTGGTGGGGGCCCTGGCCGTCGCCGTGCTGGCTCTTGGGTCAGCCCTGTAGCCACTGCGAATTCAGGTACTTGCGAGGGTTCCTGAAAGTGATGGCTCAGCCTTGTTCGGCGAGCACGGCCTCCATCGGGCGTAGCAACACCGGGAACCAATGCGGCTCCGCATGGGGTTCGCGGGGCGGGGTCTTCTCGACCGGCAGGTCCAGCACCCGGCCGTCACGTTTGTAGGCCGCCTGGTGGCCCGGGATCGACGCCAGCTGGCCCTGCTCGAGGAGAGCCAGGACCGCGTCGAAGAGTTCCCGCGGCGCACCGGCCCAGATCACCCGGTTGCCGGGAAGCTCGATCTGGGTCTCCTCGCGTGTATCGCCAGCGAAGTGCTGATGCAAAGCCGCGAACGTCACATAGTCGTGTTCGCGGACGTAGGCGAGCACCTGTTGCTCGAGGGCGTCGGGCGCGGCATCGCTCACGCCGGTGCTCCATCTCCTGTCGACAGATGCACGGTTTCGTTGAATGTGACGAGCTCCGGTGGGGCGGACATGCGCAGATCGGTGACGGCGGTGTTGTCCATGGTGCGTCGCCACGAGCGCGGATCGTCATCCACCAGCAGACCGAAGGCCAGGGTGAGCGCTCCGGCGTGGCTGACCACGATGACGCGATCGCCCGGGTGCGCCTCTGCAATGGCTCGCAAGGCGCCGCTCAATCGCTCGGCCACCTGCCGCGGGGATTCGCCGCCGCCGGGTTGCCAATCCGGGTCTTCGTTCATGCGCTCGAAGAGGCGATGCTCGGTCAGCAACTCATGATAAGTCCGGCCTTCCCAGGATCCGAGGTGATATTCCTGAAGGTCGTCGCGGATTCGGATGGGCAGCCCGAGCGCCGCGGAGATCGGGTCGGCGGTATGCCGCGCCCGGGTGAGCGGACTCGAATACAGGGCAACCGCATCCGCGCGGGTGCGGGCCAGGTGGCTGGCCACGCGGCCCGCCTGGCTGTGGCCTCGTTCGCTGAGCGGCGTATCGGTCGAGCCGTGCCAGACGCCCTCGGCGTTGGCCGGCGTCTCGCCGTGGCGCACGATGGAGAGAACAGTCGAATTCATGGCGGGGGAGCGTAGCTGAGGTCGGTGCGGAGGAGGTCCCCTGTCGTCGCCACGCGAGCGGGGCTGGCTACTCCTGCCTGCTTCGGGCCGGGTGGCCTTCGTCCGTGTCCGCATCCATCCAACGGCTCAGCCAGGCAGCGAGCTTGTCCGTCGTGTTCTGGGAGGGGTCTTCGAGCACCCGGTCTGCGAGGTAGGAGAGGGCGCGGCCAATACGCGGGCCAGCCGGTTCGCCGAGGGCCTGCATCACGTCCCGGCCCGACAAGACGAGTTCGGGCGCCTCGGCTCCCGCCAACTCGTCGGCGATGTGTCGAAGCTCGGCCAGCCGAGCCCGGGGGCCTTCGCCGGGCTCGCCCGTGAGCTCGAGTTCGTGCTCGCGCAGCAGCTGCAGGCCATCGAAGGCCTGGCGGGAGCCGAGGCGTCGCAGGGCCTTTCCCACGCTGCTTGGCCGCGGCAGGACGACGCGATCCAAGGGATGCAACGCCAAGCCACGCTCGATCTGGCGGCTGCGTTCACGGGGGACGCGCAGACGCGCGAGTACGCGCCCCGCCTGGCCGCCGCGCAACCATGCGGTCCAGCGCAGCACGAGGTCTTCCGGGAGACGGCCCACCAGGGCGGCGGTTTCCGGGCGGGCCCGAGGTGCGAGAGCCGTTTCGAGGCCCGCTTCACGGAGCAATGCGAGCCCACGGGCCGGCGCCGGCGCCGAGAGCAGACCATCGAGCTCGCGACGCAAGCGGGCGCCGAGTGCGTCAGGCAGCTCTCCCGCCGCCGAGGCGAGTGCCGCTGTCAGCTCTGCTGTCGGTTCAAGATCGAGTTCCGCGACCAGACGGATCGTCGCAACGGCGGTCAAGGGCTCCGCCAGACGTCGGCTTCCGCCGGCCGGGCGTGCGATCCGAGCCGCCAGATCGGCCCGTCCGCCCAGCGGGTCGAGCCAGCGGTCTGCAAGAACGTCGAAGCCGATGGCGGTCACACTGAGCGTTGTCTCGCGAAGCGCAGCTTCGAGAGACAACGCCGTTGCCTCGAGTTCGAGGACGAGGCCAGGGAGCCCGATCCGCACCACACCACCGGGAGGGGGTGCGATGGCGTGAGGGAGGCCGGTCAAGGCTTCGAGGCGTGCCTCGCAGAGCAGCCGCACATCCCTCGGCGTTTGGCCCGCGCATAGCTCGCGGGCCGCTCGGCCCACGACCGCGGAGGGAATCCCGCGCTCGCGCAGGCGTCGGGCGATGGTCAGCACCGGTTCGGGAAGGGGGGCATCCACACTCGGAGTGTACGGAACGTCGATGCTCCGCAGAAACTCACGGGAGCCAGCTCCCGGGAGTTCACAGGCCGGATTCGAGCAGACGAGACGCCGGCAACCCGATGAGCGATAACCCCCGCGTGAGCTGGCTCTACTTTCGCGTGCCCGGCCTCGCCCTCCCTCAGGACGAGGTGTGGCGACGGCTTGGGCGCCCCGGTGCCAAGAAGCAACCGCTGTGCGGCGTGCGGTTCGGCCCCGACGGCTGGGAGCCTGGAGAGCCTCAGCGCGACGCGATCCTGACGGCGGGTCGCGCGCTCTGTGCGGACGTGCGACCGGTGCGTTGGCTGCGCCCGCCCGAGGCGACCCGTCTTCGTCTCCTATGTGGCCCGCTGGCATGGCCGGAAGGAGAGGCGCCCGGCTTCCGCTTCCACACGGTGGAGGTGCGCGGCGATCTCCGCGAGTTGGAAGTGGGTGCCACGACGCCCCCTGATGCAGAATCGCCTGCCTGGCTCGCCCGCTGCGCGCTCGACTGGCTGGCCGCCGCGGGCGCACCGGCGCTCGGCGATGTGCACCGAGGGGGCGTGCTCCTCCGCCATGGCCTGCGGGTTCGCCCCGCCACAGAGAGTGCGCGGGACGATTGGTGGCCGGAGGAACCGATCCATCCCCCGGACGAGATGTTGCCCGAGCTACGGGTTTCCGCCGCCACGGCGCGGGCGTTGGTCGGCGGGCATCCGTGGGTGCGTGCCGATCGGGAGACCGGGGATCCCGGCATCGTGCGGGTGGGCGGCCGGGTGAGGTTGATGGGGCCGGGTGGCCGCGATCTTGGGATCGCGCGAACCGATGGCGAGGGGGATCTCACGGCACGCCGTTGGTCGTTGCCCGGCGAGCGGGAGCGGGACGTCGCAACGCGGGTCGAGGACGCGCTCGCGCGTCGCGCCGGGTTCCATGCCGGGTCGGCGGAAACGGACGCCTATCGGCTCATTCACGGAGAGGCCGACGGTCTGCCCGGCCTGGCGATCGATCGCCTGGGTCCTCTTTTGCGGGTCATCGTGCAGGGTCGCTCCGCACTCCCTCTCGTTGCTGATGCGATTCCCGCGCTGCGCGAATGCATGGCCGAGCACATGGATGGCCTTCCGCCGGTGCTCGAGATCGTGAACCTGCGGCGTCCGGATCAGAGCCGTGTGCTGGCGGTCCATCCACAGCAGGCTCTTCCGCTCGATTCAGAGGGAGGCCTCACGGTGCGCGAATCCGGCCTGCGCTTCTGGGTGGATCCCGGCTTGAACGAAAGGTCACGTCCTCGACCCGGGACCGGATTGTTCCTGGACCAACGCGAGAACCGCGCTCGTTTGCGGGCCGAGGCCCGAGGCGGACGCTTCGCCAATCTGTTCGCCCACACCGGGGCGTTCAGCCTGGCGCTTCTGGCCGGCGGGGCCCAAGAGGTATGGAGCGTCGATCTTTCCGGCGCCTACCTGCGCCAGGCCGAAGCGAACCTCGCACTTTCAGGGCTCGACCGCGCCAGACATCGTGTCGAGCGCAGCGATGCGCGTCGCTTCCTGGAAGAAGGGAAGGGCGACGCCGGTTTCGACGGGATCGTCATCGATCCGCCGACGGCGGCCGCGGCGGGTCGGCGATTCTGGAGTGTTCGGAAGGACCTCGGCCCCCTGCTCGAGCGGGCGTGGTCCCGGCTTGCTCCGGGCGGATGGTTGCTGGTCACCCGCAACGACCGTGGCGCCCGGACCCCGTTGGCGCGTCTCGCCGAGGAGGCCGCGGAGCGGGCAGGGGGACATCTCGACAGCATCGAAGACGCGCCGCCGTCCCCGGACTTCCCCGAGCTCGAGGGTTTCCCAGAAGGCGACCCCTTCGAGGGGCAACTTCTGCGCAAATCCTGATCGAGACTCCCGAGAATCCTCCCGGCCGAGAATGCGAGCACGCCGAAGGGCATTTTCTCGCGACATTTTTGGGCTCCAGAGGTCACTCACCAGTCGACCCGCTGCATCCGGCTTCATGGCTGCGGCTCGGGAGGGTGAGAGGAGATGAGCTCAATGTTTTCCAATTCGATCAAACGACGGAGCCGCATCCTGGGCGTTGCGCTCGCATTCGCAGTCTCGGCCGCGGCCGCTCACGCTGCGCCGATCGACTTGTTCTTCAACGGCACGGTGCCGGCCCCTGACGGGAATCCGTACGGCTTGTCCACCCAGTCCCAGGCGGATTTTCTTGCGGCCGGAGGGCAGGCGCTTGGGACCCGGTTCTCCCTCTCGCTGCTGGGTACGCAACTCACCGTCTCGAATCCGGTTGATATCACCCCCAGCTACGTTGCCGGCGGCTCCGATTTCATTGCGAATCCCGCTCGAGACCAGAACGATTGGGTGTTTACCTCGAACGGCAATTTGGAGAATGTCTGGATCGTCTTCCGTGGTCACGATCCGACGGATGTCTTGGGTGAAAATAGTGTCGTCGGGGGTTATCGGCCCCAGAATGTCGGCTTGAATCTCGATCCGACGGGCACGGCCGACTTCTGGCGCATGGTGAGCTTGCCGGCGCTGGGCCCAATTCCCGCTACTTCCTATCTTGCGCTCTTCCTGGGCGATTTGGCTCAAGGACAAAGCGTGACCAAGTCGATTCACTATCGCGTCACGCAAGACATCCTCACCAACTCACTGGGAGAGCTCCAATTTCCGCAACATCTCGTTGGCTTGATGTTCGCAGCCGCTCCCGTTCCCGAAGCGGGAACGGTGCTGCTCCTCGTCACGACGGGTCTGGGGCTGGCGCTTCGGCGCAGGCTGGTCTGAACACCCAGCTCCTAGGTGTCGCGTGTTTCGCGGCGGTGCTCGTCTTCCTTCCGCTTGCTGTGGCTGCGGAGGGAGACCTCGCAGGTTCCCGAGCGACGGCGCTCGAGCGCTCCGGACGCTGTTCCGACGCGCTCGATGTGCTGGCCGGTGTCGCTGAGCCGTCCGCCGCTCAGCACTTTCTGCGCGGCCGCTGTCACGTGCAGCTGGCCCAGTATCCTGCGGCGGAAAACGAGCTTCGCGCCGCGCGGGAGGCTGATCCGGGCCTCCCTCATGTGGATCTCTACTACGCGATGGCCGCCTTCCACCTGGGCGATATCCAGGCAGCGGAAGCTTCCATTGCCAAGGCTCGCGCTGGCTCCGCCGATCGCGCCGAGTTGTATCTCTACGAGGGCCTTCTGGCCCTGCGCCGCCAGGAGAATGCTGCTGCGGCAGCGTCTCTCGATCGTGCGCGGGACATGTCCGCGACCGTCGAGCCCACCGCTTCGTATTATGCCGGGCTCGCATTTGCCGGCGCCGACGATGCAGCTCAAGCCGTCGAGGCCCTCGATCGCGTGATTGCGATGGAGCCTCAGGGAAGCGTCTGGGCCGAAGAGGCACGCAAGGCCAAGGAGCGGATCGAAGCCGGGGACGGAGGCTCCTGGTGGGCCTGGGCCACGGTTGGCGTCGAGTACGACGACAATGTGGTCCTGCGATCCCAGGGGACGCTCCTGCCCCAGGGCATCAGTGGCAATCACGACATGCGCTCTGTCTGGACCCTGCACGGTGGCTACGAGTTCCTGCGCGAGCGGGATTGGTCGGCCGGTGTGGCGATGACCTACTACGGATCGGCCCACTACGACCTCGAAGAGTTCAATCAGCACAACCCGGTGTTGAGCCTCTGGGTCGACCGGCGGCTCGCCGAAGCCACGACCCTGCTGCTTCGTTACGACTCGAGCCACTCCTGGATCGACAGCAAGCCTTTCCTGCACTCCGATACGTTGACACCGACGTTGTTTCACGAGTGGGGCACGCCAGGTCGCTCCGAGCTGTACGGCTCGATCTTCAAATACAACTACCTGTACAGCTCTTCCGGCGAGATCGTGGACGGGCGGGGGCAGCCTTTCTCCAACTGCCTGAGCCCGGGAACGACCTTCTGTTCACCGCCGGGTATTCAAGAGGGCCAGGACCGGAATCAGGATGGCTGGGGTTTTAGCGTCGGTGCGGATCACTCGCTCCCGCTGAACTTCTTCGAGACGGAGTTGACGGTTGGCTACCGCTACGAGCGGTACAGTTCCCGGGGTAGCGAGTACTCCTACGAGGGGCACGAATTCCGGGTCGCGACCGATACCCGGCTCCCTTGGGAATTCCAGCTGCGGACGCTCGTGAGCTACACCCTGCGCCCCTACCGGAACAACTCGTCGTTCCCCGACCCGCGGGACGTGTTCTTCAACCTGGAATACCCACTCCAGAACGAGAACCGGCGTGACGACGCCTGGTACTACTCGGTCGCGCTCGAGAAGAAGCTGACCGACGACTTCTCCGCCGAGATCGCCTACCGGTACATCAAGAATCACTCGAATGTGGCCGTTTTCGACTACGACAGAGAGATTCTGGGCTTGTACGTCACCTATCGCCTCGAGGAGTGACTCACTGTGAGAGGAGGTCTCTCCAAATGATCTGCACACGAGTTTCCACTCTCTTGCTTGCTGCTGTCGGGTTGGCGATGCAGGCCGTTCCGGCCCTCAGCGCCGACCTCGCCTGTCAGGGCGACCCCGGCGATGTCGTGGGGCACGTCGTGGCGAAGTCCGGGTCCGTTCACGCCCAGAGCCCCGGCGAGGAGCCCCGCGCACTCTCCTGCAACGATGTGATTCATGCCTGTGAGACGATCCTCACCTCGCCGGGCTCGCGAGTCGGCGTTCTGACGAACGGGGTCTACGCCCAGATCGACATGGGGAGCCGTCTCCAGATTGGTGCGGACGGAGAGGGCAACGCCTTGATCCTGCACGCGGGTGGCCTCCGTGTCATCGACGCGCGCGGAGACGATGCGGTGGCCATGCAGGTGACGACACCTCACCTCGCGGCCCAGACCCTGCGGTCGGATACCGAATTCTTTGTGAGCGACGCGGGGAGCACGCGGATCTGCAATCACAACGAATCCGTGCAGATCACCGGGCACGGCGGTGCGGAGCCCGTGGGCATGACGACGGGCTGCGCGGAGAGCGGTGGTCACGGCGTTTCCGAGCAGGCACACGCTGAGCCGAGCATCAACGTGCAGGACACGCCGAGCTGCGAGGTGGAGATCGCCGGCCTGTTCACGCCGACGGATGTGGCGGCGCCCCAGTTTGGCGGTGCAGTCTTCCCAGACGTGGGCGCTGCGGACAAGTTTCGGCGAGATGCGTGCGAGGCGAGCAACTGCCCCAACCGCGTGACACCGACACCGATCGTGACGACCCGTTCTACGCCGCGGCGCCCGCCGAACCGGCGCCGCGTGGTCGATCCCGCGGTGGGTACCGGATGTGGCGGAGCTGGCTTCGTTTGTGGGGACAACCACCAGGAGTAGGCCGACCCTGGAATTCTTTGAGAAAGCGGGGGAGCCGGTGCAGCCGACTCCCCCGCTCTTGCGTTCGCGACCTGGACAAGGAGGGGACAAGGCATGACTCGGCTCGGGACGGACATCGACTTCGTGAGCAACGGGGACCCAGGACGGGGGTATCTGGCCTTACCGCCTGGAGGCAGCGGGCCCGGGGTGGTCGTCATCCAGGAATGGTGGGGCCTCGTCGACCACATCCGGGACGTGTGTGACCGGCTGGCTCGGGAGGGCATGGTCGCGTTGGCGCCGGATCTCTACCGCGGAGACGCGACGACCGATCCGGATGCGGCGAGCCGGCTGATGATGGATCTGGAGCTGCCCCGGGCCGCCCGCGACCTGGATGGCGCGGTGCAGGCGCTGCTCGGCCACGACGCCGTGACGGGCGGCAAGGTCGGTGCGATCGGTTTCTGCATGGGGGGCCAGCTGGCGCTGGATGCCGCAACGCGGAACGACCGTATCGGTGCCGTGGTGGATTGCTATGGCATCCATCCGAATGTCCACCTGGATCTTTCGGGGCTGGCGGCGCCCGTGCTCGGCATCTTCGCCGAGCATGACGCCTTCGTCCCCATGGAATCCGCGCGCAAGCTGGAAGCCGATCTCGTGGCTGCTGGAAAGCGAGCGGATTTCACGATCTTCAGCGGTGCCCAGCACGCGTTCATGAACGACAGCCGTCCTGACGTGCATGACGCGGAGCTCACGGCCAGAGCGTGGAGCCAGGTGCTGGCCTTCTTCCGAGCGGAGCTCTAGCGGCCTCAGGCCTCGATCAGTTCGATGCCGGCTCCGGCCGGGAGCGGCGGAATCAGCTCGATCGTGATCGCTACGCCCGCGCGGCAGGGCTCGAGCACGGCTTCCGCGAGGGTCCCGTTCTCGAGCTTCATGAACAGGAAGATCTCACGGGCCGCGTCGCAGCTGGATTCCCGCGCCCGCTCGGAGACCCGTGCCGCTGCCAGGAAATGTCCCGCGACTTCGACGGTGTCTTCGGCGCAGAGCTGGCGAAAGCCGATCTCTCGCGGCCCCCCCAGGCCCGTGACCATCGGACGGCTTCCCGGACGCAGGTGCACCCGCTCGGCGGCAGTGGCAGTCGCGTACTGGAGCATTCGTTCCAGGGTGTCGGCGTCGAGCGGCTTCACGAGATCGAGCAAAACGGTGTCCCCCAGGTTTACAGGGGACTTGTCGGTCCGAGTTGCCGGTTCTTGAGTGAATTCTGGCCGCGCCCGGGAGATTCCTGCGGGCGTTGGTCTCAGCGCTTGCGCAAATTGGCCGGGAGGACGCGCTTGCGCAGGCGCAGGGCCTTCGGGGTCACCTCGAGAAGTTCGTCCTCCTCGATCCACTCCAGGGCGCTCTCGATCGTGATCTGGCGAGGGGGCGTGACGACGGTCGCTTCATCGCGCCCCGCAGCGCGGACATTGGTGAGCTTCTTCGGCCGACACACGTTCACGTTCATGTCGCCGATGCGTCGGTTCTCGCCAACGACCTGGCCCTCGTAGACCGGGATTCCCGGAAGGACGAAGAGGGTGGATCGCTCCTGGATGTTGAACAGCGAATACGGAGTGGTCTTTCCGGTTTCGCTCGAGACGATCGCGCCCACAGGGCGCCCGGCCAGGGGGCCGGCGTGAGGCTCGTAGCCGCAGACCGCGTGATGCAGAATGCCTTCGCCGCGGGTGTCGGTGAGGAATTCGCTTCGGTAGCCGAAGAGCGAGCGCGACGGGACGATGAAGTGGATGTGCATGCGGTCGGTCCGCGGCTCCATGGAGATGACTCGGCCGCGCCGGGACGAGAGCTTCTCGACGACGACGCCGGAGAAGCCTTCGGGCGCTTCGACGAAGACGTCCTCGACGGGTTCGCAGAGCTTTCCGTCCACCTCGCGGGGGATGATCTCCGGCCGCGAGACGTTGAACTCGTAGCCTTCGCGTCGCATCGTCTCGATCAGGACGGCGATCTGCAGCTCGCCGCGGCCGGCGACCTCGAAGATCTCCGGGGATTCCGTGGGTTCGATTCGGATGGAGACGTTCGAGAGCGCTTCCCGTCCGAGGCGCTCGCCAATCTGCCGGCTGGTCAGGAAGCGGCCGTCGAGCCCCGCGAAAGGGGAGTTATTAACGGAGAAGCGGACGCGGATCGTCGGTGGATCGATGGCGATCCTCGGCAGGGGATCCGGTTTGCCCTGTTCGCAGATGGTGTCGCCGATCTCGATCGTGTCGACGCCCGCCAGGATCACGATGTCGCCGGCCTCGCCGGCCTCGATTTCGACGCGATCGAGCCCGCGGGTTCCGAACAGCTTGGTGATTCGGAAGGGCTCGGGCTTGCCACTTTCGCCGATCCTGATGACCGTGCTGCCACGCTTCATGCTGCCGCGATCGACCCGCCCGATCACCAGACGGCCGAGGAATTCGTCGTAGCCGAGCGTCACGGCTTGGAATTGCAGGGAGCCCTCGCCGTCCACCACCGGGGCCGGGGCCTTCTCGACGATGGTGTCGAGCAGGGGCCGCAGGTCGTTCATCGGGCCGTCGGGGCTCATCCCGGCGATACCGGCCTTGGCCGAGCAGTAGACCACCGCGAAATCCAGCTGGGTGTCGTTGGCACCGAGCTCGACCAGCAGGTCGAAGACCTCGTCGACGACCTCCTCGGCTCGCTGCTCGGCGCGGTCGATCTTGTTCACGACCAGGATGGGACGCAGCCCGTGCTCCAGCGCTTTTCCGAGCACGAAGCGGGTCTGGGGCATCACGCCTTCCACGGCGTCCACCAGCAGGAGGACGCTGTCGACCATGCCGAGGACGCGCTCCACCTCACCGCCGAAATCTGCGTGTCCAGGGGTATCGACCAACTGGATGCGGATGCCCTCGAAATCGATCGCCGTGTTCTTGGCGACGATCGTGATGCCTCGCTCGCGCTCCAGATCGTTGCTGTCGAGGGCGCGCTCTTCCATATGGCGATGGCTGGCGACCGCGCCGGTGAACTGGAACAGGCCATCCACGAGCGTCGTCTTGCCGTGATCGACATGGGCGATGATGGCCAGGTTGCGCAGGTCCTTGCGCGGGGTCGGATGGGTCTCCTCAGGGCTCATGGGCGGCGGAACCTAGCAGGCCCGCGCGTGGCGTCGATGTCGAGGCCGATCCCGGTGGTCCTGGCTGCGCTGGACCACTCGAGACGCGGAAACGCGATTCGGGATCTACCCCAGGGCCTGTTTCAGGCGGCCGTGGGCCGAAATACGTCGACGAGTTCCTTGCACCAGCGAACCGCTGCATCGACCTTATGGGGCGACGTGTTGCCGAGGCGCACCACGACCAGGTCGAGTTTCGGGCTGATCAGGATGCGCTGGCCCCAGGCGCCACTGCAGTTGAAGAGGCCAAGGCTGCCGGGAATCACCCAGAAATGGGCGCCGTAGGTGCCGGAAGGCGACAGGGAGGAGGGCGTCCGGCTGTAGTCGACCCAGCCTTCCGGGAGGATGCGTTCGTTCTCCCAGAGGCCGTCGCGAAGGTAGAGGTAGCCGAAGCGGGCGAAATCTCGTGCGCTGCAATAGCAGTGGCTCGAACCGATGAAATTCCCGGCTTCGTCGAAACGTGGCTTCGCGGTCGTCATTCCGATCCGGTCGAAGAGCTCCTCTTGCATGAACGCGCGCATGCCTTCTTCGCCGCCACCGATCGTCTCTCTCACCAGGCGTGAGAGCAGGTTGCTGGCGCCGCTGTTGTAGTTCCAGCGCGTCTCGGGCTCGACCTGGTAGGGCAGGCTGGCGGCGAAGCCGGCGACATCGTGTTTCCCTTTGCCGAAGAGCATCGGGACCACATCCGATTCCTCTTCGGGGTAGTACCGAACGGCGCCCCCGCCGAGGTGCTCGGCCTCCCGAAAACGCAAGCCATCGACCATGCGCAGCAACTGGTCAATGGTGATGCGGTTCCGCGGATCGCCTTCCGGCCACTCGGGTACGGAAATCGGCTGGGAGATGTCGAGGCGGCCTTGCCGGACAAGGATCGAGACGAGCGCGTTGGTGATGCTCTTCGCCATCGACCAGGAGAGGAACGTGTCGTCAGGTGCGACATCCTCTGCATAACGTTCGGCGACGATCCTTCCATGCTGGACGGCCACGACCGCGTGGGTGCGCTCGAGATCCTCGGGTTCGGGAGTAGAGAAGGCGTGATCCAGCAGCTTCTCGAGGGCAGGCCGATCGACGCGGGGGTCGAGGGCCCCCTCAGGCCAGGCTCGGGTCGGCCAGCTCAAGCCCTCGGGCTGGGGTGAGAGCGGCAGGAGTCTGGCCTCGGATGACATTCTGGTTCCTCGCGGTTGGAGTGGCTGAGCAAGAGTACTCGAGAGTGGGGACGTTCCTCGACTTTTTGCCTTGCGGGGATCCGAGACTCGGGGCCGAGCAAGCGGGCGCCGGTCATCTGGCCAAAGACAAGCTGAGCGACTAATCCTTTCTGGAGATGGACGGAATTCACGATCTGGCAGGGGTGAGCGGTTTCGGGCCGGTCGAGATGGAGCCCAACGAGCCGACCTTTCATGAGCCCTGGGAAGCTCTTGCGTTCGGGCTCAACATCCTGTGCATCGGGGTTCTACGCGCCTACAACGTCGACGAGTACCGCCATTCGATCGAGCGGATGCTGCCTGCCCACTACTTGAGCGCCTCCTACTACGAACGAACGCTCACGGGCGTCGCGAGCCTGCTGGTCGAGAAGGGCATCGTCACGCGGGAAGAACTCGAGAATCGGGCCGGTGGACCCTTTCCGCTAGCTCAACCCGCTGCCTCGGTGGTTGCCGATGGCAGAGCGAGCGGCGAAAAGCCGCGATATCAGGTGGGCGATACCGTGCGGGTCCGCAACATCCATCCTGCGGGCCACACGCGTGTCCCCCGTTATGTGCGGGGCGTCTGCGGGGAAGTGCTCCATGTGACACCGCCGTTTTCGTATCCGGACGCCGCTGCCCATGGGCTCCCGCCTCGCGACGAGCCCACCTACCACGTGCTCTTCCAGGCGGAAGATCTGTGGGCCGACGCCGCTGGCCATCGCGAGACCGTTGTCGTCCAATTGTGGGAGACGTACCTGGAGGAGATACGATGAGCCATCAACGGCACGCCAAGCAGCCGGCATCGATCGCCAAACGAACGTCCGCCCTGCGAGACGCGCTCAACGAAAAGGGCCTCCTGCCCGAGGGGCAGCTCGATACGGTTCTCGATGCGACGCTGGCCCAGTTCGAGGAGACGATGAACTGGCGCAATGGCGCAAAGGTCGTCGCCCGGGCCTGGACGGATCCCGAGTATCGTGCGCGCCTGCTCGCTGACGGGACCGCTGCCTGCGCCGAACTCGGCTTCGAGGGGCCGCAAGGCGAATACATCGTCGCGCTCGAGGACGAACCCGAGCTGCATCACGTGATCGTCTGCACCCAATGCTCATGCACGGCCTGGCCCGTCCTCGGCCTGCCGCCGGATTGGTACAAGAGCCCCGAGTACCGAGCGCGGGTGGCGCGTGAGCCGCGCAAGGTCTTGCACCAGATGGGTCTCGACGTGCCCGAGACGATCGAGATCCGGGTGTGGGATACGACTGCGGAGTCCCGCTTCATCGTCCTTCCGCTCCGTCCGCCGGCCACGGAGGGTTGGAGCGAGGAGCAGTTGGCGAGCATCGTGACCCGCGAGGCGATGATCGGCGTTGCGATGGTCACACTCGAGGCCAGTGCGGAGAAATAGCGCGAAGGTTCGCGCTGATCGAAACGTGGAGGATGAGAGATGACGCTTCCGGACTCTGCCCATTGGCTCTCGGCTCTGGAAGTCGGGACGGCGATCGGTCGAGGTGAGTTTTCGTCTTCGGAGGTCACCCAGTCGATGCTCGCGCGCATCGAGGAACTGAACCCGGTCTATCGTCCCTACAATCTCGTCCTGGTGGAGCGCGCGCTGGCGCAGGCGCAAAAGCTCGATGATGAGCTTCGAGCGGGAAACTCGAGAGGTCCGCTGCACGGCGTTCCGATCGGTATCAAGGATCTCTGCGACATCGAAGGCGAGCCGACCTTTGCGGGAACGCAATTTCTGGGAAAACTGGGCAACGCGACTGAAACATCCTGCGTGGTCGAACGCCTCGAGGCTGCCGGCGCTGTCATCCTGGGCAAGCTCAAGCTGACTGAGGGGGCCTTTACCTCCCACCACCCGAGCGTCGAGCCGCCGATCAACCCCTGGTGCGAAGAACGCTGGACGGGAATTTCATCGAGCGGCTCGGGCGTCGCGACGGCTGCGGGCCTGGCGTTTGCGACATTGGGCTCGGATACGGGCGGCTCCATTCGGCTTCCATCGGCTAGCTGTGGGCTCACGGGCCTCAAGCCCACCCATGGTCGCGTTCCTCTTCACGGCGTCTTTCCGCTCAGCACCTCTCTCGACCATGTCGGGCCCATGACGCGAAACGTGGCGGATTGCGCCGCCATCTTCGACGTGATCGCCGGCGGCGATGCCCGGGATCCCCAGAGCCTTTGGTCGAGGGCGCCACGGGATGAAGGAGCCTCCGCCCAGCCTCCGGCGGCGAACGCTCGAGGCGTTCGGATGGGCGTCGATCGACGGGCCTTCGAGGAAGGCGACGAGAAGATGGCGGGGCTGGTGATCGCGGCATTGGATGTCTTTCGCGAGCTGGGAGCAGAGATCATCGAGCTCGAACTTCCCGATATGGCACCGACTGCCGCAGCCTGGCCGCTCATCTGTGCGGCAGATGTGGCCAATGCCCATGCGGCGACCTTCCCCTCGCGAGCCGACGAGTATGGTCCTGATCTGCGCGGCCTTCTCGAGGTGGGGAATTCGGTATCGGGTCGAGCGTTGGCCGAAGCGAATGCCGTACGCGATGTCTACGCGATCTCCTTCGACCGTCTCTTCGATGAGGTGTCGGCAGTCCTCACGCCGGTCATCCCTGTTCCTTTGCCGGCCGGTACGAACCTCGGCGGCGGCGAGCTTTCACCGGAGCAGGGGCTCCTCGTCATGCGGTTCAACTTGCCGGTCGACATGGCGCGCACTCCCGCGCTCACGATGCCTTGCGGGTTCACCGGCGACGGTGGACCTGTTGGCTTCCAACTCGTGGCACGGCGTCTACACGAAGCGCGGTTGCTCGAGTTGGGGGCCGCCTACCAGGGCGCGACCGACTGGCACGAGGCGCATCCGCGCATCGGGTGACGGAACTCGAACTTCTCGGTGCCGGGCCTACATCATCGTCTCGTCAGTTCGGTAGCACCCCGGGATCCGCCCTGCGTGTTTCGAGAACCCGCCGGATGGTTCTGTGTCGTTCACGCGTCAAGTCGTACTTCCTGAGGAAGGTCAGGCTGATCGCCAGCAGGACGGCCATCGTTGCGCCCTGGCCCAGGCCGAGAGCGACGACAATGCTTTGCGTGGCCTCACCAGGCTGCATGTCGGGCGTGATGCCTGCGAAGTCGATCAACAGGCCAGCGATGACGGGTCCGATCCCCACGAAAAGCTTGTAGGCGAGCGATTCGGCCCCGAAGATCACGCCTTCCCGCCGCCTCCCGATCTCGAGTTCGTCGAGATCGGTGATGTCGCCGAGCATCGATCCGGTCATGATGGTAGGCCCGGCCGAGAAGAAGTGCGCGACGAAGCCCGTGGTGGCGATGTACAGGGGCAGGTAGATCCAGCTCTCCGGGGAAGGCCACCAGCCGAGCACCTTCAAGACGTAGGGCGCGGTGAAGGATGCCACGTACCCGATCGTGCCGATGAGGTAGATGCTGCGTTTCTCGAGCCGCGTGCCGACTCGTCGCCAGAAGTCGAAGCCTACATACATGCCCGAGAACATGCCGATGCCCCAGACGAAGAGGATCTGGGTAGAGACGCCCCAGAAGAAGGTGGTCACGTAGAGTCCGAGTGCATCTGCGACGCCGAACGCGGTGTATTGAAGAAGGACGCCGAAGGTGAGCGCGCGAAACGACCGATAGCGCAGCGCGTCCCGGACATCGCGAAAGGGCGCCCAGAGGATCGAACCCGACAGCGACGGGCCGCGCACGGTGGTGAGCCTTTGGCCGTCCGAGCGTGTCCGCCAGGCACTCGCGAACAGGGTGATGGCTGTCAGCAGGCCAAACAGGATCGCGAATGGCGGATAGGCATCCGGGTTCAACTGGCCATCCGGGTACTGCTCGGTAGGTCGAAGGAAGTACAGCAGGAGAGCCGCGCCCGTAAGCGATCGTCCGATGCTCGACAGATAGGCGCGAACGGTGGTGAGGGCGGTGCGTTCATGATAGTCGTGGGTGAGTTCGGCGCCGAATGCGAGGTACGGCACGGCGTAGAAGGTACCTAGCAGCCGCTGCATCAGGAGAAGCGGCACCAGCCAGGCGACGAGACCTCTTTCGCCGAGTCCGTCCGGCGGGACCCAGATCAGGGTGAAGACGATGCCGAGCGGCACGGCACTGGCCAGCATGTAGGGATGGCGACGTCCCATTCGGCTGCGGGTCCGGTCCGAGATGGCACCCACGATGGGATCGGTGACCGCATCGAAGATGGACGCCGCGAGGATCGCCAGGCCCACCGTCGCAGCCGGCACCCCAAGCACCTGGTTGTAGTAGAACACGAGGAAGCTGCCCGCGCCGAGGGCGACACCTCCGGGCAGGGCGCCCAGGCTGTACCAGGCAAGGAGGCGCCGAGATAGCGTCCCCTGGGATTCGGGGGCGCTCACCTCCGCAGTTTTTGACATCGCCCCATGCTGCCACAACTCAGGACGACTCAGCGCGATTCGACCCCATTCGCGTGCTCGTCGCTGGACGAAGTGCTTGCGAGCTTCGCCTTCGCGACACGAATCGAGAGTTCATCGACGAGCCACCTCTCGTAGAACGCCCGATATTCCTCGATGCTGGAAGACAGATCGCTGTAGAGATGGAGTCGCCCGCCTGCCGAGATGGCAACCAAGCTATCGAGCGCATCGAGTGAGCGGGTGGGATCGTCCGCAAAGACCAGAAAGTCGGCCGGTGCACCTTCCTCGAATCGGCCGAGCCGCTCGATTCCCGTCTCGGCAGCGCCTTTCCATGTCGCGTAGGCCCAGATGTCTTCGATCGGAATCCCCGCCCGCTCCCACAAGCGCATCTCGGTCCAGACGCTCGCTCCCGGAACCACGAAAGGCTGCTGCGTGTCCGTCCCGATGCGAAGCTCCACCCCGGCTTCGTGCAGGAGGCGAATCATCTGCAGCTTCTTACGCAGGGTTTCATCGAACAGGTCGAGGTCGTCTTCGCTGAGTCCCCGGTAGGTTCGAACGCCCAGTTCGGGATCCCAGACGACATCCCGATAGAATCGCGGGAGCAGGGCAATCGACGCTTCCGACCTGGCCGCTTCCAGATCCCGGTAGTGCCGCAGGGCATATTCCGGTGCCAGCGTCGGAGTATGGACGAGACCGAGTTCCGAGGAAATTCGCACGACATCGCGCATTCGAGCCGCGTCGACGCTCGACCAATCCATGATGCGGTGGATGACATGGTCACCTGCGGCGATGGTCTCCGGCAGGGCGACGCCCATGAGATGTTGCGTATTGGGAAGGCGGGCTTCCTCGAACGTCATGCCGAAGGGCACATGGCCGAGCGCGGGCAGGCCCACGCTCCGAGCCGCGTCGACCAGCGCGCGAATCCGTTCGCGGTCGAGGCCGTCATAGATCTTGATGCAGTGATAGCCGGCGTCGATCAGGCCCTGGACCACCTCCTGAGCCTGCTCAGGTCTTTCGACGGCGACCGAGTTGGCCCAGCGCGAACCGGGACCGCCGACGAAGGGGCCACACGTGAGAGGGCGGGGGCCTACGTTGCGCTCTTCAGCATAGACGCGGAGGGCGGCGGGGTAGGCGCTGCCGTCGAGGTCGCCAGCGTCGCGCACGGTCGTCACGCCGTGTGCGATGTACAACAACCCGAAGATCTCCGTCAGCGCGAGCGGGCTGTCCGGCGGCAGGTGTGTGTGCAGATCCATGAGACCCGGGAGTACATACATACCGGGAGACTCTTCGAGATCGGAGGATTCTCCGCTGCGGGTGGCCCGCACAGACGAGAGCACTCCGTCGCGCACTTCGAGGGTCGTGTTCACGGAGCGGCGGATGCCCGGCTCGATCAGCTGTACTCCAGCGATCCTGAACGTGCCCTCGAGGTGGGGCTGGGGGCTGTTCGGCGAATCGAGGCTCCATGCAACGAATGCGGCGGCTGCGAGTGCGGTGGCGAGCAGGCTGATGAGGATCCGCCTAAGCATCGAGCCCCCGGGCCGGAACCGGTCGGGGGTGGGTCCGCTCGTGCGCGTGCGCCAGATCGGCGGTGGACGCACCGGCTTTGCGAATCGCAAGCTTGCAGATCTTCACTCCAGGCTCCGCCTGGGAGCGCAGGATGACGAGCTGGCCGCCAATCCGCTCGAGCATCTTGCGGTCGTATTCCATCATCCGGTGGCAGCCTCGAACGTTCCCGGTCCCGCGATGACCACATTGGATGTGGATCTCGGCGAACACGGTGTCGTCGGCGATCTTCGTGATGGGGACGTCGCTGTCTCCCGCGATCTCGAGGAGCATGCGCTCCATGTCGAGGAACACGGCGCTGGTCAGGGCGTTCCGGGCGTCGGGTCGGTTGAGGGTGAGCGTCGCGACGCCGCCCCGTTTGTCGAAGAGAAGCGCGTCTTCGCCGCCCGGCGGGCTCGATCGGGCCACCGGCTACTGGCCCTCGACCCGATGCACCATCGACCACACGAGCCCCGGCGCGAGGCGCCGCAGGATCTGCGTGAACTTCGTCTGGGCCGTCGGGAAGCAGAAGGGCTTGCCCTTTGCGAGATCGCGCTCGATCGCGTCGAGCACCTGGCCGGGCGGGATCGGCTTGCCCATCTCGAGGACCTTGGGCTTCGAGGTCGCCTGATCCAGCAGCGGGGTGGCCACCGGCGGCGGGCAGACGGCGATGATGCGCACGCCCCTGCCGCGGTTCTCGTGGTAGAGGACCTCGCTGAAGGCCACCACCGCGAACTTCGCCGCGTTGTAGGCGCCGAAGTGGAGGGTCGGGCCCCAACCCGCGATCGACGCGAAGTTGATCAGATCGCCCCGCCCGCGCTCGAGCATCCCCGGCAGGGTCGCCTTGGCGACGTGGACCAGGCCGTTGTAGTCGACGTCCATGATGCGGATGATCGTCTCGGTGTCCTGGTCCATCAGGAGCCCTGTGGGCATGATGGCGGCCGCGTTGTAGACGCGGTCGATGGGGCCGAGCCGGTCCTCCACCTCCTTCACCGTGGCGAGCACCGCCTGGTTGTCGGTGACGTCGAGGCGCCATGTGTGGATGCTCTCGCGCCCCTCGGCAGTCTCGGCGAGTCCCGCCTCGTTGATGTCGACGGCGGCGACCTTCGCGCCTCCGTCGGCCATGCGCTGGGCGGCAAGCCGCCCCATCCCGCTGCCGCCTCCCGTGACGAACACTACCTGGCTTGCGAACGACATCGTGTCTCCTTCCGTTGAGAGCGCCTGGGTCTCAGGCGAGGTTCAGTGGCAGGCGCTTGATGCCACTGATGAAGTTGGATTCCTGCCGCACCGGCGCGCCCGCGAGGCTCGGTCTCGGGTAGCGCCGCAGGAACTCCTCCAGCGTGACGCGCATCTCGAGCCGCGCGATGTGACTCCCCATGCAGAAGTGGGCGCCGACGCCGAAGGCCAGGTGGGGGTTCGGCTTGCGCGTGATGTCGAAGACCTCGGGGTTCTCGAAGACCTCGGGATCGCGATTGGCCGCGCCGTAGTACACGACGACCTTGTCGCCCTTGCGGATCTCGCGATCGCCGATCGTGGTTGCCTGGGTCGCCGTCCGGCGAAACTGCATCACCGGCGAGACCCAACGCAGCATCTCCTCGATGGCCTGAGGCAGGAGCGAGGGGTCGCGCCGCAGCCGTTCGAACTGGTCGGGGTTCTCGCACAAGGCCTGGATGCCGCCCGACAGCGCGTTCCGAGTGGTCTCGTTTCCGGCGATGATGAGCAGAAAGAAGTTTACCTGGATCATCAGTCGGCTGAGCGGCTTGCCTTGGAATTCGCCGTTCACGAGGCGTGAGAAGACGTCGGGGAGGGGTCGCTTGCGGCGCTCTCGCTCGAGCAGTGTCGACTGCAGGAAGATCTGCAGAAGCGCGAACCGGGCGCGAATGAGATTGAACACGCCCGGCTCGCCGAAGCGCATGGTCGTGTTGGTCCAGCGGTAGAACCGGGCCGTGTACTGATCGGGGACACCCAGGAAGTTCGTGAGTACGCGCAGCGAGATCGGCGCCGAAACCGCGTCGACGAAATCACACTCCGACCGGCCTTCCAGCAGGTCGAGCGTCTCGCACACGATCTTTCGCATGTGTGCCTCGGCCTCGCGCACGGCCGCCGGCTTGAACTGCACGTTCATCAGGCTACGGAGCTCCGTATGGCCAGGCGGATCCATCTGGATCAGCTGGTCGCCGGCCATGGCGCGCTCGCGGGGGCGGAGTTCGTTGAGGCTGGAGGTTCCCAAGGCGGAGGAGAAGATCTCCGGGTGCTTCGAGACGAACGCGACGTCCTCATAGCGGGTGAGGGCCCAGTAGCCCGGGCCGGGCAGGAAGACCGGGAGCACGCACTCGTCCTGCCAGTGCACCGGATCCTGCTCGCGCAGGACGCGGAAGTACTCGTGCGGAACTCCCGCGAGGAACGTCTTGGGATCGGAGAGATCGAGGCCGCCGGGTCGCAGACGCGTGGCGGGTGCAGCCGGCCTCGCTGAAGGCAGGCCAGCGGGGATCGAGGGGTTGGCAGCGGTCATGCGGAAGCTCCTCGGGCGCTCAATGGTCGGAGTCGATCCAGGCGACGGGTGCCTTCAGCTCGTCGGGAGCCATCCGCTGCCATTGGCGTGCGCCGGCGGCCAGCGACTTGTCCATGATCGATCGGGCTTCGTCCGCATCCCCGTCCGCGATCTTGCGAACCACCTTCTCGTAGCTGCGGAGCGCCGAGCGCCGCTGCTTCTCGTCCCAGCCGGCGCCCGCTTCGCCCGACATGCGGTGGAGCGCGTCCACCAGGAGCGCGAGGACCCGGTTGCCCGACGCCGAGGCCAGGAGGCTCATGAAACGGCGGGCCTCCTCACGGAAGTGATCCGGGTCGTGAACCCCGGCGTTCATTCGCGAGATGCTCTCCTGCAGGGCGGCGGCGTCCTCGCGGGTCGCGTTCTCCGCGGCCTGGCCCGCCAGCACCGGATAGATCGAACGGCGTGCATCGATGACCGAGCTGAAGGAGGCGTCGGCGAACTGGAGGTGGAGTGACAGCACGCTCGCGAGGTGGTCTGCACCAGGCACGCTCACGACGGGGCCGCCGCCCGGGCCGGCCTTGATTCGCAAGGCACCCTGGAGTTCGAGGAAGCGGAGCGCCTCGCGGACGGTGGCGCGGGAGACGCCGAACTCCTCCACCATCCGGTGCTCCGAGTCGAGTTGGGTGCCTGGACGCTGCCGCAGCCGCCGGATCTCGCCCACAATCTTCCGGGCGATGCGGACGGCGGCGCGCTCCTGGGTCCGCTTTCCACTCATGGGCTCGGCGCCTCCGGGGCGGGTTCGTTGACGCCCGGATAACTAGTATCATAGTATTGCCGCCCGGGGAATCGCTCGCAACGGCTCGGAGGCCCACATGTCGATCGCACTGAGTGAGGAGCACCAGGAGCTGGCTCGCGTGGCCCGCTCCTTTCTGGAGGCTCACGAGGCCCGGGCGGAAACCCGCGCGCTTCTCGCGGAGTCGGGCGACCGGCTTCCCGGCTTTTGGAAGGAGATGGCCGAGCTCGGCTGGATGGGGCTTCACGTGGACGAAGCTCACGGTGGTCAGGGCTTCGGGCTTCCGGAACTCTCGACCCTCCTCGAAGCGCTGGGCTTCGCCGTGGCGCCCGGCCCCTTCCTGCCGACGACCCTTGCCTCGGCGTTGCTTGCCGAGTGCGGCAGCGACGCCGCCCGCGGCGCCTTCCTGCCGGGGCTCGCCGATGGTTCGCGCGTCGGCGCCGTGGGCCTCGGCGGCGACCTCGCGTTCGATTCGGACGGAAGGCTCTCGGGTTCGGCCGGGCTCGTGCTCGGCGCCGAGGTGGCCCAGCTCCTCGTGGTCTGCGTGGGCGGTGACGTCGCGCTCCTCGGGGCCGATCAGGCCGGCGTCGCGATCGAGCCGCGGAAGAACATCGATCCCAGTCGCCGGCTCGCCGAGGTGCGCTGCGAAGGCGTCGAGGTCGCCGAGTCGAATCGGCTGCCTGGGGCCCGGCGCACTCTCGAGCGGCTCGCCCGAACGCTCAGCGCGGCAGAGGCCGCGGGCGGCGCGCGCGCATGCACAGAGATGGCGACCGAATACGCCAAGCAACGAAAGCAGTTCGGCCGCCCGATCGGCACCTTCGGCCCAGTCAAGCACCACTGCGCCAACATGCTGGCGGCGACCGAGCAAGCCACGGCGGGCGCCTGGGGCGCGGCACGGGCGGACCTCGACGACGGGCAGGCCGAGCTCGCCGCGGCCACCGCCTGCAGCCTCGCGCTACCCGCCTTCGCCTTTTGCGCGAAGCAGAACATCCAGGTGCACGGCGGCATCGGCTATACCTGGGAGCACGACGCTCACCTCTACTTCCGCCGCGCGATCGCGACGGAGGGCTTCTTCGGCCCCGTCGGCCGCGCCCGGGAAGACGTCGCCCGGTTGATGGGCGGGGGCACCCGCACCAAGGACACGATAGAGCTGCCCAGCGAGGCAGATGCCTTCCGCGACGAGACGCGCGCCTTCGTCGAGCGCTACCGAAACCTTCCCAAGGAAGAGCAGCGGCAGGCGCTATGCGACAGCGGCTACCTCGTCCCCCACTGGCCACGCCCCTGGGGCCGCGACGCGGGGGCGATCGAACAGCTCGTGATCGAGGAAGCCTTCGCGGGCGTGCGCCGCCCCGACCTCGGGATCAGCGCGTGGAATACCCTGACCATCGTCCAGCACGGCAGCGCCGAGCAGCTGGAGCGATTCGTGCGGCCGAGCCTCGAGGGCGCGATCGACTTCTGCCAGCTCTTCAGCGAGCCTGGCGCGGGTTCCGACGCGGCGGCGGTGCAGACGCGGGGCGTCAAGGTCGACCGCGGCTGGCGCGTCTCGGGCCAAAAGGTCTGGACGAGCAATGCGCATCTGTGCAGCCACGGCTTCGCGACGGTCCGCACCAACCCCGACGCGGCCAAGCACCAGGGCATCACCATGATGGTGATCGACCTGCACGCCGAAGGTGTGGAGGTGCGCCCCCTGCGCCAGATCACCGGGCACTCGCACTTCAACGAGGTGTTCTTCGACGAGGTCTTCGTCCCCGATGCGGACGTGGTCGGGCCCGTCGATCAGGGATGGACGGTGGCGCGAAGCACCCTGGGCAACGAGCGGGTTTCGATCGGCGGCGGGGCGGACGGCAGCATGGTCGGCGGCCCCGACCTTCTGGGCATCCTCCAGAAGTTCGCCCCCGACGACGTGGGGCTCGCTCGCGAGGTGGGCGCCGAGCTCGCCGAGACCGAGTCGATCACCCTCATGAACTTGCGCGGCGTGATCCGCGCCGTGGAGGGCTCAGAGCCCGGCGCCGAAGCCAATGTCACGAAGCTGCTCGGTTCCGAGATCGTGCAGCGCAAGGCCGCCTTGATGGCACGGATCGCCGGACCCCAGGCCGCGGTCAGAGAGGGCGAGGAGAAGCGCCTGGGCACGTGGCTGATGGCGACGCTTGGCGCGACCATCGGTGGCGGCACGTCCGAGATCATTCGAAACCAGATCGCCGAGCGACTGCTCGGCCTGCCGCGCGACCCCCTGATCCAGTAGGCGGTGGCCGCTTCGGAGGGCCCGCGGGCGCCTCTTGGTCAGTCCTCGCGCGCTGCACGGACGACGTCGCTGCGCCCCTCGGGCTCGCCCACGCGGGCATAGCCCTCGCCGAAAGGCTCGTCTCGCCTCCGCAGCGTCTCCTTGAGACCGTGCTCCCGCACGTCGCGCCCGTACTGGCGCACGGCCGGTGCGCGGTGCGCGCGCGCATCGTTCTCGCCGGCCAGGCGCTGCAGGGTCTGTGCGCCCATCAGCTCGAGCGCGAGGTTGGTGATGCGCTTGTTGGCGGCGAGCAGGTCAGGATCGATCAGGCTGAAGCGGTCGGCCAGGCCTTCGACTTCGTCCTCTAGCACGTCCGCTGGCACGGCCTTCATGACGAGGCCGATCTTCTCGGCGTCCGCGCCGGTCACGGAGTCGCCCGTGAGCTGGAGCCGCTTCGCCCACTGGGGCCCGCAGTGGTACATCCAGAGGTTGTTCGGCAGGGCGCCCATGGCGCGCGCCGCGGGGAAGCCGATGCGGGCGTCGTCCGCGGCGATCACGATGTCGCAGGCCAGGGCCAGGTCGGTGCCTCCGGCCAGGCAGTTCCCGTGGACCTGGGCGATGGAAGGCTTGTGCATCTCCCAAAGTGTTCGGATGCGGCGGTTGCTCTGTTCGATCAGCCAGATGTCGTCATCGTGGGTCCGGCCCGTGCGGTGACCGGGCTGCTTCTTGCCGCCGAGCGTCGTCAGGTCGTAGCCCGAGCAGAACGAGGCGCCCTCGCCGCGAAGCACCACGCTGTGCACTGCGGTGTCGTCGTCGGCCTCCCAGAGCGCATGTTCGAGTTCCTCGAGCAGCCGCGGCGTCATCGCGTTGTGCGTCTTCGGCCTCGCCAGGGTGATGCGGGCCCGGCCGTCCTCGACCTCGTAGTGGATCTCTTCGTAGTCCAAGGGGGTGTCCTCTAGCGCCCGGTGAACTCGGGCTTGCGTTTCTCGAAGATCGCCTTGACCGCCTCGCGGCCGTCCTCGCTGGAAAGAGCGCGCCGGGCGAGATCGAGCTCGTCGCGCAGATGGCCCTCGAGGTCTGCGATCAGGCCGGCCCGCGTCACCAGGCGCTTGGTCTGCCGCGACGCGAGTGGGGCGACCTCTGCGATCTTGTGGCAGTAGGCGCGGAACGCTTCTTCGAAGTCATCCGCGGGGACCACTTCGCCCACCAGACCGAGGGCGAGCGCCTCGTCGGCAGCGTGCATCCTCGGCTCGAGCAGGAAGCGCATCGCGCGCTCGTGTCCGATCGCCTGGGGCAGGGTAAAGGAGAGCCCGCAGTCGGGCGAGCTGCCTGCGCGCGCGTAGCCCGGGTGGACGCGAGCCTTCGAGCTGGCGATGCGCATGTCGGCGCAGAGCGCGAGGGAGAGGCC
>JAFDCZ010000157.1 GCA_019312665.1 Deltaproteobacteria bacterium | reverse complement strand
GGGTCCCTCGGGGGCGGATGATCTGAGGTTGATCGCCGTGGCCCGTCTCTTCCTGCGACCGTGGATCACCAACATCCAGATGTCCTGGGTGAAGATGGGCCCGAAGCTCTCCCAGCTCGCCCTCGAAGCCGGCGCCAACGATTTCGGTGGCACGCTGATGGAGGAATCGATCAGCCGCGAATCCGGCTCCGATTTCGGAGAGAATCTCCCCGCGGAGGAAATGCGCCGATTGATCCGCGAGATGGGCCGCACCCCCATCCAGCGCAGCACCCTCTACCGCACCGTCGAACGCTACGACGATCCTGAGAAAGACCCGCCGTCCCTGGAGCCCGAACATCGCGCCCAGCTATCGGGCCCCGCCCGCTGGCGCGACGGCAAGGGCGACGCCCGTCTGACGCAACAGAGCGGACGCTCGTCAGCGGATCACGAGCCCAACACTCCGCTGCGTTCCTGATGCGCTGAAGGCTGACCGGCCTGTCGCGGTTGGACGATGCGGAGGGCGGGACGTTGGGGGACGCCCAGGCGTTCCACGAGGGCCTCGACCTGATAGCGGAGCGGCGCTTGCTCGAGGATGGCTCGCTCGACCACCTGGATCGCGTTCTTGACGGCAGGCAGGTCACGGCCGACCGCGCGGCCGATATCGGTCAGGGTGCCGTTCGTGTAGCGGTGGCTCAGGTAGACGGCGATCTGGCGCGGCACGAGGATGGCCTTGCGGCGGCTTCGGCCAGCCAGCTCGCTGGGGCTCAAGCCGAAGAAGCTGGCCACCCGCTCGACTACGGTGTCGACCCGGAGCGGGCCGGCTTCAGCAGGGGTGATCTTGCGCAAGGCCGCCTCGGTGAGAGGCACGTCGATCCGGCGCGAGAGCAGGGACGCACTGGCGACGAGTTGGATCAGTACACCCTCCAGATCGCGCACGCTGCCCTGAGCGCGATCCACCAGCAGGTCGAGGCAATCCTCGGGCACGCGCACGCCGCCGCTCGAAGCCTTGGCCTTGAGGATTCGCCGCCGCAGGTCGCGTTCCGGCGGCTCGATCTCGGCGACCAGGCCACGGGTCATCTCGGAGGCGAGCCGGGATTGCAGCCCGCTCATCTCCCGCGGCAACCGGTCGCCGGTCAGCACGACGGGCCGGCCCGCGATCGTGAGCTGCTCCAATGTGTAGAGCAGCTCCATCTGCGTGGCGTTCTTGCCCTCGAGGAACTGCACGTCTTCGATGACCAGGAGCTGGCAATCCCGGAAGCGACGCTTGAAGGCCTCGGTGTCCTTGCGACGAAGGGCCGAAGTGAATGCGTTGGTAAATGCCTCGGCCGAGACATAGAGCCCGGAGCCTTCTGCGGCCAGGGCCCGCGCCAGGTGGGACTTTCCGACACCTGACGGTCCGGCGAGGAAGAGCGGACTGATCCCCGATTGCCGCCGGTGAGCCAGCGCGATGGATGCCTCGCGGGCGAGCGCATTTTCGGGGCCCACGACGAAGGTGTCGAACGATCGGGAAAGCCCGGGCTGGAAAGGCGCCGCCTTCCGTGCCGGTGCCGCAGTGGATGGGGCAGCTCCGAGCGCAGTCAAAGCTTCCGTCGAACGCTTGGCCTCTGCGACCGGCGGGGCCGCAGCAAGCGATGACTCAGAGGAAAGCCTCAGCCCGATCGTTCCGCCGGTCTCCTGCTCCAGTGCCTCACGGATGGCGTGCAGATACCGGCCGCGGATCCGCGCCTCGTGGAACGTGCCCGGCGCCAGGAGGCGCAGCTCATTAGAGCCTTCGTCCATCCGCGCTGACAGCGGAAGGATCCACGCCTCGAGGGCGAGCGGAGGCATACTGGTGCGGAGGCGTGTTAGAACGCCGTCCCACACCTTGGGGGGGGTGTGCATGGGACTGCCTGAAATCGGGGGGTTTCCAGGGGATCCCAGCGGGAATTCGGGAACTCGAAGGAACCCGCCAGCTCTCACCCCGGACGAAGCGGGAGTAGAGCACGAGGCGCCGGGCTTCGCAATCGAATCGCCCCCCGTTCCGGCCATTGCCCTACACGCATGCGGTTCACGTCGAAGCCCCCTCGGAAGCCCGGGAAACCGCTGTTTGCAAGCCGGATCGGGCCGCAACTTCGCGGGGTTCCGCGTTCTCCTTGAGGCAGCTTGGGTGACGCCTCTGCGGTGTCATCGCCTGGTTTTCGTGATCATCCAAATCATCGAAAAACGGGGAAAATCAGCGCCATACGATCGATACCTTCGTATTCCTGAAGACGCACCGTAACGCTCCAGAAAGCCCGAAGAACCGCCCGTAAATCCCTGAGCGGGGCCGTCAGTGAACGGTTCCCGCCCCGGGTCCCGTTCCTCCGCGCTCGATCAGAGCGCGGTGGAACTCCAATGTCCCCTCCAGTCGGCGAAGTCGCTCGTCGATGCTGTCGGCTTCGAGCAGTGCCTGCTTTTCCGCGACCGGGAGCCCGACGGTCTGGCATACCGTGTCGGTGAAGGTGGTCAGATCCATCGTCGTGATCCGGCCAACCGTGTGCTCCAGGGAGAGCCCGGTCGTCTCGCGCGCCAGCTCGGCCAGTTGCTCGGTCACGCGCTCTCGCATCGTGTGGCAACGGGCCGCATCCAAAGTCGTTTCGTCGAGGCGCTCGAACTCGCCAATGCGGTAGATCCGCTCGTCTGCCCGGGGCAGCTCTCGAAGGATCCGCACGCGATGCGTCCCCTGGAGCTGAAGTTTGAACCGGCCGTCGGCGAGCTTCTGGTAGTTCTGGATGAAGCCCGCGCAGGCAATCGGGTAGACGGGCGGGTCTCCGGCCATCTCGTGCGCATGCTCCGGGCGCACCGTCGCCATGATGATGACCCGGTCCGCATCGAGGGCGGCCTGCATCATCTGGCGATAGCGCGGCTCGAAGACGTGCAGTGGAGCGCCGGTGCCAGGAAACAGCGTGACGTTCGAGAGCGGGAAAAGCGGAGCCTGCGGCTTCGGCACGGCCCGAGGATACTTGACGGAACCTCACTGTGCCGAGATGTTCCCGTGGGGTGGGGGAGAAGCTGGACCGCAAGACCCGCAACGAATTGATGACGAGGTTGAACCGCGATGCCCGGTTCATCGCGACGCACTTCGAACTGCGTTACCGCGCGATCGAAGCGGAGCGCGCGAACGTCAAGAACCGTTACGGCGTGTGCTACTCGGACGGCACGATCAAGATCCGTCTCCGCCATGTCACGACAGGCAAGCCGCTCAAGTACTCGAGCCTCGTGGCCACGCTGTGTCACGAACTGGCCCACCTGCGCCACTTCAACCACGGGCTACGTTTTCGCAGCTTCAACCAGACGTTGCTGGAGTTCGCCCGTGGCCACGGCATCTATCAACCGCGCCGAGTCAACGAGAAGCCTACGCAGCGCGTCGCTGTACCGGAGCGGACACCCGCGCCCAAGCCCTCAGAGCCCGATGGGCCTCGCCAACTCACCCTCTTCTGAGAGGGGAGGGTGGCGTCAGCCGGTCTGCTTGTCGTATTCCTCGAGGGTGTTCGGGCCCTCGGCGATGTCGACCTGAATGTTGTCGCAAGCGATGGACTTGTCGAGGATCTCGCTCAGCATGCCCGCGACAGTCAGCTCGTCATACTCGGCGAGAGCGTCCTCGAGCCCGGTACCGGACACGGTAAACGAGACGTTGAGCTTGATCCTGACATCCATCTGCCCATGGCTCCACGACCCTTTCCCGGGTGGCGGGATCGGGTAAATCGACGTAACTCCTTGAAAAATCACAGCTTTTTCGAGGAGGGGCAAAGGATACCCAACCCCCTGGCAGAAGACCATGGATTTCAAGGACTTTTCCCTCCTTGGCAGGGCTGTTGAGCGCTCGCCGAAGGGCTCGAAGCATGCGCCGAAAGGAACTTAACTCGGTAGGGTGAGCGTTCCGATGAGGACTCGGGGAGGTACGTACGAGCCGTGGGCCTGAGACGCTGGATGACGGACAGGATCGTGGAGTTCCTGACGGAGCCCCTTTCGCGCTACGAACGGCGCGGGTGGAACGACCCTCAGGCCCTCCGTCGCCACCTCCGCAAAGGGGACGTGCTGCTCGTCGAGGGCGACAACCGGGTCTCGGCCATCATCAAGTACCTGACCCAGAGCTCCTGGTCCCACGCTGCGCTCTTCATCGGCGACGAATTGGTGAGGCGCGGAGGGCCTGCCGCAGACCGTGTTCGAGAACAGTTCGGAGATGAAGCGGAGTGGTTGATCGTCGAGGCGCTGCCCCACGGTGTCGTGGCCTCGCCCGCAACGAAGTACATCGATTACAACATCCGCGTCGCGCGGCCTCACCGGATCCGGCCTGAAGACTTGAAGCTGGTGCTCGATGATCAGATCGACGCGATCGGCTGGCGCTACGACCTCCGAAACGTCCTCGACCTGGGCCGTTACCTCTTCCCGGTTCGCATCATCCCCGACCGCTTCCGACGCACTGCGCTTCATTTCGGCAGCTCGATGCCAACGGAGGTCATCTGCTCCAGCCTGCTGGGCCGGACGTTCCACAAGGTGCGATTCCCGATCCTGCCGCACGTCGAGTTCCCCGACGGCTTCGACGCGGAGACCGATCCATCACCTGGCGTCCGGGGTCGTTTCCTGCGACGCATCTTCGGCTACGAGAGTGGCGGCTACACGGGCCTGTTCAAGATGCGTCATCCGACCTTGCTGACCCCGCGGGATTTTGACCTCTCCCCGTACTTCGAGATCGTCAAGTTCAACGTCATCGCCGATGGACGCTTCGACTATCAACGCATCCATTGGGCCTCACTCGACGAAGACACTGAAGCCCAGGAGCCTCATCCGCGCCCCTACGGCGCCGAGCCCCCGCCCCCTGCGCTCGACGAGTAGCCAGGGGATCCTTGCGGGCTCGGAGCGAGTGCCCGCTGGATTCAGCATCCTCCTCGCAGGGTCAGCGTCCTCGAGCCCACTCCGTCCCCAGCGCCAGGACCTCGAGCCCCGCCTCGTCCTCTTCGACGCATGACACCCGCGCTGCTCCGATCGTGCGGCGGATCAGTTCCAAGCCGGCGTAACGCATCACATCCTCGTTCGGAGGAGAGGCGTCGGCACCGCGTTCGTTCCGATAGGCAGAAGATGCGGCCTGAAGTAGAGGCATGGCGGCATCGGCTTCCCCCCGCGCGGCGGCGGGCATCGCCAGGTGGGCCAACAACGTGCCCAGATCGAAGGCCGGGTCCCCGGCATGGGAGATTTCGGCGTCGAGCAATTTCGGGCCACTCGGGTCCAGAAGGATGTTGCTGGCCTGGACGTCTGCGTGGACCAGTGGACCCTCCGGGCGCAGGTAGGCGTCGTAGGCGGTGCGAGCGATCGCCACGAGCTCCTGATCGGCTCGCAGCTCGGCGGCGCGCTTCGCCGTGGCAGGTGGGGCGGGGAACGCTTCTTCGTACGGGAGAACGAAGATGTGGTCGCCGTGCAGGCGGCGCATGGCATCGTTCTCGAAGGCAGCAGCCAGGCCCGGGTCATCGGCGGTGGCGGTGTGAACCCGCGCCAGGAAGCGGGTCAGCGTTTCCATGGCGTTCGTGACGTCCCGCCCATCGCGGAGAGCCGCATCGAGACGCGTGGCATCCCGGAGATCTTCGAGCACGAGCACCCGCTCGTCCGGGTCGAAGCGCACGACCTCCGGGCAAACATGGTCGTCGTCGACCGGACGCACCCGCTCGAGGTAGCGGGCTTCGAAGATCAGCCGCTCGGTGGTCACCTCGTACTCGGGGAACTTCTCGAGGGCCGGCCGCGCCTGCTTCACGATGTAGGAGGCTTCCCCCGGCACGAAGGCCCGACGCACCCAGTTGATGTTGCCATCGCCAGCCGCTTCGACATGGATGTCTTGGCCGGGGCGGAAGAGCCCCAGCTGGACCAGGTAGTCCGGAAGATTCTCATTGCTGAGGCGAAGCTGCTTGCGCAAGAAAGTGCACCTGACCGGCAAAAAACGCTCAAGGTACCCGTCAACAAGCCGAAACGTTTCTCAAGGTCCGGACGAAACCAGGGGGGGGTGGCGTTCGAGGTCTTTAGAACACCCCGGGGTTTCGATCCCGGGGTTGTTCTCGTTTTGGGGCAGGTCTAGCCGATAGCGATGTCGATCAAGCGTTCGACGAAGGCGGCGGCGACCCAGGAAGCCAAAGGCAGGCCGAACACCAGGGTGAAGCGGCCGAGCTGGGGCAGATCGATCGGCCACTCGGAGACATCGTCAATGAGTGCGCGGTAGGCGATGACGTCGGCCAGCTTGCCCGATTCACCAGGGCTGCCGGGCGGTTCGTCCCACATCCCCCGCAGGAGAGTGATGCGCTCGTCGCACGCTTCGATCTCCCGGCGCTTGGCCTGTCGGATGCGCTCGCGGACACCTCGCAACGGCATCACCAGTCCGAGGCCGCCGAGCACTGAAATTCCGACTACGAGCCCGGCCAGTAGCAGGGCCATGCCCACTCCGGCCTCCCGATCCGGAACCAGCAGCAGGAGGAGCGAGATCATGCCGGCGCTTACGAATGCGTTGCCCAGGCCCAGCTTGCCCAGGGGCAGCCATCGTCCGGACTCCAGCAGCGGGGTTCGGGCTCGCTCGGCGGTCAGGGCAGCCAGCCGCCTCGAGACCCTGACGGTGACGAACATTCCGCTACCCGAGAGGAAGCCGATGAAGGCGGACATCACCCGATGCGAGAACGTCAGGAAATCCAGGCGGCTGAGGTCGAAGTCGCGGGTCACGACGGCTTCGGGAAGGAATGCGATCACCAGCAGGCTGAGCAGGCCCAGGGCCCCCGCCAGCAGGTACTCCTTGCGACCGACGCATTCGAGTTCGGCGATCTGATCTTCCAACTCATCCGCTTGCAGGTCGAGGACCGTCGCCAGCTCTCTCAGGCTTCGCTGGGCCAGACGCACGATGTACAGCAGGGAGGCCGGCAGGTAGGCGAGGATCAGGCAAAGCACCACGCCGACCCGAAAGTCCTGGCCCCTCCACTCGGGCACCTCGCCGGAAATCAACTGGCCGAGCGTGCCTGTCCAGGTGAGTGTGCCGAGGAGGATGACCAACAACAGGGAGGCCAGGCTCGAGCCCAACGCGAGCGGGCCGAGCGAGAACCGCTCGGCCAGACGAATGCTGGCTGGCCGGATCGTCTCGACAGCGGTCGGCACCCCTACTCCCCTGTCGCGCCCTGCAATTCTCTGGCCTCATCGTCCGAGGCCACATCGCTGTGACACGCTGCCTTGCCTGCTTGTTCGCTCATGTTGTCGAGGGTCTTCGAGGCCAGCCGGTGCAGCTCCTCCGGTGACAGCACGCCGCGCTTCTCCAGGATCTCCTTCTGCTCGTCGGAAAGCGCCTGACTGATCTTCGGCTTGTCCCAGGCGTAGCTCTCTTCCTTGCCGCTCACGAACTGGACGATCTCCTTGCTGATCCGCACGGAGCACCAATCGTGGCCGCACATGGCGCAGAAATCCGTATCCACGTCGAGGTCTTCGTCGTGGTAGGCGCGGGCCGTGTCCGGATCGAAGGAGAGTTCGAAATGCTTTTCCCAGTTCAGCGCGGCGCGGGCTTTGGTCAGCTCGTCGTCGCGATCCCGGGTTCCCGGAATGCCGAGGGCGATGTCCGCGGCATGGGCCGCGATCTTGTAGGCGATGCAGCCCTGCTTCACGTCATCGCGCTTGGGGAGCCCGAGATGTTCCTTCGGTGTCACATAACAAAGCATCGATGCGCCATGGTAGGCGGCGGCCGTCGCGCCGATGGCACTCGTGATGTGGTCGTAGCCCGGGAAGATATCGGTGACGAGGGGGCCCAGTACGTAGAAGGGCGCACCGTGACAGAGCCGGCGCTGGAGCTTCATGTTGTATTCGATCTGATCGAAGGGCATATGCCCCGGCCCCTCGATCATCACCTGGCAGCCGTTTCGCCAGGCGCGTTCGGTCAGCTCACCCAGGGCCTCCAGCTCGCCCAGTTGGGCGGCGTCGCTGGCATCGGCGAGCCCACCCGGGCGCAAGCCGTCGCCGATCGAGAAGGTCACGTCATAGCGCCGGAGCACCCCGCAGATATCGTCCCAGAGCGTGTTCATGGGGTTCTGCTTGCCGTGGTGGATCATCCACTTCGCCAGCAATGAGCCTCCGCGGGATACGATGCCGATCAAGCGCTTCTGCACCCAAGGGAGGTGCTCCTGCAGCACGCCCGCATGGATGGTGAAGTAGTCGACGCCCTGCTTCGCCTGGTGCTCGAGCTGCTCCAGGATGGTGGCATCGTCCAGATCTTCGATCTGCCGGCCGAGGATCATCGAGTAGATGGGGACGGTGCCGATCGGCACCGTCGAGTTCTGGATGATGGCCACGCGGGTCTTGTCGAGGTCGCCGCCCGTCGAGAGATCCATCACGGTGTCGGCTTGCCAGCGCTCGGCCCACTGCAGCTTCTCGACTTCTTCGCCGGTGCCGCTCGAGATGGGCGAGGCGCCCATGTTCGCGTTGACCTTCGTCTGGCTGGCACGCCCGATCGCCATCGGATCGAGCTTGTGCTGGAGGTGGATGCGGTTGGCGGGGATCACCATGCGACCGGCGGCGATTTCGTCGCGCACCAGTTCCGGCGTGAGGTGGGATTCCCGCTCGGCCACCCGCCGCATTTCGGGGGTGAGGATGCCGAGCCGAGCGTGTTCCAGCTGGGTGAGAGGCTCGAACCCGTCAGGTGCCACCGCAAAGCCCGTTTCCGCATCCCGCACCCAGCCCGACGGCATGAAGTCCCATGCGGTCTTGTCCGAGGGCTCGGGCATGCCGGGAGTATCCGGTGAGCTGAAGGCGCGGACGCCACCGATATCCGGCGGGTTGGCGAAGCTTCCCGGCGTGGTGCCCTGGGCATTCGTGGACGGGTTCTGCCCTAGCGGGCGCTGCGGCAAACCGATCATGACGACGCTCCTCTTCCTTGTCTTCCGTTCTTCCTCGGAAGGTTGATTGGAAAGGGAAGGCGGCCGGAGAACCGATGCGGCACCCGAGCCTTCCCTACGCTCGCGCGAACGAGATCAGGTTCCAAGGGTTTCTTCTCAGGCCCGCCATGCAGGCCACCCCCAGGCTCCGGCCCGAACGTAGCACCTTCTAACGCTCCGGAGGCGAATCAGTCGGACGGCAGTTCGCTAGCTTCCTGCGATGCGTCTCCCTGCTCTCACCCTCGGGCTTCTCCTGGCTCTCGGCTGCCATCGCAACGTCGAGCCCTACGATCCGAACGAGAAGACCGAAGAACCCGATCTCTCACGGATCTTCCCCGAAGGCGCCGAGCGCGCGGAAGAGGGCGCCCCGGTGATGCCCGCGGCAGCGCCGGCCGCTGCTGCGGCCCCATCCTCCGATGCCGAGCCGCTGCGAGGAACGATTCGTCTCGCGGATGAGTTCGAGAGCCGGGTTCCCCCCGGCGCGGTGCTCTTCCTGATCGCCCGGACGGGCCCCGGAGGCCCGCCCACCGCCGTGAAGCGCATCCCCGATCCAAGCTTTCCCCTCGAGTTCGTGCTCGGCCCAGACGACCGCATGATCCAGGCGATGCCTTTTGCGGGCCCGTTCAAGCTCACGGTCCGCATCGACGCGGACGGCAACGCGATGACCCGCAATCCCGGCGATCTCCAGGGTGAAGCCGAGGGGAGCTACCAGCCCGGCGCCGAGGAAATCGAGTTGTTGATCGACGAGATCCTCTAGCGCTCGCTACCGAAACGACGAGGCACTTGACGCGTTCCAGGCCTCTCGAAGGAAGCCGTGGGCCGTGCTGCCGATGAGCGCCCCCGGCGACAGCGTGGGGTAGAGGGCGGAAAGCGGCCGGATCTCCCAGGGACTCACCCGTTGGTAGATATCCTCCGGAGACAGCTCCGAAGGATGGGACAGGCCCGCGGCTGCGACGACCTCGGCCAGGGCCTTGAGGGTCGAGGCGTGAAAACGCTCGACGCGCTCAGCCTTGTTCTCGACATGAAGGGCATGGGCCAGGCGCGGATCCTGAGTGGCCACGCCGACGGGGCAACGGTTGGTGTGGCAACGCTGCGCCTGGATGCACCCGAGCGCCAACATGAAACCGCGCGCCGAGTTCACGGCGTCCGCACCGAGCGCCGCCGCGTGGGCCAGGGCGATCGAGGTGATGCGTTTGCCCGAGGCGAATACGCGGATCCGCTCTCTCACGCCGATGCCGATCAGCGCATTGTTCACCAAGACGATGGCTTCGAGAAGCGGCATGCCCATGTGGTCCGAGAACTCGATGGGCGCGGCGCCGGTGCCGCCCTCGCCACCATCGACGCTGACGAAGTCCGGCGCCAGGCCGGTTTCATGGATGGCACGACAGATGCTCAGGAACTCGACGGGCCGTCCTATGGCGAGCTTGAAGCCCACGGGCTTGCCGCCGGCCAGGCTGCGCAGCTCGCTCACGAACTCGAGCAGGCCCGTCGGACCATCGAACGCCTGGTGGCTCGCGGGGGAGATGCAATCCGTCCCGATCTCGATCCGGCGTGCCTCGGCGATCTCCGGTGTGACCTTTTCGCCCGGCAGGATGCCTCCATGGCCCGGCTTGGCTCCCTGGGAGAGCTTCAGCTCGATCATGCGTACGTGTTCGTTGGCCGCTGCTTCGCGGAAGCGCTCCGGGTCGAAGCCGCCGTCGGAGCGGCGGCAACCGAAGTAGCCCGTACCCACCTGCCAGATCAGATCGCCACCCGGTTTCTCGTGGTAGCGGCTGATGCCGCCCTCGCCGGTGTTGTGAGCGAAGCCTCCGCGTCTCGCGCCTTCGTTCAGCGCCTGAATCGCAGAGGCCGAGAGAGAGCCGAAGCTCATCGCGGAGATGTTGAAGAACGAGGACGAGTAGGG
>JAFDCZ010000298.1 GCA_019312665.1 Deltaproteobacteria bacterium | reverse complement strand
GCCGTTCCGGAAGTGGCTGCTCGGCATCGCGTCCCATCATTGCATCGACCGGCTGAGACGGCGCCAGGTGGAAGGCCGCCTCTTCAGCGCGGAAGATCTCGACCCGGAAACCCACGCAGGCCGCGGTCCCTCCCCGTTGGCGTCGGCCCTGGACGAGGAGGCTCGGCAGCGGGTCTCACTGGCCATCGATGCGCTCGACGATCGCTATCGGGCGCCGCTCGTGTTGCGCTACTTCGCGGAGCTCTCCTACCGGGAGATTGCGGAGCAGCTCGAGCTGCGCCCGGAGCAGGTCGGGGTGCTGCTGCATCGTGCGAAGGATCGCCTGCGCCGTCAGCTCGGAAGACAGGCGGGTCGCTCATGAGCTGCCCCCCCGAGTGGAGCCTCGGAGCCTACGTCGACGATGAGCTCCTGGATGCAGAACGCAGCGGCGCCGAGAGTCATCTGGTGGGTTGCGAGCGCTGCCGACGGCTCGTGGTCGAGCTGCAGGCCGAGGCGCGTCTCGTATCCAACGTGTTGGCCGATCGCGCTCCGGCGGAGGCTCCCCCTAGTCAGGTTGCGTCCTCGGCTCGGGGGCTGGCCACGGGCTTCCCCGTCACGCTCGGTGTGATCGCCAGTGGCGTGGCCGTGTTCGGTTTCCTCTTCGAAAGTCGTCTGCCCTCGGGAATGGAATGGGCCCGCCCGGCCCATTGGCTTGGAGCCCACGAAATGATCTTGGATGTTCTCTTTACCTTGCGCGACGAGGTCCCCGGAATGATCGAATTCGCTCTGGCGATTGCAGTCACCGCCAGCGCGGCTGCATTGATCACGTTCCTCAGCAGCGTGCTGCTGCGTCGGCTCGGCGACCCGAGGGCGCTAGGCGGCGTGCTGCTGCTGGCCCTGGGGCTGGCCCTGGGCGACCCGTCGCCCGCACGGGCCGCCGCGGATGTTCGTCTCGATCAGAGCGTGCACATCGGTCCAGACGAAGTGCTCGAGCGCGGCCTGTTCAATACCGGGGAGTCGCTGATCATCGAAGGCAAGGTGGTGGGAGATGTCGTCGCCTTCTGCGAGCGGGTGACGATTCGCGGAATCGTGGAGGGTGACGTCTGGGTGATCGCCCGGGAATTCGAACTCACGGGCGAGGTGAAGGGCAACCTGCACGCGTTCGGTGAGCGGTCGCGAATCTCAGGCCGGGTGGACGGGAGCCTGTACAACGGTTCGGATCAGGTCAATCTGGAGCCCGAGGCCAGGGTGGAGCGTGACGCATTCGTCCTTTCCGGCCGCTTCATCCACGATGGGGTGATCGGGCGGGATCTGACCGCGCTCGTCTCGCGTGGCGAGCTCCAGGGTGCGGTGGGCCGCCACGCGGAGATCTGGTCCGAGCAGCTGGAGGCGCGGGCCGGGACGACGGTCGGCGGCGATCTCACGGCCCACGTGGATGACGAGGAGGATGCGGTCATCGACCCCGCGGTCGAGGTTGCGGGTGCGAGCCAGATTCTCTCCGACGAGCTGGCCCTTCACCGCATCCGCTCCAACTATCAGCAGCCCGCCTTCTACCTGTGGCGGCTCGTCTGGATGGCCGCAGCGTTCGGGGTGGGGCTCTTGCTGCTTCGTCTCGTCCCTTCGCTCTTCGATGCAGACGTCGCCTCGGCACCGGAGTTCTTCCGCGCCCTGGGTCTGGGCTTTGCGTTCGCCGTGCTCGTGCCCATCGGGCTGGTCGTGCTTCTGCTCAGCGTGATCGGCGTGCCGCTCGCGCTGATCGGCGCGTCCCTGTATGCAATGGTCTGGTACCTGGCGGTCATTCTGGTGGCGGTCCTGGTCGGGCGCAGCCTGACATCGATGGAGAGCGATTCCCTCCGCGATCAAGGGCTCGCGCTCCTGCTCGGCCTCGTACTCGTCACGATCGCCTTCCACCTGCCTTGGATCGGCGGGCTGGTGCGCTTCGTCGGCATGTTGCTCGGCGCGGGCCTGCTGCTCGATCGGGCGCTCGCATTGTGGAACGCACGCCGGACTCCGGCCTACTGAGCGCTCGGCAGAGGCGGGATGGACGCGAACAGCCGCTCCGTCAACTGCTCCAGGCGGGTCCGTAGCGCGAGGTCGTCTTCTTTCGGTTCCAGCGATTCCACGATCTTGGCGAGGCGCCCCATCGTGCGGGCAGAGTCCTGTTTCTCACCCGTCGCCACGTCTTCGAAGAACTCGACGATGGCGGTGCGAAGGGCGAGATCTTCGATCTCCATGTAGGCCCGCCACGGCACCGCGACGAGCTTGGCTGCCCGGAAGCCCGCGCTGATGAACGCCACATCGCCGCTCTCCCGCGCCAGCTCTCCCCGATGGTTCATTTCGTAGTAGCCGATCGCGATGGCGTTCAGCGCATCGTAGTTGGACCGATCGACGGGCTGCTTTTCGAGGTCGTCACGCAGATCCCCGGTCGGCGGGTCCTCGCTATGGCTGCGATCGAGCACGACTTCGAAGAAATCCGGGTAGCGGGGCGCCAGGTCCTCGAGGACCCGGTCGGCACCGGCCACCTCCCAGCCGCTACCGGTGTCTGCGAGCCGGTACTTCATCGGATCCAGAGGCGGTGGGGAGGCGCAGCCGGCGGCCAGGTTGAGCATCAGGAAGAGGGCGATCGTGCGGCTGTGGCACCGCGCCTCGTTGCTCCAAAATTCGCCCACCGGGTAGATCGGCCTCCCGAGGCGAAACCGCGCCCCATTTCAGAACGTACTACGTTGGTATGTCGTTCGGAGTTACCTTGGGGCCGGCGCTCGTGGATCTGGATCGGCCGGCGCCGCCGCGGAATGCCTCCCCGCGCAGGGCGGGCCATCTGGATCGACAGATGGGTGGGGCCTCTCGGGATCGGACCCTGGAACTGGAGCGACGGCGGCCCATGGGCAGCGAGCGAGAAGAGCGCGCCGAGCGCTGGCGAGGCTGGATGCGCGCCGCCCAGGAGGGCAATGCCGAGGCGTATCAGCGCGTCCTGACCGAGTTGCTTCCCTACGTCCGCAGCGTGGTACGGGGCCGCGTCGGCGATGATGCGGCCGTCGAAGACGTCGTCCAGGAAGTCCTGATGCGCATCCATACGGCCCGTCATACCTACCACCCGGAGCGGCCGCTCCTGCCTTGGGTGCGCACCATCGCCCGCAACGCCAGCGTGGATCAAGCGCGGCGCCGGGCCAGGGAACTCAACCGCCAGGGCGAGACAGAGCCCGATGCCCTGCCGGCCGCCGCTCGTTCTGCGGAAGGTCCCATCTCGAGGGGCCTGATCCGCGCCCTTGATCGGCTCCCGGCCAACCAGCGTGAGGCCGTGACGCTTTTGAAGCTCGAGGGCCTTTCGGTGCAGGAAGCGGCCGAGAAGGCCGGCATCACGCCGGGAGCCTTGAAGCTCCGGGCTCACCGAGGCTACCGCGCGTTGCGCGATCTTTTGGGAAGGGAACGCACGTGAACGAACAGCGAAGCGAGCCTGGCAGTGATGACCGGAGTGAGGAGCTGATCCGCGAGCTGGCCCAAGGGCTCCAGCCTGTTCGGCCGCTTCCGCCGCTGCGGCTCGTGGTCGGGGGACTCCTCGGGCTGTGGGGATTGGTCGCAGCCGTGGGTGTGGTGGTGTTTGGCAACCGACCGGACCTCGCCGAGGCTTGGCTGGGGCAGGGTGGCGTAGC
>JAFDCZ010000156.1 GCA_019312665.1 Deltaproteobacteria bacterium | reverse complement strand
CGTGGCTCCTCGGCGATGGAATCCCGACAGTGCGAACGTATATCGTGGGTATTTTCCGAGTTCCGTAGAAGGCAAGGAGGGGCTCGACGTGGGGGAGCCGAACCTCGAGGATGCGGAACTCCTTCGATGTCCCTTCCATGAGCAGAATCTGTTTCCAGACGAGTTGGACCCGGAATGGGCGGCGGTCGTCGCTCGGTACTTCGCTGCTTTGAGTCAGCTCGCATCCGTTGTGCTCCGTTCTCTCGTTGCGGCTTTGGGGGGTCGGCCCGAGCGCGTGGCCGCGGAGTTCGCGCGGCCCGAGAGCCTCTCGACGTTGCGCTTCAACTTCTATCCTGAGCGGGAGGAGCCCGTGGCAATCGCCGAAGACGACGGTGCGGAGCTCTCTTGCAAGGCTCATGTCGATAGCGGACTGCTTACGCTGCTTCACCAGGACGAACGCGGTGGCCTGCAGGTCCGGGGAGAGGATGGTCGCTGGCACTCCGTGGAGCCCGACGCGAATGCCTTCGTCGTCAACACGGGGCTGGCTCTTCAGCGCATGACCGGTGGCGACGTCCAAGCTACCCGACATCGGGTGCTCTTCGCGAAACGCCCACGGCTTTCGATCCCTTTCTTCTTCGAGCCGGTCGCCAACTTCGTCATGGACCCCCGCTCGCTGGGGCTGCCGTACCGCTCGGCGCAAGGGCGGCAGGAGTACGAGAGCTTCCTCCGGGAGTCTCTCGCGAAGTTCTCGGAGTACCAGCGCTAGAGCGACCCGGCCAGCCCGCTGGCTCCCGAACCCCGACTCGAGCCTTCATGCGACAGCACCGCCGATCCTGATCCCGATGGCGAGTTGTGGAACGTAGTGACCTGCCAGGGGATTTTCGGACCAGCGGAAATCTGAGGAGATGGCTTCCGGCTCTTCAATCCTTCGCGAGGTCGAAGCTTTCGATCACGTACGCGCCGTCGGCCCGCTTGCGCAGCCGGAATTCGACTTTCTGGCCGGGTTCGATCCCTTCGAGAGTGACAGCGTCAGCCAGCTGGAAATCCATGGTCATCTCGGGCCAGCCGAGGGCGGGGATCGGATCGTGTGTGATGTTGATCTTTCTCTCGTCGGCTGCGATGGAGTTGACGGTTCCCGCACCGGGAAAGTGATCGCCGGATGCACCGGTCTCTGGCGCGCAAGCCAAAGCAGAAATGAACACGGTGAGGGCGAGGAGTAGGAGAACACTTCGTTTCGGCATGCCGAGATTCTAGGGAATTCTTGCGATCCCCTTCACGCATTCAAGTGTCACCCGTGGGGGGTCGAAAAGGGCGCATAGAGGATCGAATGACGGATGCCATCAAAGGATTGGCCATCAGCAGCCTGGTGGGTGATGTGCGAGAGCTCGTCAGCGCTGGCGGGTTCTCCGAGGCGGAGATCGGCAAGTACCTGCTCGCCGAGGACCTCGAGTTGCTCGAGGAGGAACTCGATCTGTTCGCCTGGTACCCGATCGAATCCTACGAGCGGCTCACGCACGCGCTGCTTCATCTGACTGGAAACGGGGGTGTTCCGTGGCTGCGGGAGCGAGGTGCGGCCGCTGCGCGGCGTCTGCTCGACGGAGGCCTCTACCAGCAGCTCGAATCACTGAGGGACGGAAGCACCTGGGCGCCCAAGAGCTCTCTAGCGAGGGTGCGCCTGATCGTGACGCTGCACGGCTCGCTGATGAACTTCTCGACGTGGCAGGTGGAGCCCGATCCGGATCACGAGCTGCGCCTTCGCATCGTGGTCACGAAGGCCGAAGCCTACCCCGAGGTGCTCCGCCACGTGACGGACGGCTTCATCAATGCCTGTGATGACGCCGCTGGAGGTGGCCACACCTGGGAATCGGAGCGCGTCGTGCCCGACCGGATCGTGATCCGGATGAACTCGGACCTCTAGGGGCTCCCGCAGCGAGAACCCGCCGTGTGAATGGCCTGCCGGGCATTCAGGCCCTGGGACCGGTCTTCCGATGAGCGATCTGGAGCGAGGTTGAATCCCCTTGATTCATGGGGCTGCTGGCAGACTCGGATCGCGGGAGCCACCTGCGCCCCACTTCGACGGAGTCGAGTCCGGAGGTGCGATGAGGAGGCGGGTGACAGCTGCGAGCCATCTGGTGGTGCTGCTTGCCATCGGTGTTCCCAACTCGTGCATCAGCCCCCGTCAGGCTGTGGCAGGTGTCTCGGGGAGCTCGCATGACCTGTGGGCCCAGCCAGATCACCTCCTTGAAGTCGAAGAAGCCGTGTTCGGATCGAATGAGACCGGTGGGCAGGCCTGCCAGGCCTGCCATATGCCCCACAAGAAAGAACGGGTGAGTTACGGCGGTACGGGCACACCCTGGAGCCAACAGAACATCAGCGCGGTGACATGGCAGATGTACGGCTCGGATCCAAGCATGATCGATTGGATCGATGGCAGAATCGAGCCCGCCCCCACCGGAAGCTCCAAACTCTGTCTCGGGTGTCACGATGGCATCACGGCAGTCAACCAATACGACGGCCGGCTGACAGGAGCGGGATCGGTTGGCTCGAGGCTCAGCGTTGGCAATACCTCGGCGAGCTTGACGAACAACCACCCGATCTCGATCACCTACGAGGCGGGGAGGGATTCGCAGCTTCGCGACCCGGCCTCCGCCATGCTCGCCAACGGCCTTTCGGTGGAAGCCCTGTTGGAAGATGGACGTGTCGAGTGCGCGACCTGCCACGATGTCCACAACGATGATGCCATGGAGGGAACCCCTCTGCTCCGGCCGGTAAACTCGGGGACCGGGACAAGCAGTCAATGCCTGCTTTGCCACGACAAGTAGTGACGCTGCACGCGGCCGCCAGCGCGGGTCGTTCGAAGCCAGATTCGGCGTGGCGAAGCGATCCGTCTGCTGGAGAACGCCATTTCGGGCAGGGAGAGGAGGGCGCCGCGTAGGCGCTTTCCATCCGAGCTGCTCTCGGATACGACGCGTTCTTCATGGGATCTCGGTCGATTCATGGCAGCACGGGCGTTCGAGCACGATCCATGGAGTACGATTCTGCAGCTTCGCCGAGAACGGCAAGCACGAATCTCGCTGAGGACCCAACATGCCCCGGATCCAGATTACGCACTTCTCGGACGCCCTCTGCGTCTGGGCCTACGTTTCCCAGGCTCGCTACGAAGAACTCCACGAGAGCTTCCCCGGCCAGATCTCGATGGACTACCGCTTTCTTTCGGTCTTCGGTGACGTCAAGGGAAAGCTCGCGCGGCAATGGTCGGCTCGCGGCGGCCTCGAGGGCTACGCAGCGCTCGTGCAGGAGGTTGGTGCGAAGTTCGAGCACGTCGAGCTGCACCCACGTGTATGGCTCGAGGCGACCCCGGCTTCCTCGATGCCGGCGCACCTCTACCTGTGTGCCGTGCGCTTGCTCGAGGCACGCGGCGAACTGGAGGACGGCGCCCTGGCGGGGGCGGCTCGCAGCCTGCGACAGGCCTTCTTCGAAGAGGCCGCCGACATCGGTGGCCAGGCCGCGCTCCTTGGCCAAGCAGAGCGCGCGGGCCTCGCGCGGGCGCCGATCGAGGTCCTGCTCGACAATGGTGAGGCATGCGCGGCCCTGGCCGGCGACATCGAGCTGGCGCAGACCAGTGGGGTCCGTGTCAGCCCGACACTCTCGTTGAACGAAGATCGTCAGCGCCTGGCGGGCAACGTCGGCTACCGCGTGATCGAGGCGAACGTTCGCGAGTTGCTCGAACGACCGGCACCCGAAGGCTCCTGGTGTTAGGTGCGTTTCGGGCACCGGCAGAGCCGCCCCGGATTTTGCTCGGATCGATGGGGCTTCAGCTCACGGGCGAGTCGAACGGGTAGTCGACGATTCCCCCCGCCTGCTGCAGCCGGTCGCGCAGCCGTGCAACATCGACCCGCGCCAGCTCTCCGCCGAGGCCGATCGCCATTGCCGCTGCGGTGCCAGCGGCCTGGCCGGTCGTCATGCAGGGCGGAATCTCCTTGGTGGCGTTGTGGGTGCGATGGTCGACCGAGATGTTGCGCCCAGCGGCCATGAGGTTGGGAAACTCGCGTGCCTGAAGGGAGCGATAGGGGACGGCGTAGACGGCACCGTACTTCGTCCAATGGCCGGTGATGGCGATGGCATCCTCGAACGGCTTGCCGCGATCCTCGATGCTCAGGATGTAGCGCCCTTCCAATCGCCGGCTCTCCGTGATCCCCAGCTGGGTTGCGATGTTGCAGATGTGGGCCTCCGCCAGCTCGGGTCGCGAGCTCTTGAGCTTCTCGAACTCCTCCATCACGAGCCGACGGCATTCGATCTCGGCGAAGGTCAGGTCTCGGGGATTCGTTGCGTCGATCTTGCGGTTGAGGCTCGCCATGCTGCCCCAGGGAAACAGCACCTGCTCCGCATTCGGTGTCCGAAAGAATGGCGCTCCCTCTGCGAGCACGCGCTCGAGCTCTCGGACGCCGCCTACCCGCAACCACAGCCATGGGTGGACGCTCACATGGTCGAATGCGCAACCGGCCGAAGCAAAGACGTCACCGTCGCCCGTCGCGTCGATCACGATGTCGGCCAGCACGGCCTGGCGTCCCGCCTTCGATTGGAAGGCGACGCCGATCAGGCGACCGTCTTTGACGAGTGCATCTGCGCCCCAGAGATGGAAGATCAGATCGACGCCGGCCTCGGTCACCATCTCGTTCAACACCAGCCGCATCACTTCCGGGTCGTAGGCGACCGAGTAGCGCACCCGATGGCGCGCCCGGGCCCCACCCCAGACGAGCCCCCATTTCCGGTAGTGGTCGATCTTCTCGGGGTCTTCGTCGCCCCATTCCTCAGCGGGCGGATGGAAGGCGCCTCCCTTCTCCCGCATGCGGCGCGTCACCTCCTCGCAGATTCCCCCGATGACCTGCCTGCCGAGCCCATCGTCGAGGGTCAGCAGGAGCGCGATCAGGCCGCCGGTCGCCAGACCGCCCAAGGATCCGTAGCGCTCGGCGAGGACGACGCGCGCACCCTCGCGCGCCGCCGCGATGGCCGCGGCCGTGCCGGCCGAGCCTCCGCCTACGACGAGCACATCGCAGCGCGTGAGAACCTCCGTCTCACGCGCCGGCTCGTGAATCGTCGTCATGTCAGGAGTCTTTCCTCATGCGCGCCATGAACTCCTGTTGTTCCTCGAGGTAGCGCTGCTTGTCCGCCGCCGTGGCAGGCTCGTGCCCTGCCTCGTCCGCGCGCAACTCTCTCGTCCACGCCGCGAACTCGAGCAGCACACCGTCTGGATCGAGGAAGTACATGGATCGGACGAAGACATCGTCCGTGACCTCCTTGCTGATCTGCATCGGAGAGTTGTCGTGATTGACGATCTCCGTGACGTCGATGCCCTTCGCCTTCAGGCGCTCCCGATACACTTCCATCTTCTCGGGGGCGACGTCGAAGGCGATATGGTTCATCGAACCGTGCGCCGTGGTGATGGAACCCTCACCGACGTTGTGTGCCGGCGAAGCCACTCCCGGGGCACGGTCGGGTGCCTCAGGGAACCAGAAGAACGCGAGCGAGTCGCCGTTTCCGATGTCGAAGAAAAAGTGCTGTCCCATCCCGGCCGGAAGGTCGAGCGTCTTCGTGAGCGGCATTCCCAGCACGTTCGCGTAGAAGTCGACCGTACGCGCCATGTCCTTGCAGACAAGCGCCAGATGATTCACGCCGCGCAACTCGAATTCCTTGTTTTCTTTTCCCAATGCCTCGTCCTCCGATCGGCTGTGGTGCGTCATCCGCAGCCTGTGTTTCCTGGCCCGTGTCGCCTGGCCAGGCCGATCGGGCTGGCTCAACGATGCAGGGTAGCCCCAGCTTCCTCGTGGGCGTCACCTGATCTCAAAGGCCTGAGCCGGGCCCGGATCGCGCCCCTGTGTCTGACTTGTGAGCTGTCAGGAAGGGTCACGAGGGCTGGTGGTCGCCGGGGCCCCATCCGGGTGGCCTCGATTGGCCTCGACTGCTGATTCGCACTGGAATCCGCGTCCGGGTTGCCCGATCATGCGCCTCTCGGGACACCTCGTGTGTACGACGACTCCATTCATCACGGGAAAGGGCGCCTCTTGACCGACTCTTCTTCGTATACCCCGCCGAAAGTCTGGGAATGGGATTCTGAAAGTGGAGGGCGTTTCGCCAACATCAACCGGCCGATCTCGGGCTCCACGCATGAAAAGGATCTGCCGGTCGGCGAGCATTCGCTGCAGCTCTATTCGCTCGCGACGCCCAATGGGGTGAAGGTCACGGTGCTTCTGGAAGAACTTCTGGCACTCGGCAAGAAAGAGGCCGAGTACGACGCATATCTCATCAATATCGGAGAGGGTGATCAGTTTGGCAGTGGCTTCGTCGCGGCCAATCCCAATTCCAAGATCCCAGCTCTCGTGGATCATGGCACGACGCCGGCGACCCGCATCTTCGAGTCCGGAGCGATCTTGGTCTACCTGGCAGAAAAATTCGATGCGTTCCTCCCCAAGGAGCCTGCCGCCCGGGCTGAGTGCATGTCGTGGCTCTTCTGGCAGATGGGCAGTGCCCCGTACCTGGGTGGCGGTTTCGGCCACTTCTACGCCTATGCACCGGAGAAATTCGAATACCCGATCAATCGGTTCGCGATGGAAGTGAAACGCCAGCTCGACGTGTTGGATCGGAATCTGGCCGAGCGAAGGTTTCTCGGCGGAGACGAATATTCGATCGCCGACATGGCCACGTTCCCCTGGTACGGCAGTGTGGTGTTGGGAAATATCTACGATGCAGAGGTCTTCCTCGACGCGAAGTCGTACACGAACGTCGTTCGATGGGCGTCGGAAATTCAGGAACGGCCAGCCGTCCAACGGGGGCAGCGTGTCAACAAAGCCTGGGGCCCCGAAGAAGAGCGCGTGCCCGAACGTCATGGCGCCAGCGATCTCGACTAGGCCCAGAGGGCTCACCCCAGGCAAAGTGAAGCAGGGGATTCCCGACGTGCCGCTCGACCGGCGAACCTTTCTCAAGCGTTCTGCAACGTGGGTGGGTGGAGCGGCCTTGCTCTGTCCGGGCATTCCGCCCCGGTCGTGGGCCGACACTCCCTCTGCTTTCGCCGGGGAGAGGTTGTTCGCCGCCGTCGAGGCCTATTCGCGGTTCGGCGTCCATCACACGGGCAAGGAACCCGACCGGCTCACGTCGGATTGGCAGGCGAATCACCTCGTGCAGCTGGGGTTCGAGGTCCACCGCCAGGAGTTCGGAATCGAGCAATTCGATGCCGAGGAAGTGTCCCTCGTGCTGGAGGATGGGGCGAGGATCGCGGCGGCACCTCAGTACCCGGTGGCCATCTCGGGTGGCCCCTTGACCGCGCGTCTTGCTGCGGCAAACGAGGCTGCGGCCGACCTTGATGGCGCGATTGCAATCGTCGAGTTGGAGACGGGCAACACGATCGATCTACCGGATCAGATGTCGGCCCTCGCGCGGGTGTGGGAGCGCGGCGCGGTAGCCATCGTGGCGATCTGCAAACACCCGTCCGGCCGCATCCAATTCGGGAATGTGGCCGACGATCGGGAGCGGTGGCGCATCCCATTGGCATTGGTGGGTGGTGCGGATCGCGAGCGGTTGTTGGCGGCAGTGGGCTCGCGTGCGACGTTTCGGCTGGAGGGGAAGCATCGCTCCGTAGTCGGGCAGAACGTGCAGGGGCGGTTGGTTCGCGGCGACGAGTGGATCGTCGTTTCGACGCCGCAATCCGGGTGGACGACCTGTGCCGGAGAGCGCGGGCCGGGCATCGCCTATTTCCGCGCACTCGCCGAATGGGCATCGGTGCTCGAGGGCGGGCCGAGCTGGCTCTTCACCTCCAATTCCGGGCACGAGTTCCATGACCTGGGAGCGCGGACGGCCCAGCAGGCGGGCACGCTTCCTCTGCCTGGGAAGACCGCACTCTGGCTGCATCTGGGCGCGGGGATCGCGCAAAGGAGTTGGGTAGAGCACGACGCGGGCATCACCCTGGTGGACGAGAAGGCAAGGACGCTCCTCAGCTGTGACTGGAGCGATTCGTTTTCGATGCTCCGGCAGTTCTGGGGCACCCGGACGTTCATCGTTCCCCATCAGCTGCTGAAGCTGGGCGAGATGAGGGAGATCGTGTCCCACGGGTATGAAACCGTTCTGGGTCTGGTCTCCGAGCAACCCTACCACCACGTGCCCGGGGATCTGCCGGAGACTACGAGCCCCCAGATCCTGGAAACCATGGGCCGCGCGATCCTGTCCGCAATCAGTGGCTACGTGCGTTAGGCCAAGGGTCGGTGCCATGGGACCGCTGGGAAAAGTGGCCAGCTCGGTCCGGAAGTTCTATCGCACCCATGAGGAGTGGTTCCATTTGATTTTCAGTGGATCTGGGTCTCATTTCGTGTATGGCATCGTAGGGGCACCGCGTGGTGTCGCGGAGGAGGGACGGATGCGAGGTACGGGGCAGGTGACGGGCGTAGCTTGCGTGCTCCGCTACGGGCTCGTTCTCGTGCTCATCGGTACCGGGTGCACGGCGGTGCCCCTCTTGGGGCCGCGAGAACCGGAGCCCGAGTTGGCCCTGATCTACAACCCGGCGGCACACTACCACGGGCCCGATCGCAACCCGATCATCGTGATCCCCGGCCTCCTGGGGACGCGCCTGGTCGACCAGGCGACCGGAGCCCTGGCTTGGGGAGCCTTCGAGGCCAGCGCAGCGGGAACCGATCCCGATGGGCTGCGCCTTCTGGCTTTGCCTGTCCGCGACGATATTCCCGTCGAGGAACTGATGGATGGGCTCGAGCCCGACGGTGTGCTCGAGCAGATCCGGATCCGGCTTGCTGGCATCCCGATCGAGATCGAAGCCTACGCTCGAATCCTCGCCACGTTGGGCGCCGGGGGGTACCGCGACGAAGCGCTCGGGCTCGGCGGGGAGATCGACTACGGGCCGGGCCACTTCACCTGCTTCCAGTTCGACTACGACTGGCGGCTCGACAATGTGGCCAACGCTCAGCGTCTCGCGGCCTTCATCCAGGAGAAGAGAGCCTACGTCCAGGAGGAGTACCGGAAGCTCTACGGAGTCGACGATGCGGAAGTGAAGTTCGACATCGCCGCGCACTCGATGGGCGGCCTCGTGACGAGGTGGTTCCTGCGTTACGGCGCCCAGGGACTGGGCCCGAATGGTGAGCCGCCCGAGCTCACATGGGAAGGTGCGCACTTCGTGGAGCGGGCGATCCTCGTCGCCACTCCCAATGCGGGTTCGGTGCAGGCCTTCGAAGATCTGGTAAGTGGAAACCAACTCGCGCCTCTGTTGCCGGTGTACCCGCCCGCGCTGATCGGCACCTTCCCCTCCGCGTATCAGCTGCTGCCGCGGTCGCGGCATCGCGTCGTCGTCTGGGACGGCGACCGGGATCGTCCAGTCGATCTGATGGATCCGGCGCTCTGGGAGCGCATGGGTTGGGGGCTCGCGTCTCCCGGCGAAGCCGGCATCCTGGAGGCGTTGCTCCCCGGCATCGAGGAGCCGGCCGAGAGGCGGCGCATCGCGCTGGCCCTCCAGTGCCGGATGCTGGCTCGTGCGGCCGCCGTTCACGCTGTCCTCGACACGCCCGTTCAGACACCGGAGGGTCTCGCTCTCCACCTCGTTGCGGGGGATGCGGCCGAGACGGCAAGTCTGGTCTCCGTCTCCTCGAGCGACGGTCGCGTGAAGGTGATCGAACACGGCCCCGGTGACGGAACGGTGCTTCGCTCGAGTGCGCTCCTGGACGAGCGCGTCGCCGAGGGTTGGACGCCCTGGCTCAAGACGCCGATCGATTGGAGCCACGTCTTGTTCCTACCCAACGATCACCTCGGTTTGACTCGGAGCGCGACCTTCAGAGACAACGTCCTCTACTGGCTCCTGGAGGCCCCTCGGGCCACCCGCGAGCAGGTTCCGTAGTCGCAGCCGGCGGTTGATCGGGGAGTTGCACTTGCCTCGGGATTCTGGGATACCCGGTGGCATGCCGAAGGATCGACTCGATGGAACGAACGCTTCGGGTGACGAAGCAGGCCCCCTGGCGGCGTTCCCGCGCGTTCCGCTCGGCCACGCGCCGACCCCGCTCGAGCACCTCCCCCGCCTCTCGGCCGCCCTCGGTGGCCCCGAGATCTGGGTAAAAAGGGACGACTGCACGGGCCTCGGAATGGGCGGGAACAAGGTGCGGAAGCTCGAGTACCTGATGGGCGAGGTTCGAGCGCAAGGCGCGCGAACGGTCATCACGGTGGGGGGCGTGCAATCCAATCATGCTCGTCAGACGGCGGCTGCTGCTGCACGTCTGGGTTTGCGCTGTGAGCTCGTACTGCCGCGTGTGGTGCCGCGCAGTGGGACCGATTACGAGCACAGCGGGAACGTGCTTCTCGATGAGTTGTTCGGTGCCGAAGTCTTCGTGGTCGATGACGAGGCGGAAGCGCTTCGAATGATCCAGGAACGGGTCGAGGCTGCGAATCGTCGTGGCGAGCCGGCTGCAGTGCATCCACCTGGCGGCTCGACGCCGATCGGAGCGCTCGGCTACGTGCGTGCTGCATTGGAATGCGATGCTCAGATGAAGGCAGGGGCGCCGGCGTTCGAGCGCATCTACGTGGCTGCGGGGACGGGAGGTACACTAGCGGGCCTGCTATGCGGCTTTCAGCTGGCGGAGCGCGAGCTGTCCATTCAAGGCATCTGCGTCGCCCATCAGGCTCAGGAAGATCAGCCTGCGTTCTCCGCGTTGGCGGGGGAGGTTTGCGATCTGCTGGGCCAGTCGAGGCTGCCTGACGACGCGATCAAACTGACCGACGCCTTCCTGGGCGAGGGGTATGGCGTTCCGAGCGAGGAGGGGCTCGAGGCGATTGCCCTTTGTGCCCGCAAGGAGGGCCTTCTGCTCGATCCGGTCTACACGAGCAAG
>JAFDCZ010000297.1 GCA_019312665.1 Deltaproteobacteria bacterium | reverse complement strand
AGCACGCACCGGACCTGCTCGGGCTCACGGACGAACCGCCCTCCCCTGACGACTTCCCGGCTCCCATTCGCAGGCTCGCGATGAGCCGTCCAGGCATTCGTTTCGCACGCGGACATCGGGTCGTGGAGCTTCTCGTGCCGGCGGTACTGCAACAGAAGGTTTCGGGGAAAGAGGCCAAGCGCGCCTTCCGGAATCTGCTGGCGCACCTGTCCGAGCCCGCGCCCGGACCCTTCGATGAGCTGCAACTCCCCCTCGCAGCGGAGCAGCTTCGAGATCTGGCGCCCGCTCGCTTTGCGCCGCTGGGCATCCTGCCGCGTCAGGGCGAGACGCTGAGGCGGATCGGCGAGCGCGCCAGCCGGCTGGAGGAAGCCGGCCACATGAACGAGACCGACGCCTTCGCGCGCCTGACAGCCCTGCCAGGGCTCGGCCCGTGGACGGCCGCTTCCGTGATGGGTCGCGGGCTCGGCTTCGCCGACCAGGTGCCGCTGGGCGATTGGAACCTCCCGCATCTCGTCGCCTATCGCCTGGCCGGCGAAGAGCGCGCCGACGACGAGCGCATGCTCGAGTTGCTCGAGCCCTTCCGCGGGCAACGCGGACGTGTGATCCGCTGGCTTCACGCGAAAGGGAAACATCGGCAGAGGCGTGGCCCGCGTATGGCTTTGCGCCAGCTTCCGCAGGCTTGAACTCGGCCTCCGACTCATTGCATGGGCAAGAAGGGTTCGGAGCAACACGATGCTGCGAAGAATGTCGGCACGTTCGAACCCTCGCGTCGCTCCTCATGTCACGGCGCGAGGATTCCTCGCACCAATGAGCGGACCTCCGTTCGCCACGCCCGCCGTGCATCGGCGGCAGAACACTCGGGCTCCTGACTCGTGAGCAGCGATCCGTAGGTGGCGGGACGCAGGATGACGGCGCCCATGGCTGCAACGAACGCATCCGGCCACGCTATGTCTCGAATCTCACCTGCCTCGCGCGCCTGGCCGACGAGTTCTGCAATCTGGCGGTAGAGGTTTCCTGATGGTTCCCCGATGGTGTCGACGGGGAGTGAGACATCGAAGCCTGTCGCCGCGTCCACCGGTGAGAGGACCCAGAAGAGGACGAGGCGAGCTGCGTCGGGGTGATCCCAGAAATACAGGGATGCAGTGGAGAGGACCTGCACCAGCCCATCGAGCGTTGCAGACTCACGGGTCACCGTTGGCAGGAGCTGCATTGCGAGTCCGGCCATCGCGCGCTGGAGAACCTGCTGTGCGAGATCGTTCTTGCTGTCGAAATGGCGGTAGAGGCTCGAGTTGTCGAGCCCAGCTGCCTCGCCGATCGCTCGCATGGTGACGGGAGCGAAGTTGCGGGCCGCGAACAGACCCGTGGCTGAGAAGAGGATGCGCTCTCGGGTCTGCTCGCCCCGACTCAGGAGATCCGATTCTGCTCTGACCGCTTCCATGTATTCCAAGATAGCAAGCAAGCGCTTGCTTTTATAGCATTTCAGAGTGACTTCAACTCACTAGGGAGCCCCAACCAGGCGGTTTCGCAGGGCTCAGCCGGCGCCCAGCTGGGGGTGCGCTCGGAGATCGCCTGACGAGCCCGCTACTTCGGACGGACCGACACCGGGCGCGCGCGCTCTCCGACCAGCGGCTTCACGTCCGCCCAGATGCGCTCTGCGATCTCGGGCGCCAGGGTCTCGAGGCGCTCTTGCACCAGGTCGCGCACGCTGCGCCGGCAGGTCTCCCGCCCCTCTTCGACGATTCGTCCGAAACGCGCCTCGCGCAGCAGTCCGCGGACCGCGATGCCCGGCAGCGAAACTCGCTTGACCGCGGAAACCGCCCGATCGCGCCCGAGCCAGTAGATGCCGCCGGCCCCGATCAAGCCGGCCAATGCGCCCACGAGAAAGCCGACCGGGCCTGTCGTGTGCAACAGGCCGACGATGACCGCGGTGCCGAGAACCTTGCCGAATCCGCCGCTCACGGCTCCGACGCCCAGGGCCACGCCGGCTGAAACGGCCGAAGCCACCACGTCCGCGAGATGCCTGCCGACCTTGTTCCCGACATCGCGGGCCGACGTACCGGAGCGCTCGGCCACTTCGCCGCCCGAGAGCGCGCCGGGCGAAGCTGCCACCGGCCGATCGAGATTCAGGCGCTCCGCTACCGCCCGTGCGAGCTCCGTCTCAAACTGCGATCGGGCATCCTCCAGAAAACCCTCGATCTCGACCTGAAAGCTTCGCGCCAGCTCCTCGACATCCGTCTCCAGATCGGCGAGCCGGCCGCCTTCCTGACGAAAGCGCTGGAGCCGCGGAACGACCCGCTCGTCGTAGAGCGTCTCCGAAACGTGGCGGCCCACCTGGTCGGCGAAGCGACGGCTCTGCTGCTCGACGTCGTGTTGAATGCGATCGACGACCTGGTCGAGCTGACGCGAGAGCGCGGAGCTGAGCAGGGCCTTGGTGTAGTCATCCTCCAGGCCCAGATCGATCTCTGCACCCAGACGACCGAGCCGCCAGGTGGCATGCATCGCTAGCAGGAGCCGCGGAATGCCGATCCACAACAGGGCAGAGACGGAGAACAACAAGATCCACGGCGCCGCATCCACGCCCTCCGGCCCCATCATGGCGCGCACCCCGGCCTCGCCAGGAAGCGGTTGGCCAAGGATCCTGGCCGCCGGCCCGAGCACGAGATCGAGCAGACGAGCGGCGCCCTCAGGCTCGCGCAAGAACGTGCTGCGCCAGACGACGTGATAGTCGAAGAAGAGCCCGCGAACGAGCGTTCCCGCTACCGCACCGGCCGCCACACCGATGGCGATCAGGTGCAAGATCCGCCGCGTGCTCCACTCGAAGACCGCCGTCGCGCGCTCGGTCCAATGCCTCCAGAAGCCACGGGCCACATCCCGCAGCACACGACCCTGCTCCTGGGCCTCGAACCGCCCGCGTTGCAGGAAGAGCCACAAGGCGGGCACGGCTCGTCGAACCATCCGCACCCGCCACGAGGAACGATCCGGCAGATGAGCCTGGCGCGGGGGACGCTCGGCTCTGCGCTTTTCTCCGAAGTCGAAGGGAACCAGGCGCAGCCAGCGGCCTACGCCACCGAACACGAGCAGGAGGTAGGCCAGCAGGTTCCAGACGATCAGCGCAACAATCGGGTTGGCGATGGCGTGGATCCGCTCGACGGGGCCAAACGAATTGGTCAGGACACCTACCACGAACGCGACGATCAGCAGGAACGGGCCCGCCACCAACCCGACCCGTGGCATGGCGAGCAGGGGATGGAAGCGGGCAAGGGCATGATCACATAGCCAGGCGGCGCGCCGGGCCAGCCAGCTGCGCGGCTCCTGGGGTGCACCCGCCGCCTCGAGCGCATCGATCAACAGCCCCGGCTCGATCGCCTCGGGATGCTCCTCCTCCACGGCCCGCACCAGGAGGATCTCGGCGACTGCCTCGGGCCTCATGGTTTGAGAGCATAGGCGCAGACCAGAGCGCACGCGCCTCGGGTACCCGTTCGTCTACTCAACGCGCCAGAAGAGGAGTAGAGCCCACGATCCTGATCCCGGGGCACGGCTTCGAATGATCGAATCCGAGGCTGGCGAGTGCCGTGCCCTATCCGTTCTTCCAGCGATGTTTGGCCCAGGACAGCGTCCCGGTCAACAGGGAGTAGAGATACGGGCCTACG
>JAFDCZ010000155.1 GCA_019312665.1 Deltaproteobacteria bacterium | reverse complement strand
CCTCGATAACGGAAACATCGGAAAGAACGTCCCCCCTCTTCGCTAGAGAGCTCGCGCCAGGCAGAGTGCCAGCGTTCGGTGGCGCGTTGCGAAGCGGGTGAAATGGGCTTCGACTGCGACCTCCCGACCGTTCTTGTCGCGTAGCTGGCCTCGGAAGCGCCGGTTGCCGTCGCCCTCCGCGATGGCGTCGAGCTCGGTCCACCATCCGACCTGTTCTGGCTCGGGGACGAATGAGATGGCTTCCGCGCCAACCAGTGCGTCGCGGGTCGTGGCGAGCAGCGCGCCCGCGGCCGGGTTGGCATCGGCGATGCGGCCTGTATCCGGATCGATCGCAAGGAAGGCATCGCTGACCCGGTCGATGGCGGCCGAGACCGCTCGCCGCTTGCTCGTTCGCGGGGCGCCGCTGGCGCGGACAGCGGTGGGTGTCGTGCGCAGCTCGTTGCGGAACCGGGCAAGGATGGGCGTGAGGCGTGCCCGGACCTCGCTGTGGTCCGGGCCAGCAGTGCGGCAGGCCGCTTCGAACCAGGCTTCGAGAAGAGGTGCCAGGCGCCGCTCGCTCACACGCAAGCCCTCGAGGGAGGGAGGTGCCTTGCTGCCGCTGCCTAGCGCGAGCACTGCGAACGAGCGCAGCCGGCGCAGGGCTTCCGCCTCCGCGGTGCGGGCGCCGGGCCTCGGAGCCAACTCCCCCATCGCGCACTCGATGGCACGTCGTTGTCCCACGAGCCAGGACGCGAGCCGACGATCCCCCCCCACGCTGCGAGTCTAGGCGGCCAACCCGGGGTTGGGTACGGCAACACAGGCTCGGACTCAACCGCATGGTGGCAAGTGCCGATACGGGGCCCATGCCCTACGCGACCCGGGATGAGGAGTTGGCCCCGCCGCGCCATCTGGTGCTGGTCTACGCACGGGCGCACGCCTTCGTGCCGCTCACCCGAACGATCCTTTCGAGGTTGGGCTACGCACTGCTGGATCCGGAAGACTGGCGAGAATCGCCCTACTGGGCCGAGCGGGAGCCTGAGCTTCTCGTGGTCGACGAGTCCCGCCTCGCCGAGGTGGAGGCGATCGGGCCCCAAGCCAAGGTTCCCATCCTGATGCTTACGGGTCGGCGCGGCGCGTCGGGCGGCGGCTCCCGGCTGCTCGGTGCCGTCCACAAGCCTGCTGGCCTGCATGAGCTCTACCGGCTGCTCGAGGAGGCGCTGGAGGACACACCTCGGGCCGCGCCTCGGGTCGGAGTCGATTTCCCGGCACAGCTGAAACGCGATGGCCGGGAGTGGCCCGGCGAGCTGCTCTCCCTTTCCGAGAGCGGCTGCCTCGTGCGTTCCAGCGAGCCGCTACCGCTCGGCAGCGCTTTCGAGCTTTCTTTCGAGTTGCCGGACGGCGGCCGAATCGATACCCGCGCCGCCTCGACCTATCAGCTGCTTCCGGACACGGGCCTCGTTTTCGAGGCCACGCCTGCCGCCGGTCGCCAGGCCATCGCCCAGTTCGTCGAGCACTCCCTGCTGCTCGCCTAGCGGACGCCTCCTCTAGTTCCCGCCGGTCGCGACAGGCTTGAAGATGGGCATGTTCGCCTCCGTGGCGACGTACACGACGTTCGGATTCTCGTTCAGGGTCTGGATCCAGAGGTAGTGCAAGTACGAGTTGCTGAGGGTGGAGTTGATGATGGTCTGGGCTTCGGCAGCGCCCTTGGCCCGTGCCACCTCGATTTCCGCCTCCTTCTTGGCTTGCTCCAGCTCGAATTGCTTCTCCTGCACCCGCTGCTCGGCGGTCAGCTTGGCTTCGATGCTCTCACGAAAACGTTGGGGAAGCTGGATGTCGCGCAGCAACACGTCGACGATCTTGATGCCGCGGGGCTCGAGGTCCTCCGCCAGCTGGTCACGCATGCGGGTCGCGATTTCCAGGCGGCCTTTGGTCGAGTAGATCTGGCGCACCTGATAGCCCGAGACCACATCGCGTAGCGCGCTCCGGAAGTAGGGCACGACCACCTTCTCGACGTAGTTGCGGCCGACCGTCTTGCGCAGCGTCGGCGCCTGGTTCGGGAGCACCTGGAAGAGCAGGGAGGTTTCGAGTTTGACGATCATGCCTTCGGAGGAGGGAACCGTCGTCGATTCCTTGCGCTCCTGCAGCTTGATGTTCCATGTCTCGAGTTGTCGCGCCACGGGCAGAACGAACGTGACGCCCTGGGAAACAGGCTCGTCGGAGATCTTGCCGAAGCTTTTCATGACGCCGACCTCGCCATCTTCGATGACGACGCAGGCGGGGAGTACGAGCAAGAGGGCGGCGATCAGGAGCGTCAAGGTCTTGCGTTGCATGGCGGGTTTCCTCGGTGGCGGTGGATTGGGCCGCACAAGGATACACTTGCGCGACCGGCCTGAAAGGAGGAACCGCGAATGAGCGACTCGGAGCAGGAGGCGGCTTGGCGCCGTGTCGATCTTTTCCACCCCACTCCGGAGCACCAGCTCCTGGCCGAGTCGCTTCGCGAGTTCGTGAGCCGCGAGGTCGAGCCCCAGGCTTCCGAGTACGATCGAAGTGAGGCGTTCAACCTCCCCTTGTTCAAGAAGGCGGGCGATCTCGGACTGCTCGGTGTGACGCTGCCGGAGGAGCTCGGGGGCGCAGGAATGGACGCAACCGCGGCCGTTCAGGTGATGGAGGCGCTTTCGACCTCGGATCCGGGCTTCGCCCTGGCCGTGCTGGCCCATGCCATCCTGTTCGCCCAGAACGTGAACGTGAACGGGAACGAGCAGCAGCGCAAACAGGTCTTGCCCCGAGCGGCCAGCGGCGAGTGGGTCTGCGGCATGTGCATGACCGAGCCCCAGGTCGGAACCGACGTGCTCTCCCTTCGAACGAAAGCCACTCGAGTGGACGGCGACTACGTGATCGACGGTGTGAAGACCTTCATCACCAATGGCGGCATCGACGATCAGACCCTGGGTGATTGCTTCGTGGTCTACGCCGCGACCGATCCGGGCAAGATCTCGAGTTTTCTGGTCGAAAAGGGCGATCCGGGCTTCCGGCTCGGCCAGAAGTGGGCCGACAAGCTCGGCATGCGCGCCTCGTTCACTGCCGAACTCGTCTTCGACCAGGTGCGCATCCCCGGTTCACGCCGTCTGGGTGAGGAAGGGGAGGGCACCCGCCAGATGATGCGCAACCTCGAGGTCGAACGGCTCACCTTGGCGGCCATGTCCCTCGGTATTGCTCAGCGCTCCCTGCGTGTGATGGTGGAGTACGCCAACGAGCGGAAATCGTTTGGTGTCCCGATTCGCGAGCACGGTCAGATCCAGCGCTACCTGGCCGAACACTTCGCCGCTTGGCGCTCGGCGCGCTCCTTCGTCTACGACACCGCCCGCCAGATCGATCTCTTCTCCACTGGCCAGCGCGTGCTGGCGGATGCGGCCAAGCTGGTGGCAAGCCAGATGGCGAAAGCTGCCGCCGACGCCGCGATCCAGGTGCTCGGCGGCTACGGCTACATGGGGGAGTACACCGTCGAGCGTCTATGGAGGGACGCCAAGCTCCTCGAGATCGGCGGCGGCACCCTCGAGGCGCACCACAAGAACCTGACCAAGGATCTCTGCCGCAATCCGGCTCTGCTCGACTGACGGGGCGGGGACGTTCTTTCCGCAGTTTCCGTTACTGCCGAAGGGCGCTTTGCGCCCTTCGGCAGTAACGGAAACTGCGGAAAGAACGTCCCCGCTTCGCGCTTCCCTCAGGAACGCCCGAGCCGCTCCGCAAATGCATCGCGCAGCTCTCGCTTCAGGATTTTTCCTGAGGCGTTGCGCGGGAGCGGGGCATCGACCAGCTCGAGCTGAGTCGGGACCTTGAAGCTCGCGATGTGCTCGGCAACCTGGCGCCTCAACTCCTCCGGGTCGAGAGTTCGTCCGGGTTTGACGTAGATGCTGACGGCGACTTCCTCGCCGAGCCGCTCGTGCGGGATCCCGTAGACCGCCGCTTCGTACACTGCCGGGTGCTCGTAGATTGCGGCTTCGACCTCGGCGCAGTAGACGTTCTCGCCGGCTCGTAGCACCATGTCCTTGGCGCGGTCCTGGACGTAGATGAAACCTTCCTCGTCCAGGGTTCCGAGGTCGCCGCTTCGCAGCCATCCATCGACGATGGTTTCGCTGGTGGCTTCCGGGCGGTTCCAATAGCCGCGGATCAGGTGGGGGCCGCGGAACCAGATTTCGCCAACCTCGCCGGGGGCGAGTGTGTTGCCGTCGTCGTCGGTCACGCGGACCTCGACGATCGGGACGACCCGGCCGGAACTCGTGGGCTTGCGCAGGTAGTCATCCCCAGCGTTCTGGGGCCCGTAGGCGTTGGTCTCGGTCATGCCGTAGCCGATCGAGGGGCGCCCCTTCGAGAAACCCTTGTCGATGCGGCGCACCAGTTCCGGCGGTGCAGGGGCGCCTCCGCCACCCACATTCTGGAGGCTGGAGGTATCCCGGCTGGCGAAGTCGGGAGATTCGAGCAGATCCCATGACATGGTGGGGACACCGACGAAGCTGGTGATCCGTTCCCGCTCGATCAGTTCGAGGGCGCGTTCTGCGTTCCACTTGTACATCATCACGAGCTTCGTGCCGGAGGCGAAGCATGAGAGCATGACGGCGACGCAGCCGGTGACGTGGAAGAGAGGAACGACGAGGATGAAAGCGTTCGGATCCTTCGGCGCGTCGTCGGCCTTGGGCGGGGAGACCATGGCGTTGGCCGTGGCGCGGCAGGCGAAGGCGAGGAGCGCCGAGAGCACCCCGCGTTGGGTCGAGACCGCGCCCTTCGGGTGGCCGGTGGTGCCCGAGGTGTAGAGGATGGTGGCGTCGTCGTCGGGCCCGATGGCGACCTCGGGAAGCGGTTGTCCCAGGGGCAGGATCTCTTCCCAGCGATCGCAGCCCGGAGGCAACTCGCCTTCCGCCCGGACCACGAGGCTGCGGAAACCCAGGCGGTCGTGGCACGGACGGGCGCCTTCAGCGCGCTCCTTGTCTGCAATCAACAGCTTTGCACCGGAGTCTTCGAGGCCGTAGGCCATCTCGTCGGGTTTCCACCAGGCGTTCATCGACACGGACACGGCGCCAACCGAGGTGATGGCGGCGAACGCCACGATCCACTCGGGGTAGTTGCGCATGGCGATGGCGACCCGGTCGCCGCGCTCGATCCCGTAGTGATCGACGAGCAGGGCGCCGAGGGCATCCACGTGCTCCATCACTTTCGCGAAGCTCCAGCGCTCGTCTTCGTAGACGAGGAAGAGCTCGTCTCCGCGGCCACGAGCGGTGTCGAAGAGCGTGCGAAGCGAAGGAGGGGTGCGCTCGAAGACCTTCAGCTTCTGACCGCCGATCTCGGTATCGACGATCGCGAAGGGCCCGCCGGGGCCAGTGAGCTGGGCAATGGCTTCGTCATAACTGGGCATCAGGGGCTCTCCTCGGATGGCGGGTTCGCCGCGGGATGGAACAGGACTTGTCCGTCGATGGTGTAGGCGCGAATGGCGGCCTGGGCTTCTTTCGAGACCAGCCAGTCGGCGAACTCCTGGGCTCGCGGTCGCACATGGGGATGGGCGGCGCGGCTGACGAGTAGCACCGAATAGAGGTTTCGCATACGCGCGTCACCCTCGTACAGGATGGCGAGCTGGCCGCGGTTCCGGAAGAAGAGCCAGGTTGCGCGATCGACCAGGGTGTAGGCGTCGAGCTGGGAGGCTGTGTTCAAGGTCGCGCCCATTCCCGAGCCCGTCTCCCGATACCAGCTTCCCTCTGGGGCCGTGCCCGTGGCCTTCCACAGCGCGAGCTCCCGCTTGTGGGTGCCGCTGTCGTCGCCTCGGGAAAGGAAGAGTCCCTGGGCCTGCGCCACCCTGTTGAGTGCGGCCGGAGCGTCGCTGGCGTGGCGTGCACCGGCCGGATCCTCCTGGGGGCCGATCAACAGGAAGTCGTTGACCATGACGGTTCGCCGCAACGAGGCGACTCCTTCGCGGAGGAGAGCGTCTTCGGCTGCCGGGTCGTGAACCAGCAGGGCATCGACATCGCCGCGCCGGGCCAGCTCGATCGCCCGCCCCGTGCCGACCCCGATCACGCGCACGGCAAGGCCACTACGAGCTTCGAAGAGCGGCAGGAGTTGGGCGAGCAGGCCGGAATCTCGGGTGGTGGTTCCGGCGGCGAGTACGACGTAGGGGCGCCCCTGCGAGAGAGCTTGCAGAGGCGCCAGGGCGATCGCGGCCAGTAGGAGCCCGAGCCCAGGCGCGCGGATCAAAGCACCTCTCCCTTCAAGAAGGCGCGGGCCTCGTCCGTCCTGGGGCCCGCGAAGAAATCCGCCGCAGGCGTTTGCTCGAGCAGGCGACCTTGATGCAAGAAGAGGATCTCATCGGCCATGCGCTCCGCCTGGGCCAGGTCGTGGGTCGTCATCACGATCTTGGTCCCGCTGGCGCGGACGGCGCGAATGGCTTCTTCCAACGCACGCGTCGAGCCCGGATCGAGGGCGGCGGCGGGCTCGTCGAGGAAGAGCACGCTCGGATCCATGGCCCAGGCTCGTGCCAGGGCCAGGCGCTGCTGCTCGCCACCCGAGAGCTGGCGCGCGGGTCGGCTGGCGAGTGTGAGGAGCCGGGTTTCTCTCAGCACGGTTTCGATGCGCTGGTCACGTTCGGGCTTTGGTATTCGCCGCAGACGCAGGGCGTAGTCGACATTGGCCCAGGCGGAGCGCCGCAGCAGCATCGGGCGTTGGAAGACCAGGGCTCGGCCACGGGCGGCCTGGTGGGCGTCGGGCCCGTCCCAGATCACGCGCCCGGCGTCGGGGGGAAGCAGGCCGTTGCATACCCGCAAGGCGAGTGTCTTTCCCGCGCCGTTCGGTCCGAGGATCACGCTACAGGGGCCGCGCTCGAGCTGGAAGCTGAGCTCGTCGAGCAACCGGACGCCCCGCCGTTCGAGCACCACCCCTTCGAGGCGTAGCGGAAGGATGTGCAGCCGATCCAGTTGGGCCCCGGCGGATCGCCGAGTAGCCTGCGCCCTGCCGGTTAGAGGATCAGGCTGCGGCACGCCGTGCGACCTCCTGCATCCACTGCGCACAGCCGTTCACCACGATCGCGATCCCGACCAGCACCAGGCCGAGTCCGAGCGCCAACGGGAGATCGCCGCGACTGGTCTCGAGAGCGATGGCGGTGGTCATCACGCGTGTCACGTGGGCGATGTTGCCGCCGACGATGATGACCGCGCCGACCTCGGCGATGGCTCGCCCGAAACCGGCCAGAAGCGTGGTGGCCAGGGAGAGCCGGCCCTCGTAGAGCAGGGTGGCGACCCGTTGCGGGAAGCTCGCGCCGAGGGAGCGGAGCGGCTCATCATATTCTTCGGAAAGATCTTCGATCGCCTGACGCGTGAGTGCTGCGACGATCGGCGTGACCAACAATGTCTGTGCGATCACCATGGCGCCGGGCGTGAACAAGAGGCCCAGCCAACCCAGTGGTCCGGAGCGCGAGAGCATCAGGTAGACGAGCAGGCCGACGACGACCGGCGGAAGGCCCATCGATGCGTTCAACAACACCACGAGCGCGCGGCGTCCGCGGAATCGCAGCACTCCGATGGCGGCCCCGAGAGGGAGGCCGACCAGGGCTGCGAGAACGACCGCGCTACCGCTGACCCGCAACGAAAGCAGGATGATCTCGACGAGGTCCGAGTCGAGGCTGAGGATCAGGCTCACAGCCGTGGAAAATGCCGCTGTCAGATCACTCATCGCGGCTTCGTCAGCTCCGCAGAGACGAGATCGGCGGGCTCGGTGATGGGCAGGGAGCAGGCGAGCCCACGGCAAACGTAGACGGTTGGTTGGCCGTCCAAGGCGATGCGGTCGTGCGCCCAGGTCGTGTCGAGCCCCGGAACGTCGGCACCCGTGACCAGGACGACACTCTCATCGGGCTCCAGGCTTCGCCGGGCTGCGAAGGCGAGGGCGGCGGTGCGGGGATCGTCGGCGGCACCCACGATGACGGCACAGGAGAACTCCTGCTCCGCCCAGCTGGCTGCACGCAGCAATGTCGGGAACGCGGTGGGAGCCTTCTCCAGCGCGAAGGCATGGCTGCGCAAAATCTGCTCGGCGGTCGTGCGAAGAGAAGCCCGGCCGGAGAGGGACGCTGCCCGAAGCAGGCCGAGAACGGCGAGGCCGGTGCTATGGGGCGTGGCGCCATCCGGGTCCGAACGCGGGCGATGGGGAAGCGGCTCGCCGTCCGAAGGGGTGAGAAAGAGATCGCCCTCGTCCGCATCGAAGAAACGGGCCACGATCTCCTCCGCCTCGGCCAGGCCGGCTGCGAGGAAGCGATCACCGGCACCGGCTCGGTACAGATCGAGACAGGCCGCGAGCAGTGCTGCGCTGTCGTCCAGGAAGGCCGGGACCTTGGCGATGCCTTCGGCGAAGATCCGCAGCAACCGGCCATCCGCGTCGCGCGTCCGGGTGAGAAGGAAATCCACCGTCTCGGCGGCAGCGTCCACCAATCGGGTCTCGCCCAACACACTGCCCGCGTAGGCCAGGCCACTGGCGGTGAGCGCGTTCCACGCCGTGACGCGTTTGGGGTCGGTCGCGGGCCGGATCCGGCCCGCGCGAATGCGGAGCAAGAGGTCGCGTTCCTCGGCAAGCTCGGCCCGGGCGCCGCGGCGCGTATCCCAGAGTACGCTTTGGCCTTCGAAGTTTCCGGCTTCGGTGACTGCGTACTGGCGACAGAATGCCTCGGCGCGGTCTGCAGGAAGGGCGGCGCGGATCTCCTCAGGACGCCAGACGTAGAATTTTCCTTCCACGCCCTCGCTATCCGCATCCAGGCTGGCGAACCAGCCGCCGTCTTCGGCGCGCATCTCGCGTTCGAGCCAGTCGGCGGTTTCCAGAATGGGCCAGATCAGCGCGTCGTCGCTGCAGCCGGTGCGTCGCCAGAGGTCGGCGTAGACCCGCACGAGCTGGCCCTGGTCGTAGAGCATCTTTTCGAAGTGGGGGACGCCCCAATGGGCATCGACGCAGTAGCGATGGAAACCGCCGCCGAGCTGGTCGTACAGGCCGCGGTGGGCCATCTCGGCGCAGGTGAGACGCAGGAAGTCGCGGGCGCCGGTCGCGTCTTCTCCCAATCGGGCCTCAGCCGCGAGGATCAGTTCGAGGCTGGTGGGCGTCGGGAATTTCGGTGCGTCGCCGAAGCCCCCATGCTCGTCGTCGCCGGCCCGAAGCATGTCGCGAGCGGCACGCACGAGTTGGGCGGCCCCAGGTGTTTCCAACGCGACGCCCTGGGGGCGTTCCCGCAGGGCCGTGAGGATTCGCTCGGCAGCCCCATCGATCTGGTCGCGTTTCTCTGCCCAGGCCAGGGCCATCGATTCGAGCAGCTGTCGAAACGAGGGCAAACCATGGCGCGGCTCGGGCGGAAAATACGTTCCCGCATAGAAGGGCTCGCCGTCGGGCTTGCAGAAGACCGTGAGGGGCCAGCCCCCCTGCCCCTGGAGGCGCATGATCGTGTCCATGTAGATCTGGTCGATGTCCGGCCGCTCCTCCCGATCGACCTTGATGGGGACGAAGGCTTCGTTCATCCGTTCGGCCGTGGCAGGGTCTTCGAAGGATTCCCGCTCCATCACATGGCACCAGTGGCAGGCGCTATAGCCGATCGAGACCAGCAGCGGCTTGTCTTCCCTGCGGGCCAGAGCCAGGGCCTCGTCGCACCAGGGCCACCAATCGACCGGGTTGTGCATATGCTGCCGGAGGTAGGCGCTGGTCTCGTTTCCCAGCCGGTTGGTCCGGGGGGGTGCGTTGGAATCGGGGCCAGACATGGCAGGCGAGTCTAGCTCTCCCGGGCCGCTACCCTCCGCCGCCCATGGCTGACATCCTCCTGCATTCGAGTCGCGATCGTTCCGTGCGCCGCCGGCACCCCTGGGTGCTGTCCGGGGCCGTTGCCCGGGTCGACGGGTCCCCCGAGCCCGGAGATCTGGTGCGGGTGCTCTCCGCTGAGGGCGAGGTCCTTGGCCATGGCCACTACTCGCCGCACTCCCAGATTCGGGTGCGCCTGCTGGAGATGGGCAAGGAGAGCGAAGGAGAGGCGCTTCTGGCCGCACGGATCACGGCCGCCGTGGAGCGTCGCCGAGCTGATTCGTCTCTGGAGGGTTGCGACGCCGTGCGCCTGGTCCACGCCGAGGGCGATGGGCTGCCCGGGCTGGTCGCCGATCGCTACGGCGATACGGTCGTCCTCCGGGTGGGGACCGCTGGAATGGCCCGGCGCAGGGACGAGTTGGCGGATGCGCTTGCGGAGGCCACCGGTGTGGCCTGTGTCTATGAGCGCGGAGATGCTGCCGCGCTGCGACGAGAAGGTGAGGCCGTTCAGGAAGGTCCGCTCCGGGGCGAGGCTCCCAAAGCGCCGATTGCCATCACCGAGCGAGGCCGATCGTACCGTGCCGACGTGGTGAACGGGCAGAAGACCGGTTTCTATCTCGACCAGCGAGAGGCGCGCAGCCTGGTCGAACGGCTGGCGCCAGGCCGGCGTGTACTCGACCTGTTCTGCTACAGCGGCGGCTTCGCCCTGGCGGCGGCCAAGGCTGGTGCCAAATCGATCGTTGCGGTAGATGGCTCGAAGCAGGCACTCGAGCTTGGTGAATCGAGTGGGGCCGATGTGGACTGGGTCAAAGCGGACGCATTTCGTTTCCTGCGCGCCGCCGAGCCTGGTTTCGACCTGCTGGTGATCGATCCTCCGCCCCTGGCCCGCCGCAAGAACGACGTCAAGAAGGCGAGCCGTGGCTACAAGGATCTGATGATGCACGGTCTTCGCTGCGCGGCGCCGGGGGCGCAGCTCCTCGTATTCGCCTGCTCGCATCATGTCGGGCCTGATCTGTTCCGGAAGATCGTATTTGGCGCTTCCTTGGATGCCGAACGTCCCGTGCGGGTGCTGGGCGAGTTGGGCGCGCCGCCGGATCATCCGGTGGCGCTCGACCATCCCGAGGGTCG
>JAFDCZ010000296.1 GCA_019312665.1 Deltaproteobacteria bacterium | reverse complement strand
GCTCGGCTTTGGGGACATCACATTCCAAAGTGACCTGGGGCGTGGGTTTACCATCCTGGTACTCCTGTATGGAATCGTGATGCTCTTGATCGTTGCGCCATTCACGTTCATTCGCTTCTTCTATGCCCCTTGGCTCGACGCCCAACTTCGGAACAGGGCTCCGCGTCAGGTAGCGAACGACCTTTCAGGTCATGTCGTGATCTGCAACTACGACGAGCTGGCGCGAGGACTCATTTCGAGTCTGGCCGCACTCGAGGTTCCCTACGTCGTCATCGAACCGGACCCCATCGAGGCGGCGCGCCTCATGGGCGAGAGTATTTCGGTCGTGACCGGATCGCGATCCGATAGTGCCACTTTTGCGGCCGTGCACGCAGACGGTGCATGCCTCGTGGTGGCGAATCTGAGCGACACCGAGAATACGAACATCACGCTGGCCGTCAGCGAAGCCGCTCCAGATGTCCCGATCGTCGCCCTTGCCGAAAACATGGATTCGGTAGACGTCATCGAGCTGGCAGGGGCCACCCGCGTCCTGCCACTCAAGCAACAGCTGGGGCAGCAGTTGGCGATCCGCGTCTCCGATGGCATTCGCTCCGTCCAGCGAATTGGTTCTTTCGGCGAGCTTGTCATCGCCGAGTTTCCAATTCATGGAACCGCTTTGCCGGGTCGCACCATTCGCGATAGCAAGCTTCGTGCGCTGACGGGTTTGAATATCGTTGCAGTCTGGGAGCAAGGCCATCTGTTGCCGGCCGGCCCGGATACGATGCTCTTCGAGCATAGCGTTCCCGTGGTAGTAGGAACCGAAGATCAGATCACCGAACTCGACGCGCTGTTCGTGATCTACCAGACCGAGGAAGCGCCAGTCCTGGTCATAGGCGGAGGCAACGTCGGTCAGGCAGTGGCCGAGGCGCTACACACTCGCGGCGCACATGTCACGATTCTCGATAGCGACCCGGACTTGAGAGCACGGCTCGAACAGGTCTCTGACCGTGTCGTGATTGGTGATGCGGCCCACCTCGAGACCGTCAAGGAGGCTGGTATCGACGAAGCCCGATCCGTCGTGCTCACCACGAACGACGACGCGGTCAATCTCTTCTTGACGATCTACTGCCGAAAACTCAGTGACACAGCGCATATCATCAGCCGCATCAGCCACGACTGGAACCTCGAGGCGATCCACCGAGCAGGAGCTGACTTCGCGCTCAGCCACATATCCCTTGCGGTGCAGACGCTCGTCTCGATGGTCACGGGCAGGGACTTGATCGTGATCGGAGAGGGCACGGAGTTCTTCGTCGAGCCTCCCCCCGCTCACCTCTGCGGAAAGACGCTGGCCGAGAGCGGCATTGGCGCCAGCACCGGACTCAACGTGATCGCGATTCGGGAGAATGGCAGCTTCAACGCCAACCCTTCCGCCGAGAGCATGCTGACCGAAGGCTGCGAGCTGATCATGATCGGGAGCACGGAACAGCGCCAGCGTTTCCTGGCGCTACGCCCGTAGCCGGCCTGGGGCGAGCGAACTCAGTGCCCGCCGATCGAGCCCCGCCTGCATGGCAGGCCGCCCTGGTCCTCTAGCTCGCCGGCTCTGGCAGTGCCTCGACTGTCTCTCCTCGGAGTAACGCACGATGCCGGTCGCGAAGGATCTCGGCAGCGCGGATCAGGGTCTCTCGCTTCGGTCCTTCGGAATCGCCTCGCTCGATCTCATCGAGTTCTTCTTCGGTGAATCCGGCTTCCAACCGGTCCTGTCTGGCGAGTTCGCGTTGGCCACCGAATGAGAAGGCGCGGTCTGTCGCACGTTGAAATTCTTTGGCCCGGCTCGCGCGCTCGGGATCGTCGGCGGTGAAGGCCTTGACCCATTCGCTCCCGAAACGCACATGCGTCAGTTCGTCCGCGAGGACGAAATCGACGGCCTGCGCGATGATGTCGTCTCCCACGTTCTTTCCGTAGTCGATCAGCGAACGGAAGACATCGCAGGCGAGTCCCTCCAGGCAACGATTGACCCCGGTGACCCGCAGCACCGGGTCGTCATGGCATGAGGTCTCGAAGAGGAAGGTGCTTTCAGGGAACTCTCCCACCTCGCCGTCCACGTGGTCGATCAGCTTCTCGAAGATCTGGATGTGGCGCGCTTCGTCCCAGCATTGGCGCGCCATGTTCATTCGAAACTCCCAGGGCGAGTTCGGAAAGTCCCAGACCGTGCGCCCGGCGGCCTCCAATGCCTGGAGCTCGCCGACGAAGATGCCGTGGAGTTGCAGGCGCATTTGCAGGTTGCTCCGCTCCTCCTTGGATTGACGCCCACCGGATGCGGTCAGGAATTGGAAGCCCGGGCCAAGGTCATCGAACACGGGTTCGAGGGCGGTTCCGGCGATACGCTCGCGAATCTTGGGCGCGATCTGCTCGAAGATCCTCACGATGGTGTCGACATCGTCAGGCAGCGACTGCAGCAGCTGATTGCGAGTATTCGCGCGCTTGAAGCGGCGATCCCGGGCCAGGCCCTCGTGATTCATGAAGCGATCCATGCTTGCCTCTCCTTCCCCAACGGCGCCGTCAGCAAGCCTTTGGTGGAGCCTCGATTCTCCCTACGCGCCAGATCAGTTCATCGTGGCGCGGTCTTGTGCCAGGGTACCCGTGACACCACCACACTCCTCGAGCAGGGCGTTGAGTTCGGCCACCCGCAGCCGCCGTCTCTCGCGCAACGCGTCCGTATCGCACAATCGCTCGAGGACTTCTTGTCCCCAACGGATGTGGCTTCGCGTCTTGCGGATGGCATCCTCGAGAATGTCGATCGTGGGTGCGTCGCAGATCTGATCCGTCTCGCGCATGGTGCGTTCGTACACCTCGAGGAGGTGCGGCTTCAGGACATCGAAGGCCCCGGCGAGCTTTTCGATGCTGAGGTCCGGGCGCTCGGGCTCCGAGATGGCTTTGATGAAGCCGGCGAAGCCGTCGTTGGCCGGTTCCGAGGCCTCGACGGCTTTCCGACCACAACGCAGTTCGGGCAATCGCTTGCCGAACTCATCCGCGGTTTTGGCCGATTCCCAGATGATCTTGCCCAGGCCTGTCTTCACGGGCAGCTCGGGAATGGTGGCCACCCAGCCACCCATGAGCATCATCAGCCACTCCTCTGCATAACGGAAGTTTCGCACGCGGCGGGCAGTGGCTTCTACGTCATAACGCCCGTGCAGCTCACGCAGATCGGCGGGGATATCGAAGGCTGAATACGGAGCGAAGGTGGTCTTCTCTTCCTGTGACATGCCCGGGTACATTCGCTCGCTCATGATGCTGCCTCCGCCTCGCGCTTCTCGTGATGTCGTTTCTTCAAGATCCTGGCCGCCGAAGTCAATGTGTCCTTGCTGGGGCCGTCCCCCGAGAGCTCCGCGAGATCCTTCAGCTCTTCTTCGGTGAAGCCTGCTTCAAGGCGATCGTCCCACGCGATCGGGATCGCTGCGTCCTCGCGATCGGAGCGAGCACCGCCAAAGCTGAACTGCTTGTCCACCTTGCGCCGGAACTCCTGCGTGCGCTTGAGGACCCACTCGCTCCCGAAGCGGACGTGCGTCAGCTCATCGGCCAGGACATAGTCGATGGCCTGCTTCATCTTCTCGTCGCCGGTTTTCTCGGCGTAACGGATCATGTCGCGGAAGACGTCGCATGCCAGCCCTTCGAGGCCACGGTTGACTCCGGCGACCCGCATGGCCGGATCCTCCGAGCACGCGCACTCGAAGAGGAAGGTGCTCTCGGGAAACATCCCGATCTCGCCACCGAGATGAATGAGGAGCTTCTCGAAGATCTGGATATGGCGCGCTTCGTCCCAGCATTGCCGCGCCATGTTCATCTTGAATTCCCAGGGTGCGTCGGGAAAGTCCCAGAGGGAGCGGGCCGCGCCCTCGAGCGCCTGCAGTTCCCCCACGAAGATTCCGTGCATGCGCAGAAGCAGCCGCGTCACGGAGGCGCCGGCGGTGGGATCGAGGGGCTCGTTCAAGACCGTCAGC
>JAFDCZ010000295.1 GCA_019312665.1 Deltaproteobacteria bacterium | reverse complement strand
GGTGTTGTGAGCGAAGCCTCCGCGTCTCGCGCCTTCGTTCAGCGCCTGAATCGCAGAGGCCGAGAGAGAGCCGAAGCTCATCGCGGAGATGTTGAAGAACGAGGACGAGTAGGGCTGGGAGCAATCGGGGCCGCCCACGTCGATCCGCAACTTTCGAGCCGGATCCTCCAGCGGAGGCCTCGTTTCGAGGGAATGGGTCAGCCAGTGGTGGCCCGGCAGGTAGACATCGAGCTCGGTGCCGAAGGGTTTCTTGTCCAGCAATCCCTTGGAGCGCTGGTAGACGAGTGAGCGTTGGTCCCGATTGAAAGGCCGACCCTCGGTGTTGTGCTCGACGACGTATTGGCGAAGTTCCGGCCCTACGTCTTCGAGCAGAAAACGAAGATGGCCTAGCACGGGAAAGTTTCGCAGGATGCTGTGCTTGCGTTGGACCAGATCGTGCACACCGAGCAGGACGATCGCCCCCATGGGAGCGGCAGCGATGCGCGCTGCGAAGACGTCCATTCCCCAGCCAACCGCGACACAAGCGATCAACAAGGTCGTGAGAATGGGCATCACCAGGCCGCGGATCTGATGGATCATGCTCGTCCTTCTCCCCTAGTCGAGGGCTTCGATCGATTCGCTCGGTCCTGCGCAGACGAGGCGATCGCCCGGCTGCAGGACGTCATCTGGCCCCGGCACGCGCACTCCGCCCTCGGCGGGGCGGATCAACAGCACCTGGACGCCAGCCTGGGCGCGCAGGTCGATCTGCTTGAGTGAGCGCCCGTGGTAGCGGCTCGGCGCGAGCACTTCTTTCATGGAGTAGCCGCCGCCGAGATCGACCTGGTGCACGCGGTCCACGACGCTCACCGTCGTGGCTACGCCGCCGGCCAGATCGCGGCGCATCAACTCCTGATTGTAGGCGGCCATCACATCGCGGCGCGCCACGCTGCCGACGAGCTTCGTCGGCTCGTCCCGGTCGACCACGGCGATCTCTTCGACCTGTTCGTTCGTCAGGATCTGCATCACCCGATCGAGATCGTCCTCGAGGAGCACGGTCGGACGATCGGTTTCGAGGAGATCGCCAGCGACGATGAGGGCTCGCAGATCGTCCTGTTCGAGAAGCACACGGCGCAACTCGGAGAAGTAGACCGCACCTAGCAAGCGATCATTCTCGACGACGAAGATCTCCGTGCGGTTCGTTTCCACGATCTCCGTCAGGATCTCCTGAAGCCCGGCCGAGGGGCCAAGGATGCAGGGCTCGCGATCGACGATATCCCTGACGTAGAGGCTCTTCAGCAGGTTCGGATCGTCCTCTTGATGGAGATTGATCCCACGCCTGGTCAGCTTCATCGTGTAGATCGAATCCCGGGAGAGGAACATCGCAACGAGGCTCGAGAGCACGCAGGCGGCCATGACGGGTGGAATGATGTCGATGGTCTGGGTCAACTCGAAGATGATGATGATTGCGGAGAGCGGTGCATGGGTCGTGGCTGCGACCATGGCTCCCATGGTGATGAGGGCGTAGGCGCCGGATTCGGAGGCCTGGAGTGGGTACCACTGAGGGAGGAGTTTGCCGAAGAGCCCGCCGGTCATGGCTCCGAGGAAGAGCGAGGGCGCAAAGATTCCACCGGACCCACCGGATCCGATCGTGATCGACGTGGCGAGGATCTTGATGCCCAAGAGAACGCCTAGCATTGCAATCGTGATGTTGCCTGCGAGAGCATCGCCGATCGTGCTGTAGCCGACGCCCAGGACCTCGGGGAAGAAGATGCCCATGCCGCCGATCATCAAGCCGCCGATGGCGGCGCGCGTCCACTCCGGTGTCGGGGAGCGCTCGAATAGATCGTCGGTGTAGTACAGAACCTTGACGAAGGCCGTGCCGATCACGCCCGCCAGGACGCCGACGATCATGCTAGGCAGAAGCTCGAGCGGGCCTTGTAGTTCGAACTCCGGGACGACGAAGGCTGGGTGATTGCCGAGCATGTAGCGGGAGGTGACGGTCGCGACGACTGCGCTGATGACGATTGGGCTGAACTGGGTGACGGCGAAGTCGCCGACGACCACCTCGACCGCAAACAATGCACCTGCGATCGGTGCATTGAAAGTGGCCGCGATCCCCGCCGCGGCCCCGCACCCGACGATCGTACGGAGCTGGCGGGCTGGAACCTGCAGGAGTTGGCCGATCGCCGAACCGATCGCCGAGCCTATCTGGACGATGGGTCCCTCGCGCCCGACGGAGCCTCCCGAGCCGATCGAGATCGCCGATGCGATCGTCTTGACCGCGACGATGCGGGGACGGATCACGCCACCGCGCAGCGCTACGGCGTGCATCACCTCCGGGACACCGTGGCCCTTCGCCTCCGAGGCAAAGAAGTAGATGAGGGGCCCGACGATCAGGCCGCCGACGGCCGGAATCAAGAGCATGACGTGAGGCGCCAGGGTCTTGGCGATGTCCCGCGGATCGCCGGCGTCGGCCAGGAGCCCCTCGTCGAGCACCGCGCTGACACCCTCCAACCCGCCGAAGAAGAGGCCTTGGAAGAGCCGGATGAGCAACCGGAAGACGACCGCGCCGAAGGCTCCCGCGATGCCGCAGGCGATGGCGACCATCACCATGAAGAGCTGGCCGCCGCGGCGTCTGCCCCTTTGCTCGATGTCTACCGTCGCGGCCGCCATGCGGCGCGAATCGTACTTCAAAGGGCCTCCGCTGCTAACTTGCAGCGATGTCCTCGCAGAAGCCCCCGGCTGGGCTCCGTCCCTGGCCGGAGCTCGGCAGAGAACACCTCGCCGATTGCCGGGTCTTCCAGGTGGCCCGGAGCTGGGTGCGTGTTCCGGGCGGCGGCTCCCATCCCTTCTACCGGATCGACGCGGATTCCTGGGTGAATGTCGTGCCGGTCACGGCCGCGGGCGAGATCGTGATGATCCGCCAGTTCCGCCACGGCTCCCAGACCTTCACGCTGGAGATTCCGGGCGGTGTGGTGGACCCGGGCGAAGAGCCGGAGCAGGCCGCAGGCCGCGAACTCGAGGAGGAAACGGGCTACCGCGCTAGTTCCTTGCGCCCGCTTGGCGACCTGAATCCCAACCCCGCGCTCTTCGGCAATCGGGTCTTCACGTTTGCCGCCGAGGGCTGCGAACGCGTCGGCGAAATCGAGAACCCGGGACTGGAGGAGACGGTGGTCGAGCTCGTACCGCGGGCCGAGCTGCCAGACCGCGTGCGCCGAGGCGAGATCGATCACGCCCTGGTCATCGCCGCCCTGCACTTCTGGAGCCTCGATCCGAGCTCCGACTGACTCCCGGCGTCCAGACGCGAGCCCTCTGCTCATCCCTCACCCACTTTTTTCGCGGGGCACCGCTTCGCTTCTCGTGGTGGATCGCGGGGCGGGGGGCGGCCAGCGCTCCATGGCTCACCAGACCCTCGAACGCGCGTGCACCGAGTTTGCCGAGCGCGCAGTCCGAGGGCGCGTACTCTCGGGCCTGGCTCCGCTTTTACTTCCGCGCTGACCGCCCCCCGCCCCGCGATCGGCCGCGCTGGCAACTGGAACCGCTTCGCCGGGGCTGGGCGCAGGCCGGGCGGAAATAAAGCGCAGGCATAGGCCTCGTTCGGCGTGCGCGTCGGTTGCCCGCGGCGAAGCCGCAAAGGGCAACACTCTGTCCGGTTCCCTACGCGGCCACCCGACCCCCGGCCGAG
>JAFDCZ010000294.1 GCA_019312665.1 Deltaproteobacteria bacterium | reverse complement strand
AGCCCCACCAGCACGGGCATGCCACGGAACGCGTCGGCATGATCGACCCGCTCCTCTGGATACTGCACGACGAAAGCCGTGCTGCGCCCGGTCGCGAACCCGCGCAGGTTCCGGAAGAAATGCCGGCTCGTCACCCACAGGCCCTTCACGATCATGGGCAGGTAGAGCCGCTCCACCCAGGTGAGCTTCTCATCGCGTTGGACAGGTACGACCCGGATGGCCATGGCGGTCGCCGAGTCTAACGGACGGTGGCGAGTTCGTCGGCGTGGTAGGAGCTTCGGACGAGGGGGCCGGCTGCGACGTCTCGGAAGCCCAGGGCACGGGCGCGGACGGACCAGGCGTCGAATTCGTCCGGGGGGACCCAACGGTCGACGGGCAGGTGGTCGTCGCTCGGGCGCAGGTATTGGCCCATCGTGAGCAGGGTGACCCCGGCGTCCCGGAGATCGCAGAGCGTGCGGTCCACTTCTTCTTCGCGCTCGCCCATGCCGAGAATCATGCCGCTCTTGGTCGGGATGTCCTCGCGGAGCTGCCGGGCTCGCCGCAAGACGCCGAGCGAGCATGCATAGCTGGCCGCGGGCCGGACCTTGCGCTGGAGGCGTTCGACCGTCTCGATGTTGTGGTTCAGCACGTCCGGATTCGTGCCGAGCACGCAGCGCAGCGCCTCTTCGTCGCCCTTGTAGTCGGAGATCAGCACCTCGACCCCGGTGCCGGGAGAGCATTCGCGAATGGCTCGTACGGTGGCGGCCATCTGGGCCGCGCCGCCATCGAGCAGGTCGTCGCGGGCGACGCAGGTAATGACGGCGAAACGCAGGCCGAGCTTGCGCACCGCGTCGGCCACCCGGCCCGGCTCGAACGGATCGAGGCCATCGGGCTTGCCCGTCGAGACATCACAAAAGCTGCAACGGCGCGTGCAGGTATTCCCGCCGATCATGAAGGTCGCCGTGCCCCGCGCCCAGCATTCGCCCAGGTTCGGGCAGTTTGCTGAGGCGCAGACCGTGTTGAGGCCGTTCTCCTTCACGAGTCGGCGTACCTGCTCGAGCTCCGGCGTGATGTGGAGCCGGACCTTCAGCCAGCTCGGGCGGCCGCCCTTCTCGTTCGGAACCTCGCGGTTGTGCACCGGGCGAGCGACGCGCTGGTCCGGCGGGCGGACGTCTCTGCTCACGGCAATGCCCTCGCAAAGGCGGTGGCCACGGCCTCACGGCTTCGCATCAAGAGGGTCGGTGTCGCGGCGATGCCGAGCTCCTTGGCCACGGAGGTCATGCTCACATCCTCCAGGCCGCAGGGCACAATCACGTCGAAGCTCGCCGGGTCCAGGGTCACGTTCAGGGCGAAGCCGTGGAAGGTGACCCAGCGCCGCACGCCCACGCCGATCGACGCGAGCTTCCGCAACGGTTCAGCACCGGCGACGTACACGCCGGTCTTTCCAGGTTCCGCTGCGCCCGCCACACCCAACTCGGCCAAGGCATCGAACAGGCAGCTCTCGAGCTGGCGGAGCCAGGCCACCACATCCGGTTTGCCGCGGGCTTCGAGATCCACGATGGCGTAGCCCACCAGCTGGCCAGGGGCATGAAATGTGACATCGCCTCCACGCGCCACATGGTGCAGCTCGATCCCCCGCGCCTGGAGCTCCGATTCCGGAACCCGCAGGTTCTCGGGCTTTCCGCTCCGGCCGAAGGTCACGACCGGGGGGTGCTCGAGCAGGAAGAGCCGGTCGCCGCAGCGGCCCGCACAGCGATCCTCCACGGCCTGCTTCTGGAGCTCGAGTGCCCTGCCGTAGGGCACCTGGCCCAGCCAGTCGATCTGGAGCGACATCACAGGAGCCTAGCGAGAGGGGCTCATACGTCGAAGTCGGCCTCTTCCAGCAGCTGGCGGACGCGGAACAGGAAGCCGTTCGCCGGCGAGCCGTCCACCGCCCGGTGATCGTAGGAAAGGGCCACGTGCATCATCGGGCGGACGACGATCGCGTCGGCGCCGTCTACGTCGCGTATCACCGGTCGCTTCACCATCTCGCCCATCCGCAGGATGCCCACCTGGGGCTGGTTGATGATCGCGAAGCCGTAGAGATTCCCCTGCCGGCCCGGGTTGGAGACGGTGAAGGTGCCGCCTTGAAGATCGTCCGCCGTGAGCTTCTTGTTGCGCGCCCGGCTGGAGAGATCCTCGACCTCGGCCGCCAAGCCCGCCAGGGAGAGGCGATCCGCATTGCGCACCACGGGCACGACCAGGCCCTTCTCGGTCTCGACGGCGATGCCGATGTGGATGTCCCGCTTCTCGACGATGGCGTCTTCGATCACGGAAGCGTTCAGGATCGGGAACTCGCGCAAGGCCCGAACCGTCGCATGCACGAGGAACGGGAGATACGTGAGGCTGAAACCCTGGGCCTGCCTGAAGGCGTTCTTGTTCTTCCCGCGCAGCGCGTAGATGCCGCCCATGTCCACCTCGGCCACCGTGCCCACATGGGGGCTGGTGTGCTTCGAGTAGACCATGTGCTCGGCCACGATCTTTCGCAGCGGCGACATCGGGATGACGTTGTCACCCTCCTGGATGGCGTAGTAGCCGAAACGCTCTTTCGCGCCGGCCAGGTGCGGCGCCGGAGCCGGCGCGGCCGTGGGGGCCTTGATGTGCTGGGGCGGAGGCGGCGCGGGCGGCGGAGGCTGTGCCGCCGGTGCGCCCGAGCCCGCGTTCTCCACATCGGCCCGGGTGATGCGGCCAGAAACGCCACTGCCCTGCACCTGGCCAAGGTCGACTCCGCGATCCGCCGCCAACCGTTCTGCAACCGGCGTGGCGCTGGGCCTCGCGGCGGCGGAACCCGAGGGCGCGGCCGGGGCCGCCGTCGCAGAGGCCGCAGGCGCTGCCGAAGTGGTAGCGACAGCATCCGCATCGATCGTCGCAATCTCGGTTCCGACCGGAACCGTCTCCCCTTCGGCCACCAGCAGCCCGACCACCACGCCAGCTTCGGGGGCGGGGATCTCCGCATCCACCTTGTCGGTGGTGACTTCGACGAGCGGCTGATCCCGCTCGACGGTGTCGCCTTCCTTCACGAGCCACTTGGCGATGGTCGCCTCGAGAACGCTCTCACCGAGCTCGGGCAGCAACACAGGAACGGGCATGTCGGATCTCCGCGTGGCCTGGACATCGGATCCAGACCTGACTTAGAAGTTGATGGCTCGGCCTTCGGCCGCGAGCGCCGCCTCGAGCAGCGCTTCCGAGAGGGTCGGGTGAGCATGGCACGTCGCGGCGATTTCGCGGGTGGTGGCCTCGAGGGTCATCGCCAACCCGATCTCGGGCAGCAGCTCCGTCGCGCCGTAGCCCACCAGATGCGCTCCCACGATCTGCCCGTACTCGGGCTCGGCGACGATCTTCACGAAGCCCGCAGTGTGGCCTGCCGCGATCGCCTTCCCCGAAGCCGTGAACGGGAACTTACCCACCTTCGCCCCGCCGAAACGTTCGCGGGCCTGGGCCTCGGTCATTCCGATCCAGGCCACCTGAGGCTGGGCGTAGATGCAGGCGGGAAGCGTTGAGTGATCGACGCGATGGGTCCGCACGCCGGCCTCGACGGCGGCGATGCCCTCTTCGGTGGCCTTGTGGGCCAGCAGCGGCCCGCCGGCGAGATCGCCGATCGCGGACACGCTGGCGACCGAGGTGCGCTGGGTGTCATCGACGCGAACGAAGCCCTTCTCATCGAGTTGAACGCCCACCTCTTCCAATCCGAGATCGAGTGAAAGCGGGCGCCTGCCAATCGCGGCCAGTACCTGGTCGCAGGGCAGCTCTTCGCTCTGCCCTTCCTTCGAGATCGTTACGACGACACCGCTGGGATCGCGCTTCAGCTCTTCGAAACGGGTCTCGAGCCGAACCTCGATGTTCTTGCGCCGGAACTCCCGCTGCAACGCGACCGCAATATCCGGGTCGGCGCCGGGAAGC
>JAFDCZ010000154.1 GCA_019312665.1 Deltaproteobacteria bacterium | reverse complement strand
CAGAGGTGCTTGGGCAGCGCTGGGTGCTTCCAGTCCTGCGCGAACTTTTCATCGGACCTCAGCGGTTCAGCGATCTTCGCAGGCGGATGGGCGGCGGCGTGAGCACGAGTGTGCTCACGAAGCGGCTTTTCGTGTTGGAGCGACAGGGGCTGCTGACGCGAAGGAATCTCCCGCCGCCGGCCGCGTCGGTCGTGTACGAACTCACGGCACTGGGCCGCGCGCTCGAACCCGCCTTCCTCGAGCTGGTCCGCTGGGGCGCGCTGATGATGTCCTCCCCGCTCCCCGGCGAGCACTTCGAGCCGGAGTGGTTGCGGCTGGCCGCTCGAGCCTTCGCCCGCGGCGACCCTACCCCCGAGCTTTCCTTCGAGTTGTGCGCCAGCGGCGAAGGCCCCGACACCGTGGTGCGTGGTCGCGGTGGAGCTACCGGAACCCACGTCGGTCTTGCAAGAGGCGAGTCGGTGGACCTGCGTATCAAGGGCCCGGCGATCGTGCTGCTCGGATACATCTCCGGAAGGATTTCTCCCGAGTCCCTGTCGAGCCATCCCGACGTGATCATCGAGGGAGAGACGGCACGGATGGCCGAGCTTCCCGACCTCTTCGATGTCCCTTCCGAAGGTCGAACTCTCCACCGAGCGTCCGAAACCCCGACCCAACAAGGAGCCCCTGAATGAGTCTCAAACTATCCGGAGTCAACCTGTCCCCCTATGTGCGAAAGGTACGCGTGGTGCTGGCGGAGAAAGGCCTCGACTACGACCACGAACCGTTGATGCCGTTCAACCTGCCCGAAGCGTACGTGGCGAAGCACCCGCTCAAGAAGATCCCGCTGCTCGAAGACGGCGAGAAGGTGATCCCGGATTCATCGGCCATCTGCGCGTACCTGGAGGCCATCGCGCCGACCCCGGCCCTGTACCCGAGCGACGCCTACGACCGGGCTCGTGCGCTTTGGTACGAGGAGCTGGCCGACGAAGGCATCAGCGCAGGTGCAGGTGCGTTCTTCCGGGAGAACCTGCTCGCGCCGCTCATGTTCAAACGGGAAACCGACGAGGCGCTGGTCGCTCAGGCCCGGGACGAAACCCTGCCGCCGCTCTTCGACTACCTGGAAGGGCAGCTCGGCGACCAGGACTACCTGGTGGGCAACGCCTTCTCGATCGCCGACATCGCAGTCGCCAGCCAACTGGTGAACCTCCGCCATGGCAAGGGCGAGGTCGACGCGGGCCGCTGGCCCAAGCTCGCCGCGTGGCTCGAGCGCGTGCATGCACGGCCGAGTTTCAAGGGTCTGATCGAAGAAGAGCAGGCCGGCATCAAGGCCATGGGAGGCTGAGATGATGATCACGGTCTACGGCCAGCTCCACTTCGGAGATTGATCGGCGCGCGCAGTCGCACAAGATCGACGGGCCTGACGCACGAGAGCCGGAACGAGAACCGTCCGATGACCGGGAGAGAAATAAAGAAGTTCATGCTGCTCATGTACGGGTTCGAGAAGCCCACCCCGGAGATCATGGAGGCATGGGGCACCTGGTTCGAGTCGATCGCCGACAGGACGGTTGATCAGGGTGGCTTTCACGGCGGCGCGAGAGAGATCTCCGCCTCTGGAACCAAAGATCTCCCGATGGGCATGGAGTCCATCACCGGCTACACGATGATCGAAGCCGAGAGCCTGGATGAGGCAGAGAAGATCGCTCGAGAGAATCCCTATATCGCGAGCATCCGAGTCTACGAGGTCATGTAGGCGAAGTCGTACGCTTGAGACACAAGGTGGTGCCGACGGTGGCATGCCGGCGCCAAGGTTGACCAATGAAGATCCCCCGGCGGGTTCAAAAGCCGCTGGGCAGGGTACTTCAGCTTCCAGGCGGGGCTTCGGCGCCGGCGGCGCGGTAGATCGCCCGAATCAGCGGCTGGCTTCGCACGCCGCCGGGAGCGAGGCTTCCGAGGAGCGTCGCTAGGCTTGCGATATCCAAGCCCGGCGCGCGGCTACACAGATCGGCGTAGGCCGTTTGGGCTTCCTTGTCGCGGCCTGCCTCAGCAAGCGCAGCGGCGAGGACCACATAGCCCACCTGGGAACCCGTGCGTTGCGTCGAGTTCTCGGCGGCCTCGAGGGCATCCTCCCAGCGCTCGAGCAGGCTGCAAGCCAGGGCGCGATTCGCCAGCCAGTGGTACGTCAGCGGGTCGCGCGGCGAAAGACGCAGGGCCTGGTCGATGCTCTCCAATGCGAGATCCGGCTGCCCCATGTAGATGCGCGCGATCCCGAGCCCAGCCCGCGCTGCGGCACTGTTGGGATCGAGTTCGAGAGAACGCTCCCAAGCCCGCACTGCCTCGGTGGTTCGACCCAGATTGCCGCGCATGGCCGCGTGACAGTGGTGGATCAACGGGTCGTCGTCCGAGAGTTGCAGCGCTCTGCGGATGGACTCCTCCGGGAGTTCTCGCCCGATGACCCCTTCGCGTGCCAGCAAGGATTGTGCATGAGCAAGCACCGCGTGGGCTAGTGCATAGTCAGGGTCCAGACGCAGCGCCTCCTCGCAGGCGGTGACCGCAGACTCGGCCGCCTCACGACTTCCCAGATCGCTCTGGACCGCGCCCCACGCCTGGTTCACCAACGCCCAGGCCGTCAAGTCTTCAGGTTGGGCTCGCCGGGCCAGGTCGGCCTCGGCGCGGCGAAGGGCCGGCTGAAGGGCGGCTACGATCGCCTCGGTTACCTCGTCGTCCACGTGGACGATCTCATTCAGGGGCCGGTCGAATCGCTCGGCCCAGGCCGTCCGCCGGTTCGTGGCATCGACCAGCTGAGCGCTGACGCGAACCCGGTCACCGTGTTTGCGGACGCTGCCTTCGAGGACGTAGCGGACCCCGAGTTCCCTGGAGACCTGTTGGGAATCGGTGGGCCGCCCCTTGTACGTGAAGCTCGAATTCCGGGCGATCACGAAGAACTGCTTGATGCGGGAGAGCCCCAGAATGATCTCCTCGGTGAGACCATCGGCAAGGAACTCATACTGAGGATCCTCGGACAGGTTTGCGAAGGGCAGGACGGCGATCGACGGCCTGTCGCGCACGAGCGGAGGATGGGAGGCTTCCGGGGCGCCAGGGCCGGTAGCAGGTGCCTCGTTCGCTGCGGGCTTGCGACCCATCATCGTCCGCGCTCCCCGGACCAATGTGAACAGCACACCGAAGATCACGATGGTGGCAGCGATGCCCGAAAGAACGGCTTCGTTGGCACCGATCCATTCGAACAGGGAAAGAAAGATGTCCAAGCCGCCTCCTCGGGAGCCTCAGTCTAGCTCGTGAGCGGAATCCAACGCGCCGGCCCTCCGGCGCGTTCTCATTCGCGATTCTCGACGAGTTCCTGGCCACGCTCACCGGGCCTTTTCTGGCCGGACGGGACAATCGATGAACGCTGGTCAGCACGAATGGCATGACATTTGCGTGATTCCGGGTACCCGGACACTTGAGGCGCGCGATGGGTGATCAGCATCGGGCTACAACGACTCGTCGACGATTCCTGAAGGGCATCGGAGGAACCGTCGGAGCTGCAGCATTTCCGCTCGGAAGGGCAGATGCCGAGATTGCCAATGGCCCCGGTGCGCGTGATGGGTACGACGTGATCGTGATCGGTGGGGGTTTTGCGGGTATTACCGCCGCTCGAGAGCTTCAGCATGCGGGCCTTCGCACGCTGGTACTCGAGGCGCGGAATCGGCTCGGCGGCCGGACTTTTACGACCCGGGTCGGGGGCGAGCTCTTCGAACTCGGCGGTACGTGGGTCCATTCGACCCAGCCGCACGTCTTTTCTGAGGTCAACCGCTACGGCCTCGAGCTGGTGGAGACGCAGAGTGGAGTTCCCGAGCGTGCCGTCTGGTGGGATGGTGAGCGCGCCCGCGAGGCGGGGATGGGCGAAATGCTGGCCGTGATGAAGGAGGCCTTCTGTGCACCGCCAGGCGGAGAAGAGATCGACGCACCTTTGTCGGCACTCCAGGCGTTCGCTCTCCTTTCCCGCCAGATGTCCGAGTTCCATGCTGGGGCCGGAACGGCCTTCCCGCGCCCCTTTGACCCCTTTTCGAGTGAGGGTTGGAAGGACGCCGATACGCTCTCGATCCGTGACCGCCTGAATGAGCTGGATCTTTCTGCCGATCGGGCTGGGCTGCTGGAGGGTGTTCTTGGCGCCAGTGCCCATGGATCCTTCGATGAGGCGAGCTTTGCCGAGATGCTTCGCTGGTGGGCGCTCTCTGGTCAGGACCTGTCGCGCTATTCGGATAGCGTCGCACGCTATCGGCTTCGCGACGGTACCGAGAGCTTGATCCAGGCCATGCTGGCGGACGGTCAGCCGGACGTGCGCCTGGCGACCGCGGTGACGGAGGTGATTCAGGACGGGGAGGGGGTCGAGATTCGTACCGAGAGTGGGGGCCGCCTGCGCGCTCGGGCGGCGATCGCCGCGCTTCCCATGAACGTGGTCGCCAACATCCGCTTCACACCCGCCCTCCATCCGGACAAGGTCGCTGCTTCCCGGGAGCGACATGCAGGGGCTGGTGTCAAAGTCTATGTGCGGCTTCGGAACCCGTTGCCGCCCACCACGATCTTCGCCGGCGAGTCCGAACCTTTCACGTCGATCTTTGGCATGAAGAGCGACGTGGAGGGCGCAGAGCTCGTGGCGTTTGGGACCGACCCCGCCAAGATCGATGTGCACGATCGAGCGGCCGTGCAGGTGGCCCTTCGGCGCTTCCTGCCCGAGGTAGAAGTGGTTTCCACGCTTGCCTACGACTGGAATCTGGACCCGTACTCGCTGGGTACATGGTGCGTTCTGAAAAAGGGGCAGATGACGCGCAGTCTGGCTGCGCTTCGCGAGCCTCATGGGCTGGTGCACTTCGCCGGAGGTGATATCGCCCTGGGTTGGCGAGGGTTCATCGACGGTGCGATCGAGAGCGGGAATCGCGTCGCACACGACTTGATAGCTCGCCTCGAAGGTCGACCGGAACAGGACGCCCCGTCGACGGAAGCCCGAACGGCGCATTCCTCCGAGCCGGTGGCGTTCCAGCAATGTGCGGCATGCCATCCGACGGATGCCTCGGGAAATGCAGGCGTGGGGCCGAATTTGCGCGGCATCGTCGACCGGAAGGTCGGAAGCGATTCTTCGTTTCGTTATTCCGATGCAATTCGCGGCCGCGACCACACCTGGACCGACGCGGAACTCGATGCCTTCCTGACGGATCCCGCTACCTATGCGCCGGGAACGAAGATGCCCTTCGGTGGGTTGAAGAATTCGCGGGACCGGGCAGCGGTGATCCGCTTCCTGCGCAGCCTCGAGTGAGGTTCCGTGCCTGAGATCCTTCGGGGCGATCCTGCGGGCGCGGACTCGCCAGGATGGAAGCTGGGACGATGACCGGACTCGCGCTCAGTCTCACTCCTCGACGATGATGGCATCCTCGATGAGAACCCCGTAGCGGTAGCCGAACCCGAAATCGCGATCGATTTGCAGGATTCCGCGCATGCTGACGGTCGACCCGAGTGCGACGCTCGCCTGCGTCGTAATCGCGAGATCGTCGGAGCCGTCTGGCGCGACCGAGCCATCCTTCAGGTGAAGCCAGTTGCGTCCCATCACCGCCCTCGTGAATTTGACAATCTCACCCCGCACCGTGACCTGCATACCGATCAGGTCCTTTGGCGCGGTGAGGATCTCGCCCACTGTTCTCACACCGGCAATCGAGGCGGCGGAGTCGGGCCGGTCCACGCGCAAGCGTTCGGCGAAGTAGATCCGATCGAACCGGCGGTCGAGGGTCGGGCTGTAGAAATTTGCGATTGGTTCCGCGCCCACGAGATGAACGACGTCCCCGACCCGCACCGAGGTCCTCGGTACGGCTGCCCATATCTCTCCGTGCTCCATGTCGATCTGCACGTAGGTGTAGCCTGTGACATCCCGGGTCCAGAGGATTGGCCCCGAAAGCCCGTCGGGTTCGATCGGCTCAGCACCGCTCACAGACGCAAACGCCAACAGCAAGCTGAGGCCGAGTGCCAGGATCCGAGACCCGGCGATCGCGGTAGTTTCGAGATTCACTCCGTGAACGTAACGCAGAGACGCCGGGATCCGCCCTCGATTGATCATTGACGAGCTGTCGGCTACCGGTGGATTCGTGGCCCAACTCGTGTCCAGGTTCTTCCGCGCGTCGGCGTGCTCATTGCTTCTCGGCCTGTTCGCGACCCCAGCGCAATCGGCAGAGGAGCGCGCCCCGGTGCAGACTCTCGGCAGCGACGCGCCTTTCGAAGAAACCGCGACGGAAGATCCTGCGCCCGAGATTGCGCCTGAGCCGCCCGAGCCGGAGCCGGCCAGTGGCGATGGCCTCGAGCTCGTGGGCGATCCCGCGGCAGGCGCCACGAAGGCGTTGGGGTGCGGCGGCTGCCATGGCCCCGGCGGCAATTCCGTGGTGCCCCTGTTCCCCAAGCTCGCCGGGCAGAAGGCCGACTACATCACCAAACAGCTCCGCGATTTCCAGGCCAAGCGGCGCTTGGATCCGATGATGGCCGGCATGGCCGCTCCGCTGTCCGAGCAGGACATCGAGGATCTCGGGGCCCATTTCGAGCAGCAGCAGGTGACCGGCGCAATCGTGGATGCGAAGATTGCCTCCCGCGGGGAACTCCTCTATCGAGAGGGGCGCCCGGAGCGGGGCCTCCCGCCGTGCGCGAGTTGCCATGGCCCGCAAGGCGAGGGCTTCCACGGAGTGGGAGACGCGAGCTTTCCGGCCCTCGGCAGCCAGAATGCAGCATACCTGGCCAAGCAACTCAAGCAGTTCCGCGCCGGGGAACGGGGCAACGACTGGAATCAGGTCATGCGGGAAGTCGCGGACGTGCTCTCCGACGCCGATATCCAGGACCTTGCGTCCTATCTCTCCGGATTGGCCCGGCCGGGCGTTCAACCCTCGCCATAGTGCCACCGCAGAGCGATATCGGTCGGATTTCTGACGAAATCCGGCTTCTTGCTGGGTTATGCCCTCGCCCCGCGCCTGTTTGGGAGGGTTAGGGCATCGTTGGCAGAGCAGGTAGGGGTGGGTCGCATTGGAGGGTGGCCCCTATTGGGCCAGGGGTTTCTATTAAGTTGGGGCAGAAAATCCCTCGCGACCCGTATTCGGTAATCTCCACCTCGTAGAATCGGCACGGTTACTGCAATTTGTCTTCATCAAACCCACAGTTCGTCTTCACGTTCACCGAAGTCCGACGCGGGTTTTCTGGCGGGAAACGATCACAGATGTCGAACTTGGCTCAACCCATCTCACGAAGCCCGGTAGCTGCCGGGGGGGGGCTCCTGCTTCTGGGTTGGCTGCTCACGCTGACGGCTTGTGCCTCCCCACCGGCAGGAAGCTCGATGCACGTGCTTCGCTGGCCGGAGCCGCCGGATGTTGCCCGAATCGAGTTCGTGAAGTCGATCCGAGGCCCGGCCGACCTCGGCGCGAAGCGGACGTTCTGGGAGGCAATCAGCCAGGCGCTCGGCGTGACGGAGGGCCGGCGCGGTCTGCCGATCGCCCAACCCGCCGATGTGGAAGTCTCACCGGACGGCAAGATCATCTATGTGTCGGATTTCGCCCAGGGTGTCGTGCATGTGCTCGATCTGGGGTTGGGTGAGGTCCGCTACTTCGGGCAAGGCGGGGCCTTGGGGCGACCCTTTGGGCTAGCGCTGGATTCGGCCGGGAACTTGTGGGTTGCCGAGCAGAGCAATCGCCAGATCCGGGTCATTGATCCGAGCGGCACCACACTTCGGGTGATTCGAAGCGACCATCTGGTCCGCCCCGTCGACATCGCTCTCGACGAGGCTCGCGGCCGGCTCTACGTGGCGGATGGATCGCGGCAGCACCTCTTGGATCATCACGTTCACGTCTTCGACTTGGAAGGGGAGTACTCCCACGCTCTCGGAACAGGTCGCGGCACCGATCCGGGCGCGCTTCTTTTCCCGAGTTACCTGGCACTCGACGCCGCAGGCAATTTGTATGTCAGCGACACCATGAACTCGCGCGTCACTGTATTCGCCGAGGACGGGAGCTTCGCTCGTACGATCGGCGGCCGCGGGGACACATTCGGGCTTTTCGACAAGCCGAAGGGCGTGGCCGTCGATTCCTTCGGAAACCTCTACGTGGTCGATTCGAGCTGGAGCAACGTGCAGATCTTCGGCCCGGAGGACCACGTACTCCTCTATTTCGGCGGCCGCGGCAGCTACCCGGGCCTGCTCCGCAACCCGACAGGCATCACCATCGGGCCCGACAACATGATTTACGTGGGCGACTACCTGAATCGTCAAATCAATATCTACCGCCTCGTCAATACGAAATCTGACGACGGCGTTCCCTTGGACGAAGCCCCGTTGGCTTCTGCCGAGATCAACTAGCAAGGACAACCCCATGAAACGCAAAGCTCAATCTGGCAAGAAAAACCCCATGTGTCATTCGAGACTGCTCATTCTCCTGATGCTGCTGATTGGCGGTCTCGCCATGGGCGGCCAGGCCTTCGCTCAGGCGGCGCCTGGAGCGGGTATCTCCAACTCACCCCACGACTTCACGAGCGTGTCCACGACGACTGTGGGCGTGTGTACGTTCTGCCATACCCCGCACCGGGCATTGCAGACGAAGCTGCTCTGGAACCACAAGCTTTCGACCCAGACCTACGCGTGGACGGATACGACCGTCACGACGGGTGGGACCACACTCCCGACCTTCGACGCCACTTGGCAGGGCGTGAGCAAGAACTGTCTCTCCTGTCACGACGGTACGGTAGCGATCGGCGACGTCGCCTGGTTCGATGCCACGCCGGACCAATCGCTGTCCGCCATCCAGCACAGTGCGGCGAACGATCCTGCGCTGATCACGTTCAGCAATCCGGGAAGTGGTGACCTCACTGGGAACCACCCGGTTGCCCACCCCTTCCCCTTCCAGGGGCAGGCGGGCACCTACAACAGTGTGACCACCGGTACGCCGGCGGTTGCCAGTGGATGGCAGGCCGACCCGCAGACACTTGGCATTCGATTGTTCAATGATGATGGCGCTGGCAACGTTTCGGCGGGAGGCGTCGTGGGGCAGACAGGCATCGAGTGCTCGTCCTGCCACGATCCGCACAACGGTACGGGCGTGGTCGATAAGTACTTCCTGCGCGGCACGCTGACCGGCAGCGACACGGGCTACCTCTGCCTCAAGTGCCACGTCAAATAGACGTGGCCGCAGGGGGGCCGAGTGCTCGCGGTAGAAGAACGACCGCGAGGGTGGTGGTGTTTGCCCTCGCGGTCGGTAGCATGTCACTCGGTTGCTCGACCGAGACCCGCTATCGCGTCTTTTCGGTGATCTTCGACGGTGTACCGCCTCCAGGTACGCCGTCGAAGCCGCGTCGGCGGCCAGTCGCGGTCATGACGGCACGGGTGGAGCCGCCGGTGGCGCCACTTCCGGACTTGGAAAGCCTCGAGGAACTCGTCGAGGAGGAGGACCAGCAACCCCACTACGAGAGCTTCGCCGAGATCCTGGCCGTCTTTCCGAAGGATGCGCAAGGCAACGTGGATTGGGTCGAGGCGGTCGAACTGGGGATGGTCGCGCCTCGGCCATCGCTCGATCCCGAGGTTCAGGCGCCTCCGCCGTTCCCGGTCGATATCAAGATCGATCCGGGAATCCCTGGCTTTGAGGTCATTTTCCCCCATGCGGCGCATACGTATTGGCTAGGTTGCAACAACTGCCACCAGGAGATCTTCGTCATGAAGGCGGGGGCCAACCCAATGTCGATGGCGAAGATCTTCGAGGGTGAAGCCTGCGGGCGATGTCACGGGAAAGTGGCCTTTGCCCCCGCCACAGGTTGTCCCCGCTGCCATGTTCGGCTCGGTGGCCCAACCGGATGACGGAGCGGCGGCCGACACGAGGAAGGGCCGGTGGCGGCCTCGGCGCCCTCGCCGTGCTTCTGGCCCTCGCGCCCGCGAAAGCAGGGACGCCCATCCCGGGAAATGTGGTGATCAATCGGCTTTCCACGGCAAATGGCATCCCGGCCGTGGTGTTCCCTCATTGGAAGCACCGGGTGGAGTTCCGCTGTTACGCCTGCCACCCCGATCCGTTCGAGATGCGGGCGGGTGCCAACGAAATCAACATGAGCCAGTTGAGCGCAGGCGCCTTCTGTGGCGCGTGCCATGACGGGTCCACCGCGTTCGCCGTTAGCTTCGACACATGTCGAACTTGTCACAGCAACGCGGAGCAATGAGGCGTGTGGCTGCCGGGGCCCACGCGGCTGGTGTGGGCGTGGTTCGCGGCCCTGTTTGCGCTTGGAACTCCGGCATGGGGGCAGGCCGTGAACATCGACAACCTGAATGGGGAGCTGGAGTTGGGCGTCCTCATCCGGCGTCAGACGAGCAACACCACCGGGCGGCCCGAGAGGCGATTCGATGAGAACCGTTTCGACGAGGCCATCGGAATCGATTTCGACGGGTATAGCCTCAGTCCGAAGGTGCTCCGGTTCTCTCTGGGAGGGAGATTCGGCCTCCAGCAAGCGGACCGCGAGTCGAACCTGGGCGATCTGAGTTCCGGAGATTCGAACATCCTCGAATACGACGCCAACTTGCACTTTTTTCCGACCAGTCCGGTCTCACTGCTCCTGTTCGCCAATCGATTTCAAGACCGGCTCAACCAGAGCTTCGGTACGGATACAGAATCGAGCGGACAGATTCTCGGGAGCACCCTCCATTTCGGCGCGCCCTTCTTTCCCTCCGTGCTGACGTGGCGGGAGTTGAGCTCTGAGGTGGAATCGATCGGTGCGGCGTTTCCCAGTCGTAGGTTCGAAACTCGTCAGCTCATCGAGTACTCCGGTCAGCGCTTTACGAACCGAAGCCAGGTCCTCTTGCGTCTGCGGGAAGAGGAAGTGACCGACGATAGCTTCCCCCCAGTGCCCGACTACCGGATTCGCGAGGCGACCGGCATGTTTGGGCGGCGTTTCGGCGTATATCTGGAGAAA
>JAFDCZ010000037.1 GCA_019312665.1 Deltaproteobacteria bacterium | reverse complement strand
CGTCCGCATCGATGGGGTTCTCGCCCTGGGCCGGGTCCTCGACCCAGGTGCCACCGCTCTGGACGATCGCGCGGTGGAAGAGCCCGCGAGCGACGGGCGAGGTGTAGAGCATCAGCACGTTGTGGCCGCCGGCAGATTCGCCAAAGATCGTGACATTGCCCGGGTCGCCACCGAAGCTGTGGATGTTTTCGCGCACCCAGCCGAGTGCCGCCGCCAGGTCGAGAAGCGCGAAGTTGCCAGAGGCTTCTTCGGGGCTCGCGCCCTCGCGGAGTGCCGGGTTCCGAAACCACCCGAACGGGCCGAGCCGGTAGTTCACGGTGACGACCACCACGTCCTCTTCCGCCGCAAGCCGACCCCCGTCATAGAAGGCTGAGGTTCCGATGGTATTGCCGCCGCCGTGAATCCAGAACAGCACGGGGCGATTGGCGGTGGCGGCCGATTCGGCGTCTTCGCTTCGGGGCGAATACACGTTCAAGAAAAGACAATCCTCATCGCCGACCGGCTCGCCGGGATCCGCCGAGAGGTCTCCGCCCATTTCACTCGCGAATTGCACGCAGGAAGAGCCGAACGAGAGGGCTTCCCGGGGTTCGTTCCACGGAGGATGAGCCCTGGGCGCTCGCCAGCGCAGGCTGCCGACGGGGGCCTGGGCATAGGGGAGCCCCAACCAGGCGTGGGCCCCGTAGGCGTTGGTGAGCCCGACCACCGGCCCGCTCGGGGTCTCCCGGATCGAAGTGAAATCCGCTCCAGCCTCCGGTTTCGGGCCCGAGCTGCAGGCAAGCAAGAGGGCCGGTACGACCCATATCCGCTTGACGAATCTCATCTCTCTCCTCCAGGCATCCCCGCCCGAGGGCGAGGAGCGCCGGAGGATAACCACGCAGGTCGGGGGGTGCCGGAGGCGGAGGAGCTGGCTGGGCCCTTGACCTCGCGGTCGGTTTCGCGGCATTCTGCCACCCCCAAGAAGGGGCAACGGGTCGAAATCGACCCAGGCGCCCCACAGAGTACTTAGAGGTCCAGTCTCCATGCCGCTCCGCGTTGCCATCTTCCTGCTCGCCGCTTCGACCCTGGTGCTCGGCGGGCCTACGTGCGCCCCCGCCCCGCCTCCGGTTGGCCCGAATACGGATTTCTCGAGTTACGCGGTTCTGACGCTGACGCCGACCCCCGATCTCGAGGACCAATTGCGGCTGGCCGCCCAGACGGTGCAACCCGGCACCGTGATCGAACTTCCCGCCGGTACCTATTCCTTCCTGGGAGGGGTCACCTTCGAAACCTCCCATGTCGTGATCCGTGGGCAGGGAATCGACGTCACCATCCTGGATTTCTCAGGAGCGCAGACACCTCAGGGCCTCCTCGCCCGGGGCGACCATTTCGTCGTGCAGGATTTCACCGTGCTTGATCCGCCCGGAGATGGCATCAAGACCGAGTTCATCGACGGGCCGATCTACCAGCGCGTGAAGGTCGAATGGACGACGGGAGCCGATCCCAACAACGGCGCCTATGGCCTGTATCCGGCTGAGTGCTCGAACGTGCTAATCGATGAGGTCACCGTGATCGGCGCCATCGATGCGGGAATTTATGTGGGGCAGTCCGTGAACGTGATCGTGCGCAACAGCACGGCCCACCACAACGTGCTCGGGATCGAGATCGAGAACACCGTCGGTGCGGACGTCTACGACAACGTCGCCCATGACAACACCGCTGGCATCGTGATCTTCAATCTCGTGGGCCTGAAGACGCCGCGCCAGTCACGGGTCTTCAACAACACCGTCCAGAACAACAACACTCCGAACTTCGCGGCTGGCGGGATTCTCTCCGACATGCCCGGAGGCACCGGCATGGTGGTTCTCGCGAACGACGACGTCGAGATCTTCGGAAACACCCTCACGGGCAATGAGACCGTGAATCTGGCCGTGTTGAGCTACCTGGTGACGTCCTTCGGCTCACCGGATCCGACCTTCCCCCCCGGCTACGACCCCTACGCGGAGGGCATCTACATCCACGACAACATGATGGCCAACGGAGGCACGCAGACACAAGGTGTGCTCGGTGGGCTCATCGGGTTCTTGTTCGCGGCCCAGGGGATGCCGGTGCCGGATATCGTGATCGGTGGTTGGGCCAATCTGGCGAAGATTTCGAACCCGGACCTGGCCGTGCCGCTCGCCAACCAGTTGCCCACGAACCTGAAGGTCTGCGTCCAGAACAACGGCAATGCAACCTTTGGAAACGTCAACAGGTTCGTGGCGCCCACCCCCAACTTCGATCTGGCGCCTCATGATTGCGCCCAGACGCCGCTACCGGTGATCAGTCTGCCGACACCGCCTCCGCCGCCGACCACCACCGGTTACACGCCGGCGGAGATCGACGCGCTCTGCAACGACGGCGAACTCGAGGGCATCAACTGGGACGCCTTCGTAGTGAATTGTCCTGAGCTTTCGGACTATCGCCTCTTCCCGAACGGGGATCCGCGCGATGCGCAGCCTCGCGGCCTGGCCTACGAGCTGAACACGCCGCTCTTCTCGGACTATACGGTGAAGCATCGCATGATCTTCCTGCCGCCGGGCACCGCGATGACCTACCAGGACCCGGACATGCTGGGTTTCCCGCTGGGCGCCGTGATCGCCAAGCACTTCAGCTTCCGCGATCCGACCGCCTCTCCGCCGCGAGAAACGCTGATCGAGACCCGGCTCCTGATCCTGCGCGACGATGGCTGGGAAGGCCTTCCCTACGTCTGGGATGCAACGGAGAGCGTTGCGACCTACACGCCCCAGGGTGCGACGGTGAACACGAACCTGCTCACCACCGACGACGAGTTGCTCAACCTGGACTACGGCGTGCCTTCTCGCACCACTTGCGGAAGCTGTCACTTCGGCACCTCGGGTGACCTCCCGATCGGGCCCACGGCGCGCAACCTCAACCGGCTGGAGAAGGACGGCCCGCGCAACCAGCTCGATTTGTGGACGAATGACGGCCTTCTGGTCGGTGCGCCCGCCTCGTCCCAGGCTCCTGTCTTGCCCGTTTGGGACGACCCAAGCACGGGCACGGTTGCCGAACGCGCCCGCGCCTACCTGGAAGAGAACTGCGCCCATTGCCACAACCCGGCGGGCCGCGCCGGACCGACAGGCCTCTGGCTCGACTTCAACCGACCCACCGGCGTGAACACCGGCATCTGCAAGCAGCCGGTCGCTGCCGGTCCAGGCAAGCTCGGTCTCACCTACGACATCGTGCCCGGCGATCCCTCGAGCTCGATCATGGTCGGGCGGCTCGCCGACCTTCGTCCGGCCGTCAAGATGCCGGAAATCGAGAAGGGCCTCGTGCACGATGATGGCGTCGCCCTGATCACCCAATGGGTCTCGGAGATGAACCTGCCGCCTTGCCCGTGAGTTGATTTCAGCCTGGCCGGATTCCGGCGTAGACGCTCTGCCGCCTGCGGCGCGTAGAGGTTGGCCGGCTCGGGCGCACGGGGCTGTTGAGGGGTGCGGGGCAGCCTTCGACCCTGCGGGCGTGTTCGTCGGGCCAGCGGGTGAATGCGGCGGCTTGGCCCACATAGCCGAGGCGAAGGTCGGCTCGGGGTCGTGGGTCGGCTAAGCGGTGCCCGGTGTCTCGGCCGGATCGAGGCACGGCCCGGCCCTGCGCCAGCCTTCTGTCAGGAGCCAGGTATGGGGGCTCGCGATAGCCATCACGTTTCCCCCAGGTCGCTCTCGCGCCTGGGCCACGAGCCCCCCGGCAGAGCGTCGCCAGCCTTCGAACCAGCGCCCAGATGAGGCCGGATCGATTCGAGTGGTCCTGGGCTTCGTCTTCAAGTGCCTACGAGCATTCAGAAGCACGTAGCGCATCGCATTCCGTACCTGGGTCGGCGTCCGCAGCACCACATGGTGAAAGCGGTCCAGCAGGACACGCCCCTTCCGCCCAAAAACCCGGTTCACAGCCCGCGCAAGGCGAGCTCCCAGCGCATTCATCCCCCTGCCGAGCGCACGCGCATCGTTCGCCTCGACGATCAGGTGCAGATGATTCGACTGAATCGAGTAGTGCACGAGCCGAAAGTCCTTGCGCTCGAGCACGCAGGCAAACGACCGCTCCACCTCCCGCACCAATCGCCCATCGCGAAGTGACGGGACATCGGGCCGGACCTTCAACGTCACATGGCAGGGGAACCGCGAAGCCAAAGGCGATCGCCGAAGGTGGGCGACCCGCGCATTGTCACCACGTCTGAGTCCCGCCCCTTTGCGCCTCCCGCCCCAGCCGTGGAGGGGAAGTTCGAGTTGGGGAGCCCGACGCATCATAGTGTTGACTATGGCATCTTTATAGATTCAAGTCAAGAAAAACCGCCCCACACCGCCACCTGCGCCTAATCCGGCCGAGGCCCTGCACGCCACTCACCAGACTGGCGCACCTGAACCGGCGCTCTGCTCAGCGATGCGGGCTAAAGCGCCGCGCTCGAACGTCGGCAGGGCGACAGCCCACCGCAGGATGAAAGGATGCCCTCACGCCCAACCCATCCCCCCTCACCAGCCCGCGAGACCCAAGCCGGCCACCCAACGCGCCCGTTAGGCTGCAGAGCTTCTCAGAGCCGGCCCAGCCGAAGTACCCCGCCCCGCATTAACTGGAACCGATCAAGCTCCAGCCATTCCCCGATTCAGCTCGATCGCCCGGTCGAGGAAAGCCGATACGCGCTTCCCCTGATCTTCGATCGTGGCGTCAGCTGCAATCACGGAGGCGCGCAGAATGCACCCGGTCCAACCCTCGGTATGCCATTCCCCGCCACCGGCCTGTTCGGCGAGTTCGGGTGCGGCGGCTCCGGGCCAATGGTTCACGTACCAATAGGGCTCGCCGTAGGTTTCGTCGCCGGGAGAAAGGCCGATGCCTACTGTCCGCGTGGCAGTTCCGTCGGGGCCGCGTTGGATCTCGAGAAGGAGGGCGTGGTCGAAGTGGTGGGGCCAGCAGCGGGCGGGCGTGGCTTCGTCGGGATGGTCGTCTGCGATCTTCTGGAGTGAGTGGTTGGCGTGCTCGAACCAGCGCGCGAGGTCGCTCAGGGCTTTTCCGTCGGCCTCGAAGGCGTGGCCGTCGGCGACCGGATGAACGGGCAGGTCGTAGCCGGGATGGGTCAGCGTTCGGTCGAGGGCGCCGTCTGTAAAGGCGCGCACCCAGTCGCTGGCGAGCTGCTCGCTCTGCTCGGCGGTAGCGCCCGCGAGGGCCTGCGCCTGGTGCACCGCGCCCGCGGCATCGAGGATGAGCAGGTGAAGGTCTGCGATCCGCAGGGCCAATCGAAATGGACGGGCGCCACGCACCAGGCCGCCTGCCAGGGCGCCGTGCGCGCCTAGCCATTCCATGTTGGTGTGGCTGGTGTCAGGCGTATGGGCGAGGTAGGTCTCGCCCGCGGCTGCGATCAGTTGAACGGCCTGGTGGGCCTGGCCGCGAGCCAGGGTGAGGGCGCCCGGATCGAACGTTCCGAGGCGGGCTTCATCGCTCATACGAGCGAACCGTCGCGGACGCCCGCGAAGGCGACGCCCGAGAGATCGGCCATCTCGCGTTTCCAGGTCGTGAGATCTTCGGCGTTGAACTCGTTCAGGTGCTGGTGACCGCAGGCTCGCGCCAGGACGCACATCAGGTCCGTGGCGGAGCGCAGGAAACGTTCGAGACGCAACGCGGCGGCTCCGATCTCCAGGCGTTTCCGCAACTCTTCCTTCTGGGTGGCGATGCCGACCGGGCAGTTGTTCGTATGGCAGGCGCGCATGCCGAGACAGCCGATCGCCTGGAGGGCGGAGTTCGAGAGTCCGATTCCATCGGCACCGAGGGCCAGCGCTTTGACGAAGTCCGAAGGCACACGGAGCCCTCCTGTTACGAGGAGCGTCACGTCCCGCGCATCGTTTGCGTCGAGATGCCGACGTGCCCGCGCCAAGGCGGGAATCGTGGGCACCGAGATGTTGTTCCGGAAGATCAACGGAGCGGCACCTGTGCCGCCGCCTCGACCATCCAAGATCACGTAGTCGGCGCCGGCTTCGAGGGCGGCGTCCAGATCCTTCTCCACATGTTGGGCCGAGAGCTTGAACCCGATCGGGATCCCGCCGGTCACCTCACGCACGTCGTCGGCGAAGCGTCGAAAGTCTCCGATGTGCTCCCACTCGGGGAAGCGCGACGGCGAAATGGCGGCTTGCCCCGGCTCGAGCCCCCGGACCTCGGCGATCCGCCCCTGCACTTTGTGGCCGGGCAGGTGGCCGCCGGTTCCGGTCTTGGCGCCCTGTCCGCATTTGAAATGGAAGGCCTGGACGGTCGCGAGCTTGTCCATCGCGAAGCCGAAGCGAGCAGAGGCCAACTCGTAGAAGTAGCGGGAGGACTCAGCCTGCTCTTCCGGGAGCATGCCTCCCTCGCCCGAGCAGATGCCGGTGCCCGCCCGCTCCGCACCCCGCGCGAGAGCCACTTTCGCTTCGTAGGAGAGCGCACCAAAGCTCATGTCCGAGACGAAGAGCGGCAGCTCGAGGCGCAGCGGTTTCTTCGAGCGCGGGCCGATCACGAGTTCGGTCCCCACCGCTTCTTCATCGAGCAAGGGAACCCGGTGAAGCTGGGCGGTGAGCAGCTGCAAATCCTGCCAGCCCGGGAGCTCGTGGCGGGGAACGCCCATGGCTTGCATGCGGCCGTGATGGCCCGCCTTGGCCAAGCCGGATTCGGCCATCTCCTGGATCCAGGGAGCAAAGGGCTCGTCCGGGGTGCCGTGAGGATCTGCGTACGCGCCTTGATACGCGTCGCGGTCGAAGGGCTGGGGATGCTCCTTCTCCCACGCCTCGATCTCCTCCGCGTCCACCATGACCTGGCGATCTTCGACCCAGGCGCTGAAGCGCTTCAACCGCTCCTGGTTCGCGTAGGAGCTGACGCCGGTCTTGTAGCAGTAGTCCCAATCGTGGAGGCCACAGATCAGGTTCTTGCCCTTCAGCTCACCGTCCGCGAGCAAGGCCCCCCGGTGCAGGCAGCGGCCGTACAGCACAGAGACCTCGCCCGGATCCTCTGGCCAGCGGACGACCACGAGATCCACTCCGGAAACCAGGGCGTGGGCGACTTTGCCGGGAGCGAGATCGTCGAGGGAAGTGACAGGGATCGGGCGAGTCATCGAGCGTTCCTCCGAACCGGGGATTCTGCTCGAACGGATTGGTCACCCGCAAGCCAATAATTTCAGAGAATGAGTCCCCGCGGGGCGAAATGGTGTTTCTGTGGGGAAATGAGTTACCTCCGATGTGTGGTTGATCACTCACACAACCGATGAGACAATAGGGTTCCGCCTCAGGGAACCCTGTTCGTCTGCACTGTCCCATTTTGCCCGCGCCACCAAACGCGGTTTGAGCCAAAGGTCCCCCTCCCGATGAAGGTCACCCTCGTCTACCCCTCGACCCTGCCCGGTGAAAAGCCCGAGTACGGGCTTCCCCCGATGGGCATCCTGTACATCGCAGCCGAGTTGCGGCGCGCCGGCATCGATGCCGGTGTGATCGACGCGGACATCGAGGGCCTGACCGTCAAGGAGACCGTCGATCGCATCATCGCGCTGGAGCCGGATCTGGTCGGCTTCTCGGTCATGACTCCGCAGTTGCCGGCCACGCTCGAGGCGTGTTTCTGGCTGAAGGAGCTGGCGCCAGAGATCCCGATCGTGATCGGCGGTGCGCACATCAGCTCGACCCACACCGATGTCTTCATGCTCAGCGAGCATTTCGATTTCGCCGTCACCGGCGAGGGCGAGTTGACCATGATCGAAGTCTGCAAGGCGATGGGGCAGGGTACGCTGCCGGACTGCCTGAAGGACATCAAGGGCGTCATCTATCGGGATCCGCTCGGGCTGGTCGTCACGAACCCGCCGCGCTCCTTCTACAAAGAGCTCGATGACTTCGCGCCGATCGACTACGGCATGGTCGATGTGATGAAGTACAAGATTCCGACGCTGCCGGGGCCGCCGGTGGTCGGACTGATGATCACGCGCGGCTGCCCGTTCAAGTGCACCTATTGCGACGCGCCGACCACCACCGGAAAGAAGATCCGGTTCCATTCACCTGAGCGCGCTGTCGCGGATATCGTGCGGCTCCACGAGGAGTTCGGTGTACGCGGATTCTCTTTCCGGGACAGTACGTTCACGGCCAAGAAGAAGTGGGTCGTCGAGTTCTGTGAGAAGCTGATCGAGAGCGGCGTAGACGTCGCCTGGCGCTGCAATACGCGCGTCGATTGCGTGACCGAAGAGCTGTTGGCGCTGATGAAAAAGGCCGGCTGCCATACCATCAATTTCGGCGTCGAATCCGGCCATCCTGATATTCTCAAGCGGATCAACAAGGACGTGCCGGAAGGCCAGGTCGAACGCGCCCACGAGTGGACCAACAAGCTCGGCATCCGGACCTACACGACGTTCCTGATCGGCTGCCCCGGCGAGACCGACGAAACGATTCGCACCAGCCTCGAGTTCGCCAAGAAGATCCGGCCCAGCATGGCGATGTTCTTCGTGACGATCGGCTATCCCGGGACCGAGATGTACACCGAGGCGGTGAAGGAAGGCCTGGTCGAGCCGCGTTGGTGGCACACCCAGGGCTGGGACGAGGGCAAGAGCACAGCCTTCGAGAAGCGCTGGGGGTGGAGCGCCGATGCGGGTGCCCTCACCATCCCGGGCTTTGATGCCGAGGCCTGGCAGAAGCGCTGCACCCGGGAGTTCTATTTCCGGCCGCAATTCATCTGGGACACGCTGCTCTTCATCGTCAAGAATCCGTATTTCTTGCGCCACGCGGTCACCCTCGCGCTCGAGCTCCTCCCGATCGGCAAGCTCCGAATCCCGTTCTTCGGCAAGGGCGGGAAGGTGAACGAGGAAGCGCAGAAGTACTCCCAGTGCCCGTCGGAGCCGACCAAGGCCTATGTGAAGCGGGATGACGCCGACCGCCGCTCGATCGACGCCGGCTGATTCCCCAGGTCTTTCAGGGCTCATTGGGGTGACAGGCCCCGGCTGAAGTATCCTCGGCCTGTGACCAAGGCATGGCACAGGGAGATCCGGGTACGCCTCGCGTTGGCAGGGGCCATCGGATGCTTGGCAGCTTGCGGGGAGTCGGAGGCGCTGCTTTCGGCGCTCCAGCCGGCCCCGATCCCCGCGCTCTGGGACGATCCTGATCCGCGGCTTGCCCGCATGCTGCAGATCCGGAAAGACGAGCCGCTCGAGCGCGACGTTCCGATGGTCCGTGTCCTGGTGAGCTACGACGCCTCCAACTACTTCGTCGACAAGGGGCAAGGGCGCGGCCTCGAGTACGAGTTGATGACGGGCTTCGAAGCGTTCCTGGCCGAGCGGACGGCCGCCCCGATTCCACCTCGGTTGGTCTTCGTGGCGTTGCCCTTCGACCTTCTGATTCCAGCGATCGCCAACGGCCGGGGAGACATTGCCGCGGCCGGCCTCACGATCACTCCCGAGCGTGAGGCGCAGATCAGCTTCAGCCGTCCCTATCGTCGGGGTGTCCGGGAGGCCGTCGTCCGGCACCGGGATGCTGCTCCCATCGCGACCGCTCGGGATCTCGCGGGCCGAACGGTTCATGTTGCGACGGGTACGAGCTACGTCTCCCATCTGGAGCGGCTGAATGAAGAGTTGCGGGCCGAGGGACTGGAGCCCGTCGTCATCGAGCGCGCAGAGCCCTCGCTACAGACCGAGGATCTGCTCCAACTGGTGAACGCGGGCGTCTATTCGTATGCGGTGGCGGATGACCACGTCGCGGAGCTCTGGGCAGAACTGCTGGAAGATCTGATCGTCGATGGAGCCAGTTTGAACACAGGAGGGGAGCTTGCCTGGGCGATTCGCAAGAACAATCCGGAGCTGCGCGCGGCTCTGGACGCCTATGTGCGAACCCGTCGCGAAGGTACGTACACAGGGAATCTCCTGTTTCGTCGGTACTACGAGACCACGCGTTGGATTCGCAATCCGGGTGATCCCGCCACCCGCGGGCGGATCGTGAGATTGAGGCCTCATCTCGAGCGCTACGCGGAGGAATACGGCTTCGATTGGCTGGCGATCGCAGCAATCGCCTATCAGGAGTCGCGGCTCGTTTCCAATGTCGTGAGCGACCATGGCGCGGTCGGCGTCATGCAGATCAAGCTCTCGACGGCGGCCGATCCGGTCGTGAACGTCGGCGGCGTCGAGCGAGACGACGAGGCGAATATCCGAGCCGGAGTGCGCTATTTGGCGTTTCTTCGAGATCACTATTTCTCAGCGCCGGAGATTTCGGCTGCCGCACGTTTCGATTTCACGGTGGCGGCGTATAACGCAGGTCCGGCCCGCATCCGTCGGCTCCGCCAGGCTTCGGCTCGCGCGGGCCTCGACCCGAACCGCTGGTTCGGCAACGTCGAGCACGTGGCTCGGCGGCGGATCGGCCGGGAGACCGTCGTCTACGTCGGAAACGTGAACAAGTACTACGTGGCGTTCCGTTCGATGGAGGCTCAGCTGGCGCAGCGCCCGGAGCGCTGACCACAGCGCAGAAAGTGGCCAACGCTGACGGCCCCTGGGCCGCGCCTTCGGCGCGTGACTGCCTATCCTCCTGGCGATGCTGTTGCTGGCCCACCTGGGTTTCCTCGTCTTCGGAACGATCCTGGTGGTGGTGGGCTCTACGCAGTCGGCCCTGGCGGCGGGGCTCGGCATCGGGCTCGAGGGGACAGGCGGGTTGGCCGCGGCCGTGTCGTTGGGCCTTGGCATCGGCGTGGTTAGCGCGGGGCCACCGACCGATCGGTGGCCGCGGCGGCCGCTCTTCGTGATGGCCGCGCTCGTAGCGAGCCTGGGGCTCGTGTTCGCGGCGATGGGGTCGAATGTCTGGCAGGTGGGCCTGGGGCTTGGAGTGGCCGGAGCCGGGGCGGGTTTTTTCGAGACGATCCTGAACACCGTGGTCGCTGAGCTGGACCCGCCGCGGGCGGAGCGCCGGCTGGCATCGGTGCATTCCGCTGCGACGGCCGGTGCGGTGGCGGCTCCGCCACTGCTCGCGATGCTCGCGGAAGGCGACGCCTTTGGCGCTGCCTTCCTTGCCTGCGCTGCGGCTTTCGGACTCGTGGGCCTTCTCGGTCTGGCCGTTCCGCTTTCGGCGCCACCGGTTACGAAGACAGAGGCTCCGACGGGAGCGGTGGCAGGACCGTGGCTCGGACTGCTCCCATTGCTCGTTGCCAGTGCGGCCTATGTAGGCTTCGAGACGGCTCTGACGGCCTTTGCTCCGGCCCTCGCTGCAGCGCAACAGCTTCCGCCCGCCCAGGGTGTAGGGGCCATCAGTGCGTTGTGGCTAGGTCTGTTGCTTGGCCGGATCGCGTTCCTGCTGTCGGGGCGATCCGCCGGAGCGAGTTGGCTGGCCGGCGCTGGACTGCTGGCAACGCTGCTGCTCGGTGTGGGCCTGGCTCTGGAGGTTCGTGCCCTCGCGCTCGGGTTCGGTGCCCTCGGCTTCGTGCTGGGCATTGTCTTTCCCGTCCTGATCGCCGTGACCGCGCGCCGCTTTCCGGAGCGACGTGCAACCGCCGTCGGCCTGGTCGCGGGGGCCGGTGCGCTCGGCGGTGCGCTCGTGCCCTGGCTCGGTGGGGTGGTGGGAGATCGCGCAGGCCTCCCGGGAACCTGGGCCATTCTGATCGGGTGCTGCCTGCTGCTTGCCCTGGCAGGGTTGTGGGCGAGGCGCCGCGCTTCCTGAGCATGCTTTCGGTCGGGCGCCGCCTAGCGTGCCGTTCTGCCCGGTAGCGGGCGGCCGGATTCAGTCGTCCCTTCCGATCCGCCGGGCGCGTCCGGCTTCGGTACGAACATTGCGACTACCCCGCCTAGCAGTCCGAGGGCCATCAGCCCGCTTCGCCACAGCAGGCCTTGGGCGATCGCAAGGGCGGGGTCGACCCCGAACGTGGTGAGCAATGCGACGAGCGCGGCTTCGCGCACCCCGATGCCGCCGAGGCTGATCGGAGCAAAGGCGGCGATCTTTGCGAGGGGCCATGCGACGGCCCACACCGCCAGGCCGCAATCGATTCCGATCGGGGCGCCGAGCAGGTCGTTGATGCAGGCCAGCGAGCCCTGCACAGCGAGGGCAATGGCCATCGCGAGCGCGGTAGCTCGGCCATTCGATGCGAGCGAAAGCGTCACTTCTCGCAGGCGGCCGATGATGCGGGCGGCGCGGGTCGGGAGCCGAGCCGGATCCAGGTAGCGGAGAATGGCGAGACCGCTCAACAGGCCGCCCAACACGGCGAGCACCGAGACTTCGAGGACGATGAGGGCGGTGTCGTCCCGTGCAGCAGGCGCGAGCGCCAGGCCCAGCGCCGCGATCGACACGAGGGCGAGCAAGTCGAGCACCCGGTCGGCGATGCCTGCTGCCGTCGGGCCCGCAAGCTGGCCACTGCTCCGCGCGGCGATCCCGGCGCGCACCAGATCGCCACCGACGATCGATGGTAACCAGATGTTGGCAAACAGGCCCGCTGCATGGGCGCGGATGGCGACCGAGATAGGCAAGGGCGTCCCCGAGGCACGGACGAGCACGGCCCATTTCACCGCGGCAATTCCGTGGACCAGCCCGAACAGCGCGACGACACCCATCCACCGGCCGAGGCCGATGCGCGTGATGGCATCGCCTACGTCCGCGATCGGAATCCACCAGAAGAGCAGGCCCAGGGTGAGGGCCGTGACGCCGAGCCTCCAGAGAAGGGGCGTCCATCGATCCGGCAATCGCACGCCAAGCCGCGCCAGGAAGCCCGTGCCACGGCTGCGGTTCGTACTCACCGCGCGCTCCGGTGGAACACGTAGAGAGCGCCGTCACCGAGCGTGCCTGGGAAGACGGCAGCCTCCTCGTAGCGGGCCTTGGCAGCGTTCAGGATGTCCTCGTGGGCAACGCGCATGTAGGTGGGAAAGGAGTAGATGAGCCAGGTCCCTTCGCCCGCCCGTTCGATCTGCGCGAGCTCGGCAGCGTCGGCGACGGAGGACCATTGGGGAGCGTAGAGACGCTCGTAGGGCAGGGTGGCGAGGCCAGCGGTCACCACCGTGTCGCCCGGGGAGCGGTGGCTCTCGACGAACTCGCGCGTGGCTTGATAGGCCTGCTTGGGTGCTCGGTAGTTGGCTGGAAGGGTGGCCGCGGAGGCGAGGATGACTGCGGCGATGGCCCACGTTGCGAACACCGGGGCGCGCGCCTCGTCGCGTCCGAGTTGGCGCAGCAGTACGGGCATCAGGACGAAGGCGCCCTGCACGAGCAGCAGGGATGCAAAACCCATGTACTGGAAGAAGTAGCGGGGCCAGATGTGGAATTGCACGGCGAGCAACACGGCGAGCGTGACAGGGAACGGTAGGGCCATCACGAGTGCCGAGGCAGGGTCGCGGCGAAGCAGCAGCAGCCAGGCTCCCGCCGCGATTCCGCCGGCAGCGAGCACGGCGGCCCCCGTCCACAAGCCCCCTGGCAGCCCTCCCAGGATTTCGAGGGCCGTCCACAGCGGGCTCTTCCACGCGCCGACGCCGGGAAGCGTGGTGCTCGCGCTGACCGTGCGTCCGAAAGTCTCGAACATCTGGGGAAGAATCAGTGCGTAGATCTCGACCGTCAGCAGGCCGCCGAGGACGAAACCGGCCAGCGGCCAAAGCTCCCGCGCGCCCGGGTAGCGCTTGGCCGACGCCGGGCTTCGCAAGGTCCAGAGCCAGAGCCCGACGTACACCAGACCGTGGCAGAGGAAGAGAAAGACCGCCGAGAGGTGGATGTACATTCCCGCCGCAAGGACCGCCGCGTACGCGAGCCACAAGCTGCGCCGGCGCTGGGCCATTCCGTCGAGGAAGAGGCCCGAGGCGATCAGGCCGAGGAACATCAAGCCCGTGTAGCCGCGGGCGTTCTGGGAGAACCAGACGTGGTGATAGGCGAGCGCAACCAGTGCCGCGGCCATCAGCGCCTGCCGATCGCTCGCCACCCGGCGTCCGAAGTAGAAGACGCCACCCACGCTGGCCACCCCGAAGAGGACGGCCGGCAGGCGCAGTGCCCACGCGGATTCGCCGAAGAGCGCGATCGAGCCCTTGGCAGACAGGGAATACAGGATGTGGTTGTTCTGGACGGTGTAGGTCGTCAGAAGTTCGCCGGCGGGGAGCCGCACGAATTCCGTGAGGGTCACGATCTCGTCGTACCAGAGGTCCGCGTCGAGCCCGATCAGGCGGAGCACGAGGGCGACCAACAGGATGGCCAGAAGGGGAGGCCACGGGATCGGCCCACGCCCAGGCGCGGGAGTTTCCGGGCTCCGCCGAATACCCAGTCCGAAGCCCACCAGGCTCGTGCCCACCGCGAGCGATGCGCCGCGCAGCAACCAGACACCCTGAAGCCGCGCGCCTTCCGCCGATGGCCCGGCCAGCCACTCAGTGGGCAGCGCCACTCCCAGCAGCGCGATCAGCACTCCCCCCACGATCATCAGCAAGGCGGTTCAGTCCCTCCCGGGCCCTTCATCGGCAAGATATTCGCTCACCCGACGTGCCCGCGAAGATACTAGGGTGCATGGGATCGTGAGCGATGAATGTTGCGGCTCAGGGCCAGTGATTCATCTGGTTGTGGGCGCAGGATGGACAGAAGGCAAGGCCGAGGAGCGCGGAGGACTCGCAACCTGCCCAGGCGCAGGTGTCCTCGGAGAGGCCCCCGTGTTTTTCGATGAGCTTCTGGAGGATGTCGCTCTCTGCAGCTTCGATCTCCACAGCCGTGCGACGCCAGACCGCCTTTGCTTCCGGGTCGCCATTGCTGTTCGATGCGCACCACTCGGCCCAGAAAGTCGCGTCGACGGTCGCCTCGTCTTCAAGCTGCGCGACGGGCGCACGGAAGCCGTTGCTGCGCGCGTGCTCCACGAACTCATCGGGCAGCCGCACGCCGTGCCGAGCGACATAATGGGCGAGGCCTTCGGGCCAGAGCCAGACGCCATCGCTGAGGTCGGAGGTGCCCATCTCGCTCTCGTCGATTCCGCAAGCGAAACGGCACCACGAGTAGCCCAGGTATTGGATGGTCGGGCTGCCCGCGTTCAGGTAGTGGAAGAGGTCTTCGCGAAGGCCCTCGTCTCCACGAGGATCGACGAATTCCTGGGGATTGTGCAGCGGACAATCATCACTGCCGTCATTCCAGAAGCCGATCGCAATGAGTTGTTGCACAGTCACCCCCAGTCATGGTCTGGGGTTCCGTATCGGCCGGACGCAGGGCTTGCGAGAGCCTACCCCTCGTGAGAGAGGTGGCTGCCGGCGTCGATGTCGGTCCGCTTCTTCGGGTCCCAGTTGGGGGCCGAGGGGCAGCGCTCGAGGATCTGGAGCCGTTCGTCCTGGCTGATCTTCTTGCCCGGCAGGAGATTCCGCAGCTTGTAGAACGGGATGATCTCCGTGCCCAGGTTCCAGATGTGCCGGATGAAGTAGGGATTCTTCAGCGTGAAGGTGAACGTGTCCCAGATGAACTGCGGGCGCAGGTACCACTCGCGCGTGGCCTTGCGCTGCCAGTACTCGGCCTTGAAACCATTGTTGAAGCGCAGCGCACCCGCATCGGTCCAACCCCAGCGCACCTGGAACGCGGAGTTCTTCGAGGCATCGAAGGATTGTTCTGCCCACCAGCGCGGATTCACCTCGCCGGCGGCCAAGGCCTCGTCATACATGGGCGTGCCCGGATACGCCGTCGATACGAAGAACATGCACAGGCTCGGGCGCACCTCCTTCGAGAAGTCGATCGTGTTCTGGGCGCTTTCTTCGGTCTCGCCCGGGTTCCCCATCAGGAACGTGGCGTACGTCCGTATGCCGAGCTTGCGGCAGCGCTCGAAACAATCCGCGACCTCCTCGAGGGAGATCTCCTTCTTGATCCGCTTGAGGATCTCCGGATCGCCGGATTCGACGCCGAAGTTGATCACATAGCAGCCGGCTTCGGCCATCAGGTCGAGCAGCGGCGGCGGCACCAGGTTTGCGCGTGTGTTGCAGCGCCACTTGATGTCCAGGCCTTCGTCGACGAGCCGTTGGCAGAACTCGAACGCCCACTTCTTCTTCGCGGTGAAGGTGGAATCCTTGAACACGAAGTTCGTGACGCCGTACCTTTCCTTGTAGAACTTGATGTCCTCGATCACGCGATCGATCGACCAGAAGCGCAATTTGGTGCCCATCGTGATCGGCGCATCGCAGAAGGTGCACTTGAACGGGCAGCCGCGGCTGAGCATCATCGACATGACGTAGCGTCCGGCCATCGTCGGAATGCTGTACTTCTTGATGTCGATCATGTCGTAATCGACGGACGGGAGCTCATCGAGATCCTTGACGAAGGGTCGGGCCGCGTTCGTCTGCACCTCGAGTGTGTCCCGGTCGCGGTAGACCACACCGGGGATGCCTTCGATGCACGCCTGGAGGTTGGTCACGCCTTCCGGTGTGAACTCGCCGTGGTCGCGCAGGGCCTGGCAGGCCTCGAGCAGGGTCCACTCCCCTTCGCCGTGGACGGCGAAATCGAAGCAGTTCGCCATTTCGAAGGTGTCACCCTTGGTGGAATCGAAATGGGCGCCGCCGAGCACGATGGGGAGATCGGGCCGGGTCGTCTTGAGCAGCGTGCAGCAGGCCAGGGCAGTGATCAGCTGGGGCGTCATCATGCTGAAGCCGATCAGATCCGGCTTCGTGGCCAGCACGCGATCGACGGTTTCCTGGACGGAAAGACCATCGATATCGGCATCGAGGACCTCGACCTCGAAGCCCTCGCGCTTCAACAGGGCCGCGATGTAGAGGACGCCGAGGGGCTGGAGGCCGTATTTGGACTTATGCCCAGGCAGGAGTGCGGGATAGCAGAGCGTGATCTTCACGTTCGGGACCTTTCAAAAATTGCACGAGCCGGAGCACGACCCTCTGGGTGAGTGCAATATCCCATGTTTCGGTGACACGAGCCTTGGAGTCAACCCCTGTTACGGGGCGATTAGGGACAGTTCGGGATTCGCTGGGAGCCGTTGTCCCCGCGGGAAAGTACTAGTCTTCGACCACGTGGGTGGCAAAGATCCGCCGCTCGGCGGCCCACGCGGCCTGGTCGAGGCTGCCGTCGTCCCCCAGGCAACGACTGGCCGCCAGGGCCATGTACAACGCGTGGTGGGTGTTGTCGTGGGCGAAGAGCCCCTGTCGGCCAAAGCTCAGCAGGCCGGGGATGCCCTCGAGCCATTCGTCGATGGCGTCGAAATGGGTCTGATAGCCGGTCGGGTAGAGCGGGTAGGCGTGGGGCAGGCGACGAACGGCGACGCCTTCGAGGCGTTCCGGGCGGGGCAGGCCCGCGCGGCCCAGATCGTCTCGGACCAGATCGCCCAGGGCCTCGTCGCTCATCGCCCAGACATCGTCGTCCATCTGGCAGGGGAGTTCCGCGCACAGCACGGTGCGGCCAGCGGGCTCGGAGACGGCCGCGTAGTTCTTCGGTTCGGAGAGGCGGGTGATGTGGAGGTCCGCTCCGGGGAAGTAGTGGGCGTCATAGGGCGTGAACTGGTCCTGCGGCAACACCAGGTAGACGAGCAGCATCGAGCGGAAGCGGAGCGAACGAGCCGCTTTGCACACCGGCTCAGGAGCCTTCGGATCCAGCAGGCCCACCAAGGCGGTTACCGGAATCGTCGACCACACATGCCGGGCCTCCATGCTCCGTAAGTGGCCGTCATGCTCGAATTCGATCCCTGCGCCCGTCGCTTTCGGTGCGATCTGCTTCAGCTCGGCTTCCAGCAGGATCTCGGCGCCGGCGGCTCGGGCTGCTTCGAGGAGGGATTCACTGATCTGGCCGAAGCCCCGCCGCGGGTAGTAGAAGACGCCCTTGGGCTGGGAGGAACCGCTGCCGGATCCGCCGGGCACGAGCCGTTTCAGCATCTTCCCGATCGAGCCGGACGAAACCCGCTTCTCCGCCTGGGCGGCCGAGATCGCTTCGGGCTCCATGCCCCAGATCTTGCGGGCATACGGAAAATAGAACTCCTGGCAGATCGTGCGTCCGAGGCCACGTTCCAGAATGCTTGCGAAGGTGCCCTGATCGTCCGGCGCCGAGGGCAGGATCTTGCGGGCCAGGTCCAGGGCCACGCCGACCGCGAAGCGTGGGTGAACGCGCAAGGCGAGATCCCCGGCGCGCAACGGGAAGTGCAGCCAACGTCCCATCAAGCGGATGCGTCCGTGGCGTGGGCGGGTGAGCAGATCGTCGCCAACGAGCCCACGGATCAGCTCCAACACTTCGGGGTCCGATGCCGGATGCAAGCGGTGGCTACCGTAGTCGACGCGTAGGCCGGCCAACTCGAAGCTGCCCGCATTGCCGCCCACCGCGTTGTTTCGCTCGAACACCGTCACGGGGAATCCACGCTGGGCAAGCGAGAGCGCCGCGCCGAGGCCTGCGGGCCCCGCGCCGAGAATCGCGACCGGTTGCTTCACGAGTTGGGTCTCATCCCGACTCTGGAGATCTGGTACGAGAGCAGTCCCACCGTCCACACGAGCCCTGCCGAGAGAAGCGAGAAGATCGCACCCTCGGAGAGGTTTCCATTCGTGAGGTCGTAGGCGAGCTTCGCCGCGCCGGCCAGGAAGAAGAGGAACCCGACGGGCAGGAACACCTTGAGCGGGTTGAAGTAGACGATGGTTCGGATGATCAGCAACAGGAAATCGAAGGCGTGGCGGGGGCGGATCTTGGAATCGCCGGTGCGCGGGTGGTAGTCGATGGTTTCGTATTGCACCAGATGATCGCGGCATAGCGCGGAGAGCGTGATCGTGGTGGTAAAGGAGAAGCCCGAGGGCAGAAGATGTTCGTAGCGCTCGACCAGTTCCCGGCGCATCGCACGCAGCCCGGAGTTCAGGTCCGGAATCTTCTGACCGGCCAGATAGCTGGCAAGCTTGCCGAGAAACCACTTGGCGGGCCGCCGAGACAGCGGGATCGCGACTTGCGCGCCAACCCGGGCGCCGACCACCATTTCGAAGGTCTTGGTCTGCTCGACGAGCTTCGGGATCGATTCCGGCGGGTAGGTGCCGTCCGCATCGGTGATGACGAGGATGTCATAGCGGGCCGCGCGGATACCGGTCTTCAGGGAGGCGCCGTAACCCCGGTTCGTCGGCGCCTGGATCACCTGCACATCCTCGCTGAGGGCGCGTTCGGCCGTGCGATCGGTCGAGCCATCATCGACCACGATGATCTCGTAGGGGCGGGTCACGCCGCGCAATGCGTCTTTCAGCTGGCGCAGCGCCGGAACGATCCCGTCCTCTTCATTGAAGGCGGGAATCACGACGCTGAAACCGGCTTCGGAGGCGGGTTCGCTCGAGTCGGGCGGATGCTGGGTCACGCGTTACCTCTGGTGCTCTCTTCGATGAATCGTGCCCGAGACCTGAGTGGCCACCACAGCCAACCGAGAGCCAGACCCACCAGGAGAATGAGAAAGGTGGGGTCGGGGGACTGGTGTTCGAAGAAGGGTACGTATTGGCTGCCCATCTTGCCGAGAACCGTGAGCCAGGGCAGCTGGGCGCCGCCGAGCAGAACGGTGGCGAGGGATTCGACGGGCGTCTCGCGTACCATCGCCAGGCTGATTCCCTGCAGGAGGGCAGCTGCCGCCAGGGGGGCCACCAGCCGCGATGGCATTCGCACCCAGACCTGCGCGCTGGCGAAGATCAGGAAGGGGATAGCGGGCATCAGATAGCGCACGCCGGTGTTCCACTGCAGACGGGCGAAGGCCACCGAGCTTGCGAAGAGCCAGATGCCGATCAGCATCGCGAAGCAGGTGGCGAGCTCGCGGCTTCCGAGCCTGGGCTGATCGCCTCTTCGCACGAACGGCGCGGCAAAGGCGGCGAGCAGGATGGTTCCGGCAGTGAAGAGCCCGAAGCGCGGATCGATGAGGTTCTGTAGCGCCAGGTCGAGGGCCGGGAGATGCACGCCGTTCCAGCCGTCGCCGCTGAATTCGGTCGTGGGCATGTAGTGCTGGGCCGGGAAGAAGGGGTTCCCGAACGCCCAGCCTTGATAGGCGAGCAGCAGGCTGCAACCCGCGATGCCGCCAGCGAGCATGGGGAGGCTCCGGCGCAATCCGTCGACCGTACCGTGCTCGGCCAGGAGCTTGGCCAAGGCGTAGGCCCCCAGGACGACGATCGGGACCAGCCCGCTGTAGTCACAGAAGAGTCCGTAGCCGGCCAGGAAGCCAGCGGCCAGAAGCGCCATCGGGCCTGGGCTCTCGCCTTCGGGTCGGTAGAGGCAGGCGAAAGAGAAGAGCGCCAGATGGGACACCATCAGGTTCTGGTTGATGAAACCCGTTCGGAAGAAGATCGGCGTGCCAAATGCATAGAGCAGTGCCAGGCCCAAGGACGCCGCGGCGCCGAAGCCCATGCGAAGCAGCACCGCTCGCACGACCACCGCGGCCAGGGCCGAGAGTGGCGCCGTGAAACCCAGTTGGATTACGCCGCTGGCCAGGCCGAAGCGCACGTCGAGGCCTTGCTCTCGCACCTGCTTGAAGAACTTGCGGCGCAGCGGACGGTGGTCCTCGTAGGTATCGGTGAGCTCTTGCCCGCTGGCCGCTCGGCCAGCAGCGACCCGTGCGACCAGTGGCTCGACGATCGGTCGGGCCAGCAGATAGGGCAGGGCGGCCGGGATCGACGTGCCTGGATTGTTGTTCATGAAGGCACCGCGTCCCTCGATCTCGAAGAGATCCGGATGCAGGCCCACGTAGGGATCCACGCGCAGGGTGCCGCGCTCGGCCAGGGAGAAGGCCGGGTAGTACTCGCGTGCGATGTTGGTCGCGAAATGCAGGGAGAACATGACCCAACACGTCACGAAGAGTCGCCAGCCAATGCGATCCCAGGCCATCAGGCGTTCTCTTCGGAGCTTTGAAGCGGCGCGCTCTTGGCGCTGGCCAGGCGCTTCATGTCCGGGAGCAGCTGGCGATCGATGAGCGGAGCACTGGCCAGGAAGGTCCCTCCGATGATCGGTGCGACCAGCCACGGCTGTTCGGGGCCGAATCCGACCGCCAGCCCTGCGAGAACGGCCGCCCAGAGCGCCGGCTTCCAGACCGGGCCGAGGAACGGGATGGCCGCTACGTGGGCGTTCATGGCTCGGTGGGCAACGATCCACACCGCCAGGTTGGAGGCCAGCATGGCGATGCCGCCGCCGACCGGGCCGAGGGTGGGGATTGCGGCCAGTCCCACGCCGACCGTGATCACAGCGCCCACCAGTTGGGCGCGAAGCTCCCGCACCTGCTCGCCTGCGGCGATCAGCCCGAAGCGGGCATGGCCGTTCAACAGCCCGAGCGGAAGGGCCCAGATGAGCACGGCGAAGGGCAGGGCGGCCTCGCCGAAAGCATCCCCAAAGGCGATGCGCGTGATGGGCCCGGCCAGAAGCGCCAATCCGAGGGCCAGCCCGATGCTCGCCCAGGCCGTGACCCGGAACGAAGGAGTCACTAGCGCACTCACCGCGTCGCCTCCGTCGCGGGCCGAGCGCGCCAGGGTCGGAAAGAGATTGAAGTGGTAGAGCCACACGAACGTGCCAAGCGACAAGACGAGCCGGTGGGCACCGCCGAACCAAGCCAGGTTCTCTCCGCCGAGCAGGACCGCCACCATCAGGGTCGGAACATACTGATTTGCGGCCCACACGAGTTGCTCAGCGCCCACGGGCAGGGCTTCCTTCGCCAGGGTTTCGAGATCCTTCAAGTGGAAAGAGATCCGCAGGGAGGTGATGCGGGTGCTTTGCACCCATGCGAAATAGCCGGCCATGGTTGCTGCGGCGCAGATCTCGATCCAACCGACGCGGAGGAGATCCGGGGCCCCATCGACCAGCGCAACGACCAGCACGGCGAAGACGACCATGCGCAGGGCCTGAGCCCCGGAGACCCAGGTCATCATGTCGAGCCCTTGGAGCAGCCAACGCTGCACCCAGGGCATGAACACGAGGGAAGCCGCGAACAGCCAGATGAGCTTCTCGGTCTCGGCCGGTTGGCCTAGCAAGAGGCCGACACCCCCCATCAGGGGCACGGCCACGGCTGCGAGGAGCAGGCGTCCGGCAGGCACTGTGGCCGCAAGGGTCTCCTTGCGTTCGGGCCGTTTCGCGATCTCTCGCGCTCCAATCGGGCCGAAGCCGAAATCCACCACCAGGGCAAAGAAGAGCACCATCGAAGCGGCGAGCTCGACCGAGCCATAGGCCGTCGGTTCCAATACCCGCGCCAGGTAGGCGAAGGCCAGGAAACCGGCGATCTTGCTCACCAGCTCGCCGCCGGAGAGCGCAGCAAAATCGCGGACCAGGCGGAAGCGACTCATGGACTCCCTGCGCATGACAGGCGGAAGCGACTCATAGAAGATGGGCGGTTACGCGCCGACCTCCGTCTGGTACTCGATCACCCGATCCACGATGTCGCTCACGTGCATCGAGGGTCGGTAGCCGATCGCAGCTTCGAGCTTGGCCAGATCGGGGATGCGACGTTCCATGTCCTCGAAGCCATCCGGGTAGGCGACGTCGTACTCCACGTGGACGATCTTCGATCGGCCGCCGGTCTTCTCCTTGACGAGCTCCGCCAGGCCGTTGATCGAAATCTCCTGGTTGTTGCCCACGTTGAAGACCTGGCCGATGGCTTCGGGCTTCCCTGTCAGGCGCATCAGACATTCGACGACCTCGCCCACGTAGCCGAAGCAGCGCTTCTGCTCGCCCGTGCCGTAGACCGTGATGTCCTCACCGGCCAGGCCCTGGCGCACGAAGTTCGGCAGCACCATGCCGTAGCGCCCGATCTGCCGGGGACCCACGGTGTTGAAGAAGCGCGTGATCACGATCGGCGTCTGTCGCTCGCGGAAGTAGGCGAGTGCCAGGTACTCGTCGATGGCCTTCGAGCAGGCGTAGGCCCAGCGGCTCTTGGTCGTGGAGCCGAAGAGCAGATCATCCTCTTCTGAGAAGGGGAGTTTCACGCCCTTCCCGTAGACCTCGGAAGTGCTCGCGATGAAGGTCAGCTTGCCCTTCTTGGCGCACTTCTGGAGGACCACCTCCGCGCCGCGCACATTCGTCTCGATCGTGTGGGTCGGCTTCTCCACGATCAGCTTCACGCCGACCGCAGCCGCGAGGTGATAGACCACGTCGGCCCGGTCTACGAGTTCTGCTACCAGCTCCTCATTCGTCACCGAGCCGATGCGATGGTGGAATTTCGGATGCTCGAGGATGCCGTCCAGGTTGGTCATCGCGCCGGTCGAGAGATCGTCGAGGATCCACACCTCGTGGCCATCTGCGATCAGGCGCTCGGCCAGATGGGATCCGATGAATCCCGCTCCGCCAGTGATGAAGAACTTCATGTGTGGGTCGCTCCGCGTGCTTGCATGAGTTGGTGGTGGAGTTTCGGACGCTTCTGCTCCGCCACGCGTTGGATCAGATCGAAATATTGTTCCAGGACGACGCTCTCGGTCCAGCGGTCTACCAGCGCCTGGTGGCCAGAGCGCCCTAGCTTCTCGCGCAGGGTGGGATCACCCCCAAACCGGCTGAGGGCCTCCTCCAACTCCTCGTCGCTCTCGAATAGAAGGCCACCGCCGCTGGTCTGCACGATCTCGGTGAACGGCCCGAGCCTTCGGGCGATGACCGGCGTCTTTTCGCGAAAGGCCTCGAGCAGGATGATACCGAACGTCTCGTAACAGACGGAGGGCACCACCACCGCCAGCGCGCCCTGGTAGAGCGAGCGCAGCTGCTCGGGCGAGCGCAAGCCGAGGAAGCGAACGCGCGGATGGCCTTCGGCCAGGGCGCGAAGCTCGGCTTCGTAGTCGCCGGTGCCCACGACCCAGAGCTCGGGCCCATCCGTACCCGCGAATTTCGGGATGACATCCTGCAGGCCTTTGATCTTTTCCAGCCGGCCGACGAACAGGAAATAGTCCCGCTCGCTCGGTGCGTCCGTGAGGGCTTCAGGCTGCTCCGCGTCGCTGTCGAGATCGGGCAGGAAGTAGGGGATGACCTCCAGCTCGCGGGAGAAGCCGAACTTCTTGTGCATTCCCGCACTGAAGCTCGACGGCGAGTAGAACACGTCGACGTGCTTGGCTTCGCGCTCGAGCAGCCCGGTGCTGCGCCACAGCTGGGGCGGGCGGCGATGATGCAGGACGCAGCGCAAGCACTGGCGCTCATCGCAACGCTCACGGCCGTGACGCCAGAGCACGTGGGTCGGGCAGACCAGCCAATGCTCGTGGGCCATGTAGAGCTTCACGGTATTTCCGTAGGCGAGCACACCGGGCCCCCCGACGAGCGAGATGTTGTGGAAGAAGATCACATCGAGATCCGGATCTTCGAGCTCCCGACGAATGCGTTCGCCGTGGATCACGGGCCGGCCGCTCTGTTGGGTGAGCAAGCAGGAGAGCCGGCCGCGAAGCGGTGTGGGGCTCTCGAGCTGCACGCGTCGCACGCCCTCAGGCTCCGGCGGCGCCTCGGGATCGTCGCGCCCGGAGAGCATCCGCCAGGCGTCCGCATCGTGGATCACTGTCACCTGATGGCCGCGGCGGGCCAGCGCATGGGTGAGCCGGCGAATGAAGATCGCGTCGCCCCCGAAGTGGTAGGGGGGATAGAAGGTGGTGACCATCGCGATCTTCATGAGGGCGCGACGCCTGCGGTCGCCTCGAGGGCGCGCCGTGTTTCTCGGGCGGTGATCTCCCAGGAGAGTGCGTTCGCTCGCTCGAGCGCCACCCGACCCAGCGCATCTCGGCGTGCCGGGTCGTTCCACAACGCTTCGAGGCAGCCCTCCAAGGCTCCGGAGTCCATCGGGTCGAAGAACAGGCCGCCGCCCCGGAGCACGTCGGGAAGCGGGCTCTCGACGGTCGCAAGGCAGGGTGTGCCACAAGCCGCCGCTTCGACAGCGGGCAGACCGAATCCCTCCTCGAGGGAGGGAAGCACCAGAGCCATGGCGCCGTTGTAGAGATCACAGAGCGAGTCGTCCGGAACGAAACCGGCCCAAAACACCCGATCTGCGAGGCCAGCCAGCGCGATCTCCCGCCGAATGGCCGTGACGTTGCCGTGGAACACGTCGCCCTGGTAGTCGCCTACGAGGATCACGCGAAGGTCTTCCGGCGGGGTGGTTCGTCCGAGGGCCCGAACGAAGCCGATCACATTTTTGTGGGGGTTGAAGCCGCCCACATAGAGCAGGTAGGGCGCATCGGTCGGGACGTCATGCTCTGCGAGCCAGCGCGTGAGCGGCGCGCGGTCCGCCCGCTGCGAGAAGGCAGGAGACGGGCCCTCGGGTGTCACGAAGATCCGATCCTCCGGGATCCTCATCTCCCTCGAGATGCGGCCCCGCGCGTATTCGGAAACGGTCACGATGCTGGTCGCCTGCCATCGGGCCAGACGCGATTTCAGGTTCCACAGCAACCGGCTGCGCCAATCGGGAAAGACGACCCGGCCGTGGCGCTCGGGAATCGTGTCGTGGATGGCGACAGCCACCTTCAACCGGGAGGGGATCGGGAAATAGCTGTAGACCGAGGGGAAGTAGAAGGCGTCGAGCTCTTCCGCCGCTACTCCGCGGCCCATGCGAAACATGTCCCCAAGGCTCCGATTGCCCCGCGCGGAGGCCGCCGCAGCCTGGCTCTCCCGGGTGGCGAGCAAGCGCACGGGCATGTCGGAGATGGCGCCCGGAAGCGGTGCGGCCTCGGCGGTCTCTTGATCGACGAACAGAAGATAGTCGTGGGCGCCCTCGGCGATGAGGGGGGGCAGCAGCTCCCGCAAGAAACGGCCGTAGCCCCGCCCCGAGCCGAGGCAGGTTCCGTCGATGCCGATGCGTAGTCTCTCACCCAAGGGGGTTCGGGTCCTCGATGTTGTGGTTTGCCCGAAGCCGGTCGCAGTGAGTCGCCGCGACTGGCGATCGGTGTCGAAGAAGACGCAAATCGTGGGCAGAAGCCCCGCATTCCCCCCGGGGTGTCCCGGTCACGGTACACTCCAAGCCCCGACGGGGCAATCCGAAGGCTCCAATGAGCCAACGAGTCGGTTCCAAAGGGCTTTGGCCGGCCCGCAGGTCGGCCGATGGTTCTGAAGCTTCTTCGGATGACACGCTTTTGGCTGTAGCGACGACTCACTCCGAGAATCGAGCTTGACTCACACTCCAGGAGCCTCCTTGTATCATTGCGTCGTCATCGGCGGCGGCCCCGCGGGCCTGACCGCAGCCTATGAACTCGCCAAACTCGATCGCCACTCGATCGTGTTCGAGCAGGATGCGTTGGTCGGCGGCATCTCCCGGACCGTCAACTACAAAGGCTACCGCTTCGATATCGGTGGCCACCGTTTCTTCACCAAGGTGGAGATGGTCGAGGCGCTCTGGGACGAGATCCTCCACGAGGAGTTCCTGGTTCGCCCGCGCCTCTCGCGCATCTTCTACGGCGGGAAGTTCTTCGATTATCCGCTCAAACCGATGAACGCCTTGCTTGGCCTCGGTCCGATCGAGGCCGTGCGCATCGGCGTGAGTTACCTGGCGTCGATGCTCTTCCCGTATGAGGACGAGCGGACCTTCGACAAATGGGTGTCCAACCGCTTTGGCAAGCGCCTGTTCGAGATCTTCTTCAAGACCTACACCGAGAAGGTGTGGGGCATGCCGTGCGACGAGATGAGCGCGGATTGGGCCGCCCAACGCATCAAGAACCTCGACCTCCTGACGGCCGTGCGCAACGCGTTCCTGGGCGAGCGCGGCGCAGGCGGCGAGGTCGTCACGACCCTGATCGAGCAGTTCCGCTACCCGCCCCATGGCCCTGGCCAGATGTGGGAGAGCTGCGTCAAGCGGCTGGCCGACAAGGGCGTCGAGACGATCACCGAGACCCGCGTCGAGAGCTTGCGCCACGAGAACGGACGCATCGTCTCCGCGTTGGTGAACGGGCCGGCTGGCCGCCGCGAGGTCGAAGGCGAGCATTTCCTTTCGTCGATGCCCGTTCGCACGCTGCTGAACTGCATGGACCCGGCGCCGCCGGCCGACATCCTCGCTGCGGCGAATTCGCTGCGCTACCGGGATTTCCTGACTGTGGGCTTGATCGTCGATCAGGAGGAGACCTTCCCGGACAACTGGATCTACATCCATTCGCCGGACGTGAAGCTCGGGCGCATCCAGAACTTCAAGAACTGGAGCCCCCACATGGTGCCGGATACGAGCATGACCTCGCTCGGTCTCGAGTACTTCGTGAACGAGGGCGATGAGCTCTGGACGTCGACGGACGAGGAATTGATCGAGCTTGGCAAGAAGGAATGCGATCTGCTCGGCCTGGCACCGGCGGACAAGGTGATCGATGGAACGGTCATCCGCGTTCCGAAGGCGTACCCGATCTACGACGACAACTACCAGGACGCGCTCAAGGAGATCCGCGGCTGGCTCGACGGGCTCCCGAACCTGCACCTGGTCGGACGCAACGGTCAGCACCGCTACAACAACCAGGACCATTCGATGGTGACGGCGGTCTACGCCGCCCGGAACATCGCGGCCGGGGCCACCGAGTACGACGTCTGGGACGTGAACGTCGAAGACGATTACCACGAGGAAGTGAAGAGCGGGGAGAGCATCAGCACGAGCGGCGACCGGGCCGTGCCGGGTCGGGTCTCCGATCAGGATCTGCTCGAACTCGTCCGCGAGGCTTTCGCGCGCTACGACGCGGTGGCGCTGGGCGCCTCCCTGGGCGTCGTCGCGGGGGCTGGATTGTTCCTTGCCACGGTGGCCTTGCTCGTGCAGGGAGGCCCCAATATGGGCGCCAACCTTTCGGTGCTCGGCAGCTACCTGCCCGGCTTCGGCGTAAGCTGGATGGGCGCGGCCCTGGGCAGCGTCGAGATGGGCGTCGCAGGCTTCGGCTTCGGCTGGCTGCTCGCGAAGCTCATCAATGGTGTGGTTGCGCTCGAAGAGCGCAACCTGATGGGTCAGGTCGAGAGCCGGGCCCTGGATCTCTTCGAGGGGGATGACGGATGACGAGTCAGGCCGTAGCGAGCGGAGGGCCGATCGACGAACGTGCGTTGATCCAGGCGGCGGTGGTTCGCATGCGAGCGCGCATCATGGCCGTCGTCTTCGGCATGGTCGGTGGCGTTGGGCTGTTCGGAGCCACGGTCTGGCTGCTGCTGCGCGGCGGAAAGCAGGTGGGCAAGACCCTGAACCTCCTGAACAACTACTTCCCGGGTTACGAAGTCAGCTGGCCGGGCGCGTTCCTGGGGCTCATCTACGGGGCCATCGTCGGTGCTGCCCTGGGCTGGGCGGTCGCCTGGGTCTACAACCGTGTGGCCGAGGGCCGCAACCCGGGGCTTGGCTGAGATGGCCGCCGGTCGGAACTCCCTGTCGCTTCGTACGGCGAGCA
>JAFDCZ010000293.1 GCA_019312665.1 Deltaproteobacteria bacterium | reverse complement strand
CGTTTCCCTGTCGAATGAGGACTTCCCATATCTCACGGCACGCGAAATCGACATCGGCTTTGCGAAAACCCTGGCGATTCGCGTGACATATCTTGGTGAGCTCGGATGGGAGCTGTACATCCCCACCGAGCACGCCTTGGATGTCTACGATCGTCTGATCGAGGCAGGCCCGGCCCATGGACTTCGACACGCGGGCCTCGAAGCGCTCAGCAGTCTGCGCCTCGAGAAGGCGTACCGGGATTTAGCGCTCAGCAGTCTGCGCCTCGAGAAGGCGTACCGGGATTTCGGGCACGACATCGGCAACCTCGACACTCCGCTTCAGGCCGGCCTCGGCTTCGCGGTCAAACTCGACAAGCCCGGCGGCTTCATCGGACGTGACGCCCTGGCTGAGCAAGAGAAGGCCGGCACACCGACACGACGGTTGCTCCAGTTTCTCCTGGACGACCCCGCACCGCTGATCCACCACGGTGAGGTCATCTGGCGAGACGATGTCGCAGTGGGCACGATCCGAGCCGGTGCCTACGGCCACACCCTCGGCGCAAGCGTAGGGCTCGGCTACGTGGAGAGCTCCGAGCCCAACGTACCCATCACAAAGGATTTCATCGCCTCCGGCATCTGGGAGATCGAAATCGCCGGAGTGCGCCACGGCGCCCGCGCTTCATTGCGTGCTCTCTACGACCCGAAAGGTGAGCGAGTGCGAAGCTGACACGCCCGCTCGTTGGTGCGGAAGGCAGTCGCCACCGGCCATAATCGCCGGATCAGCCCACGACCAGATACACCTTGCGAACCGTCTCCACCACTTCGGCCGTACCCTTCCAGCCGCGCGGAAAGACCCAGCTGTCACCCGCCTTGATCTCGGTCACCTGGCCGGACTCCGATGTCAGCACCCAGTGACCCTTTAGCAGGTGGCAGAACTCCGTAATGTCCAGATCGAGCTTGAGCTTTCCGGGTTCACATTGCCAAGTGCCGGCGGCGAGATTCCCCTCTTCGAAAAAGCCACTGTCCGTCTGCTTGGGCAGGCTGCCAATCGGCTCGCCGAAGGACTCGGCATCGATCAGATCGCTGAGAGTGGCACATTGCTTTTGAACGCTGATCTCGGGCATCGCTCGTTCTCCTCGCTGCTGGCTGCAGCCAGCGCTTTCTCGGGTTGATCGTTGAATCGGAATCCGCCGTCGGGCTGCCGACATCGACTCCAGCTGGGAAGATCGTCAACACGGCAAGGCTCGTCGTCACGGGAACCTTCTCCCCCGAACTGTGCCTGCCGGGTGCCTGGATGCTATCGAATGTTCCTCGCAATTCTCCCTCTGCACCTGCTAGCTGTACCGCGCCACCCACACATATCGAAATGACCGACCACGTCGCGCGAGCGAGGAGCGCCCCTTGGACGAAGCGCCCCTGTCCCTGGTAGATCGGCGCCGAAACCTCATCGCCGTGACCGCCGCCATGACGGCGACCTCACTCATCTATGGCCTGAGCGTGCCGCTGCTCTCTCTCATTCTGCAGGATCGCGGCATCAGCGGCACCCTCATCGGAACCCAGGCGGCGGTTCAATCGGTAGCCATTCTGCTGATCTCGCCTTTCCTTCCGCGCTACATGAGCAAGATCGGCCCCGCAATTCTCATGCTCGCTTCGATCCTCGTCTCCCTCGTCGCCTTTCTCCTGCTCCCGTTTTTCCCGAGCATGCTTGCGTGGTTCGTGCTGCGTTTCACCATCGGCGCGGCGGGGGCCGTGTTGTGGGTCTGCGGCGAAGCATGGATCAATCAGATCGCCGAAGACTCCACGCGCGGGCGGGTCGTCGCAATCTACAGCATGGCCGTGTCGGCCGGCTTCGCACTCGGACCGGCGGTGCTTTCGATGACCGGAAGTGATGGATTCGCTCCCTTCATCGTATCCGGTGCCGTCATGCTGCTGTCCGCCTTGCCGCTCCTCATGGTTCTTCACAATGCGCCGTGTCTGGCGGGAGAACGCAGCGGCACTCTTCCCGGATACTTCCGACTCGCCCCGGTCGCCATGTTGCTGTGCGCGCTGTTCGCGGCCGCCGACGGGATGCTGATCTCCTTCCTTCCTCTCTACGGAAAGGACGTCGGGCTGAGTGAAGGGCAAGCCCTCTATCTCATCGTTCTTTTCGGCATCGGAGGGATCGTGGGACAAATACAGATCGGGTGGCTCGCCGATCGGGTGGACCGCATGTTGCTGGCCACGATATGTACCTTCCTCATCGTCTTGACGTCCCTGGTCATGCCCTTCGTGATCTCGATTCAGCCGTGGAACCTGCTCTACATGCTGGTTCTCGGCGCGGTCTTGAGCGGCGTGTATACCATCGCGCTGGTCATCATCGGACAGCAATTCAAAGGGGCGGACCTGGCCGCCGCGAGTGCGCTATTCGGCGTCATGTGGGGAGCCGGAACGGTATTGGGGCCGCAACTCGGTGGCCTGGCCTACGATTTCTTTCCGCCCCACGGAATCCCGCTCTCGTTGGCAGTCCTCACAGCCATGCTTCTCCCCTTCCCGATGACGGCCTGGCTTCGACGTCGCGCGGGCAGGTAGCGGCTCACTCGCGTGAATCCCGCGCGGCAGCGGCATTCGACCCGTTCGGCTCGATGAGCCTCGCACGCGCCTGATCCACGCACGGGAAGCTCTGCTCTGCAGCGAGCGGCTCCGGATCGGAGCGGAGCGCCTCGACACAACCCGCAAACAGTCTGCGCCGCGCTGCCCTGCGACGTGCCGCGGCCATGTCGCCGGAACGCGTATCGCCCTCTCCCAGCACACCGTGCAGCGGCGCCTCCTCTTCGAGCGAGGCGCGTGCCTGTTCGAGCAGCTCCTGCGCTCTGCGTGTGTCTCCACGCTTCCAGGCGATGTAGCCACCGAGGTAGAGCGCAGCCGTTGCCCTCGGATTCATTCGATAGGCGGCTTCGAGATTCGCGCGCGCGGCGTCGAGCTGGCCCTGCGCGACATTCACCTCTCCCATTAGAATCAGCGGGCGACTCTCTTCTCGATTGATGCGGTGCGCGGTTTCGAACGCATTCGATGCAGCGCTCAGGTCGAAGAGTGTGCCGGCATCGGGAAGCGTGTGAAGGATTCCGAGCTGGATCAGTGCCCGGGAACTCGCGGGGTTCACGCGGACCAGCTGCTCCCAGCACTCGCCGGCCTCGGCGAGCCGCTCGAGCTCGAGCAGACTGTTGCCTCGGTAATAGAGCGCGTCCTCGTGTCGGGGCTCCAGCGCGGTCATCTCAGCGAAGACAGCGGCCGCTTCCTGCCAGCTTCCCTGTGTGAAGAGATCCTGGGCGTCCCGGTGGAGCTTCCAGAAGCGCCTCTTCTCCTCCCGGGTGAGGTCCGAACTGACGTCCGAAACCAATGCGTGCGTCGAAACGGCGGAGGTACGGGGCGCATGGTCTCTGCCATCGCTCACCGCGGCGGGGCTGTCCACGGGCTGCGGTGGGCGCCCCTCCTCGAGATCCCACAGCCGATCCACACCGACGTCGCTCCACACCTCCCGGTGCCCACCGGGCCAGGTGACCTCGACGCGATCCACCAGAGTCGCCTCACCGAGTCCGAACAGAACGTCGGAGTAATTTTGCGAGAGATAGGAAGGGCCCGCTCCTGCCTCCTGCAGGTAGGCGCGATCGCCCGCACGTACCACGATTCGCGCGCCGATTCCCGACGGATGGCCGGATCTGGCACGGACCTTGAAGCCAACCCAGTGTCCACCGGGCGAGTCGTTGCGCAGCAATCGCGCCCTGCCCCCGTGGCGGATGATGAGCAGGTCGGCGTCGCCATCTGCGTCGTAGTCCGCGAACGCGGCTCCCCGTCCGACACCCGGTGGATCGGTGCGGAGGCCTGCATCGGCCCCCACCTCGAAGAACCCCTCGTCCGGCCCCTTGTTCCAGTACAGATGTGGATGCATGGGCACCAGCCGGCTC
>JAFDCZ010000153.1 GCA_019312665.1 Deltaproteobacteria bacterium | reverse complement strand
CAAGGAGGGCCTTCTGCTCGATCCGGTCTACACGAGCAAGGCGATGGCTGCATTGGTGAGTGATGTGAGGAACGGAACCGCCGGCGATGGCCCTGTGCTCTTCTGGCATACGGGTGGAGCGCCGGCCCTGTTTGCCTATCGCAACGAGCTGACCTAGCGCCCTACGGTCGTTGCCCATTCGTCATCTGGCTCTGCTCTCCATGCTCGAAGTGTCCCACTCGTAGGAAGTGGATGACTTCGTCGGCGACCTCGTCGTCGTCTCGGATGCGTACATGCCCGGTCGGGACCGAGAGGAAATCGGTCATGCCTTCGACGCGAGCGCTTTCGATCGAAACGACACCATCATTCTCGCCAGTGAGGATCCACGAGCCCATTCGCGAGGACAGCGGATGGGCGCCAGCGATGATGCCAAGCTCGTAATCTGGCGGTCCAATGCTCCTCGGGAAGCTCGCCTTGCCGGTCCCCAGGGCCTCGGCTGTCGGCCCGAGAAAGAGCCGGAACCACCAGTCGTCGCCAAAGGTATCGACCAGCTCACTCCCCTTGTTGGGCGGCGCGATCATCACGACCCGACCCAGGGCTTCGGGCCGGTGCTCAGCGAGGACGGCCCGGGCCAACACGCCCCCCAACGAATGGGTGACGAAATGCAGCGGTTCCTTGCTTTCCAGGCAGCATTCCTTCAGAGAGAGTTGAAGATACCGAACCAACACATCCGGCGGCTCGCTGCGGGAGGGATAGGCCAGGTTGTGAACGGCGTAGCCCTCATCACTGAGGCGTTTTTCCAGGGGCCGCATTGCGCGCGGAGAACGGGCCAGGCCGTGCAGCAGCACGACTTGTTCCGGAAGCGGCTCCGTGGGGGCCGCGGCGGCCTCCTGCACGGGCGCGATCAAGAAGATTGCAAGCAGCCATGCCTTCAATCGACGATTGCTCCGTAGATCAGGGCCTTCAGCTGTCCGCGGAAATCGAAGCTGCCGGACGGCATGAGCTGGGTGAAGAAGAGCACGATCAGCTCTTCGGCAGGATCGACCCAGAAGATCGTGCTGGCTGCACCGCCCCAAGCAAATTCTCCAACGGAGCCCACGTTCTGGGCCCGGACGAGGTCTTCGATGACCGAGAAGCCCAGGCCGAAGCCCGTGCCCTCGTAGGGGGTTTCCGAGAACGTTCCCACCGCGAATTCGGAGAGATCGCGCCCGTCCGGCAGGTGGTTGCGGGTCATCAGGTCGAGGGTTCGTGGGCCGAGGATGCGCTGGCCGTCCAGCACACCGCCGCCGAGCAATGCCTGACAGAAGCGGAGGTAGTCGGCTGCGGTCGAGACCAGGCCACCTCCGCCGGAGAAGAAGGTGACATCGCGTACATACGGGCTGTCTTCCGGATCGTCTTCCAGGCGAAGGACCTTCCGTGGGCCACGTGCATAACAAGCGGAGAATCGATCTCGGAGCGCCTCGGGGACCTGGAATCCGGTTTCGCTCATGCCGAGTGGCGTGAAGATGTGCTCCTGCAGGTAGCGATCCAAGGGTTGGCCCGAGATCACCTCGACCAGGTGGCCGCAGACATCGGAGGCCACGGAGTAGTTCCACGCACTCCCAGGGGAGAACTCCAGCGGCAGAGCCGCCAGCTGGCCGATCATGTCGCGTAGGGTGGTGCCCGCCTTTCGATCCCCGACTTGGAGCTTCCGGTAGGCCGCATCGACGTTGGTGCGCTCCATGAAGCCGTAGGTCAGGCCGGAGGTATGGGTGAGCAGGTCGCGCACGGTCATGGGTCGATCGCAGGGGCGTGTCAAGAAGTGGGGATGATTGCCCTGCACGTAGACGGCGAGGTCTTTCCATTCCGGAATGAAGCGGTGGACCGGGTCGGAGAGGCGGAAGCGAGCTTCCTCGTGGAGCTGCATGAGCGCGACGGAAGTAATCGGTTTGGTCATCGAATAGATACGGAATAGCGTGGAGAACTCCATCGGGCGCTGGCGCTCCCGATCTCGCTGGCCAAGGGCAGAGGCGTGAACCACCTCACCGCGGCGTGCCACGATCGTCAATGCGCCGGGAATCTTCTCCCTGTCGATGTACTGCTCCTGCAGGTGACGGTCGATGCGCCTGAGACGATCGCCATCGATCCCTACGTCCTCCGGGCGGGCTGTAATCACGTTTTCTCCTCGTCGGTCTTCAAGGCTCGGGGAGGGTACAGTGTTCCAGCCCAAAGGAGGAAAGCATGCCCCTCGATCCCGGTCTCCAGATCGTCCTGGACCAGCTAGCCCAGAATCCGGGTCCGAAGCTCCACGAGCTCAAGCCTGCCGAGGCGCGGGTGTTCTTCGAACAGATGCAGTTCCCGGCTGAGGAGATTCAGCTCGCCTCAGTGGAGGATCGGGTCGTACCGGGGCCGGCGGGTGCGCTGCCCGTTCGGATCTATCGCCCGCAGGTGGAGAGCCCGCTGCCAGCGCTGGTCTTTTTCCACGGGGGCGGCTGGGTGATCGGTAGCCTGGACTCTCACGACGCCACCTGCCGCGATCTGGCCCGGCGGGTGGGCTGCGCCGTGGTGTCCATCGGGTATCGGCTTGCACCCGAGCACCCCTATCCGGCTGCGGCCGAAGATTGCTATGCCGCGACGGCCTGGTTGGCTGAGCATGGTGCAGACTTTGGCGTGGACGGCCGCCGGCTGGCGGTTGGCGGGGATAGCGCCGGAGGGAATCTGGCCGCTGTCGTTGCCCAGATGGCTCGCGATCGGCGCGGTCCTGAGCTGGCTTTTCAGCTGCTCATCTACCCGGTGACCGATGCGGATTTCGAACGCGCGTCCTACGTGGAGAATGCCGAGGGATTTCTGCTCGAAGCCGTTGGGATGCGCTGGTTCTGGGACCTCTACGTTCCCGATCTGGCCCAACGCAGCGAGCCCTATTGTGCCCCCCTGCGAGCCGTTGACCTGGCTGGGTTGCCCCCGGCGTTGGTCATCACCGCGGAGCTGGATCCCCTCCGTGACGAGGGTGAGGCCTACGCAAAGGGGCTTCGGGAGGCGGGAGTCCCGGTCACAGCCACGCGCTACGACGGCATGATCCACGGCTTCTTCGGCATGGGGTTGCTCGCCCAGGGGGCCCGCGATGCGGTCGCGGACGCCTCTGGGGCCCTTCAGGAAGCGCTCACATTCCATTCGGGTGAGGCGAAAACCCGTCAAAGGCTTGCGTGATCTAGCCAAGTCACTCAACGCAGACGCTCGATCTGCCGATCCTTTGCCCTACGGAGTTCCACCTGTCCGCTGGAGAATCGGTGAGCGAGCCTTCGCACAAACCCCCCATGATCGTCTGGGTCGTCGCAGCCCAGGAGGCGTTGTGGCGTGAGGCTGCCGAGGCGCTGGCGCCGATTGGAGCGTCCGTCGTCGCCATGCATTGGGGCGAGTTGGCGGGGGATCCTGGGGCCCGGCCGGATCTTCTGCTCCTCGATCTCCGCGGAGGCGTCGATCCGGAAAAGGAGCCTGCACTGCTCCAGTCTCCCGGCCGTGACCGGATTCCGCGCCTCTTGCTATGCGACGATGATGCGGCTGTAGACGCGGTGTTGGCCGGCGCCGAGGGGCATGAAGCCGTCGCCGCGGTCGACGGCGCTGTCCCGTGGTCCAGGGCCGTGGCACGTGTGAAGCGAATGGTCGATCAAGCGGCGGAACTCAGCACACTTCGCTCCGAGCACGACCTGGAGGTGTGTGCGAGAGAACTCTCTGGCACCGCAGTCTGGGCAGTGGATCCGGATCGAGGCCTGATCAAGTGCTCGAATGAGATCACAGTCGCGCTGGGTGAACAGCAACACCAATGGAAGAGAAACGACTGGCCCGAGTTGCTCTCGAGTATTTCCCCCGGCGCAGCCCGGCAGCTGACCCTTGCGGTCGAGACGATCGCCAAGCGCGGAGGTACGCGGGCTGTCGAGCATACGGTGCGCGGCCGTTCGGGTGAGGATCGCATCCTGCTCCACCGGATCCGCCGGCTCGAAGATGGGTCGCGCAAAATCGTCGGCGCCATGATCGATGTGACTGAAGAACGGGAATCGTTTCGGAGACTTCAGAAGCTCGCTCATTTCGATGGACTCACGGGCCTGGTCACCCGCCACCACTTCCTCTCCAAGCTTGGCGAAGCGGTTGGCTCGGCGAGTTCCGAGAATCCGCTTTCACTCTTGTACATCGATCTCGACGGACTCAAAGCCGTCAATGACCGGTTGGGCCACCGTGGCGGCGATCTCCTCCTGCGCTACGCAGCCGGGCGCCTCCGCAACGCCATCCGCGACGCGCCTGAAATGCCCTCGCGGGTTTGCGAGTCGGAGCGACCGATCCTGGGCCGGCTCGGCGGCGACGAATTCTCGGTCATTCTGCCGACCATCGATCGTGCTCGCGCAGAGCGCATGGCTGAACAGATCGTAGAAGCGTTCCGTGAACCCTTCGAGGTCATGGGCGCCCGGCTGACCGCTACGACGAGCATCGGAATTGCCACCGCTCCGCTGGATAGCGGTGTCCCCGACGAGCTGGTCCGGTACGCGGATGCCGCCATGTACGAAGCGAAGGGGCAGGGCGGCGACCGCTGGCACGTCTATCAGGCCAGGCTTTCCGCAACTCGGGATCGCCGCCGGGAGGTGCGCGATCGGCTGCGTGTGGCCCTTGCGGAGGGAGAGCTCGAGGTGCACTACCAGCCTCGGATCCGATTGCGCAACGGTCACGTCGCCAGTGCTGAAGCCTTGATGCGCTGGAACAGCCCCGAGCTAGGCAGAGTGTCTCCTGCGGAGTTCATCCCGCTGGCCGAGGAGGCCGGTTTGATCACCGCCCTCGGCGATTTCGCCCTCGATCAGGCAAGTCGAGACCTGCGTCGTTTCGATGATGCGGGAATCGATCCGATCCGGATCTCCGTGAATGTCTCGGGGGCTCAGCTCATGGAGCCGGGCTACGGCGAGAACCTCTTCTGCGCACTGCAGCAATCCGGTGTCGATCCCACGAGGGTGGAACTCGAGGTGACCGAGAGTGTCGCGCTCCTCGGGCTGGATCGGGTGGCCACGCTCCTGCGCGAGATTCGCACCACCGGGATGCACGTTGCACTCGACGATTTCGGCACGGGCTACTCTTCGTTGGGCGTTCTTCTCGATCTGCCCCTCGATTGCCTGAAGCTGGACCACTCGGTGATACGAGATCTCCACACGAATCCGGACGCGGCCAGCGTCGTCCGGGCGATGATCGTGATGGGCCACAGCCTCGGGCTGTCGGTGGTGGCGGAGGGTGTGACAGAACGCTCCCAAGAGCAGATCCTCCGCGAACTCGATTGCGACGAGGTTCAAGGCTTCTTGTTCTCGCCGGCTCTGCCTGCCGATGAGTTGATCGAATACATTCGCGGGACCACGAATCGGTGACGGATCCCGCAACCCCTGCAGTCGATGCGGCGCCGGCCGACGATGAGGAGGTCGCACCCTTCCGTCCCGGGGTGCGTGTGGCTCTCTGCCAGTACGCACCCGAGGGCGGCAGTGTGGGCCGGCGGGAGCTCGGTGTGGGTGAGATCCTGGTACGTCCGAGGATTGGAGAGCGCCTCGAGCTTCGCATCCGAGCCGAGCGTGGCCTCGCATCGAGCCAGATTCGCGAGCTGCGTCTACTGGGCGAGCGATGTCTCGCAGTCGGGACCCAGGGGCGGGTGTACGTATTGACGCTGCTCGAGGCGACTCTTCAGTCGCCGGACGCGTTCGAGCTCATGGCTCATGTCAACGAGATGTATGCGGGGCAAGAGGCTGCCGCGGGCGTCCCCGGGGAAGTCACCCAATACGTGCGGATCGGCGAGCCGCTGGTTCGGCCCGGTACGAGCCCGTTTTCGGGCCGCAGCCTGCGTATCGAGCGCACGGGGACCGAAGACCCCGACGCGAAACCCGAATTGCTCGGGACAGGCCGACTGCTGGCTGAGCCCGAGCCGGGGCTGCCGCTGCGTTTCCAGGTTGCGGAAGGCCAGGTCGTGACCACCTCGGATGTCATGGCCGTCGAGCGGAGCGGGGATGACGCCTTCGAGGCTTCCACGGCCAACTCGAGATATCGCTTCGAGGTGATCCTGGAGCCTTCTCCCGAACACACGCCCTGATTTCGGGGCGGTCAATTCCGGGGCGCTCCTGACCGATGGAACCCCATGCAGGACCGATGGATCTGGCTCGTGGATGACGGCGAGCTCGAGGATGTTCGCTTCACATTGGAGGCCGCAGGCCTTCCCGTTCAGCGCGGACCGATCGATCCAGGCTGGAGAGGCTCGGGACAGCCCGTCCTGCTGGGCTCGCTTGCCCGGGTCGCGGATCTTCGCGAGCAGTACCCGGGCGCCCTCAGCATTGCGGTGATCGCCAGCGACGAGCGGGCCCCGCGCCTGCCGCTCGATGGCTGGATCCGCCGGCCGCTGCATCCCTTCGCGCTTGCCGCATTGCTCGAGGCCCTGTCGCATCCCGGCGCGGATCGACGCTGGGCGCCCCGGGTCGCCGTTGGTGCCGCCACCCGCGTCTGGACCCGCCACGGTTTCCGCCGTGCCACGCTCGTCGATCTCTCTCAGTCAGGAGGTCGGTTCTTGTGTGAGACCCCTGTCGAGGTCGGCTCACGCATGCTGGTATGGCTGCCTCCGGCCCCAGGTTTTCGCTGGCCGCGCCGGATCGGTGGCCGGGTGCTCCGCTGCGAGCCCAATGCCTGGGAGCGTCCGATGCCCCATGCGGTGGCGCTTGCCTTTACCTCCCTGCCGCTTGCTTCACGCCGCCGGCTCCAGGCGCTGCTGCTCCATCATGCCGGGGCGCGCCTGGTTCCGGCACGGCCGCGTCCATCGGATGCGTTGACGATGCGGGTCGTCGCGCCTGCGGAAAGGCGTCGCTACGAACGCCGGCCCTACGATCGCCGGGTGATCGCCCAACGGCCCGATGGACCGGTGGTGCTCAGGGCCCGTGATCTCTCGGTGGCGGGTCTGCGCATCGAGCCCGATGAGGGGCTCCGTCTGGGGAGTGAGCTGAGTCTCGCCATCCAGGTGCGACCGGGCACCACACCGCTCGTTCTCGACGCGCGCGTCACGCGTGACGACGGCCCCGCTGGAATGGTCATGCAGTTCGAGGGCCTCGACCTTCGCCGGCGCGACCACCTGGCCAAGATGCTCCGTGATCTACCCGATGCAGGGCAGGCAAACGCCGAGTTGCTCCCGGCAGACGGCTAGCGGAACAAGCGAGAGACGCTCGATCCGTCGTGGATGGCCCGGATGGCATTCGCGAACAGCGCGGCGATGGATCGGACCTCGATCTTGTCCGAGCGCTTTTCCGGCGGAATCGGAATCGTGTCGGTCACGACCAGCGAGGTCAAAGGTGAGGCCTCGATCCGTTCCACCGCCTTGCCCGAGAGCACCGGGTGGACACATGCGGCTTCGACACCGATGGCTCCGCGATCCAGGACGAAGCGCGTCGCCTCCATCATCGTGCCACCGCTCGCGATCTCATCGTCGATGATCAGCGCGGTCTTGCCTTCGACATCGCCGATCAGGTTCGTGGCCTGGGCCTTCTCGTCGTCGCCATAGCGGCGCTTGTCGACGATGGCGATGGGCAGGTTCAGCCGGTTGGCGTAGTTGCCCACCTCCTTGGATTCGCCGACGTCTCCCGCCACGAGCACGTAGTTGGTCAGGTCGCGGTTTTCCCGGAGGTAGTCGCATAGGATCGGCGCGGCCAGCAGCTGGTCGGCCGGGATGCGGAAGAAACCCTGTACCTGGGGCGAGTGAAGGTCCATCGTCAGCACGCGGTCGGCTCCAGCGGTCTGAAGCAGATCGGCGATCAGCCGTGCGGTGATGGAGATCCTGGGTCGGTCCTTCTTGTCGGACCGCGCATAGGGGAAATACGGGAGGACGGCAGTGATCCGATCGGCAGAAGCATGCTTCAACGCATCGATCGTAATCAGCAACTCGACCAGACCATCGGAGACCGGTGCGCAGGACGGCTGGATCACGAAGACGTCGGCGCCGCGAACGTTCTCCTCGATATGCACCATCAGGTTTTCGTTCGAGAAGCGCACCACTTTCGAGGGGCAGATGCCGATGCCCAGGTGCTCGCAGATGTCGGCTGCCAGCTGGGGGTGGGCAGAACCGCCGATGATCTTGATCTCGCCGCTCATGGCTCTCCTCGAGAGGGCTGTTGGCCCCCGGAGCCGGATCAACCCGAGCCTCGGGCAGGACGCTCGGAGCTGAAGGGCGCGGGGGCGCGCTAGGGAGCCGCCTTGCGACGTACCCCCGAATCCGCCGCCAGTCTACCCATTCCCATTTCGCTTCGCGATCGGGCCCGTGTCTACGCCTTCCCGCGTTTCGCGAGCTTTCCCCAGGTATCCCGAAGGCCGACGATCCGGTTCAGGACGGGCCTGTCGGCGGTCGAATCCGGGTCGACGCAGAAGTAGCCGAGGCGCTCGAGTTGCAGGCGGGTGCCTGCAGGAGCCTCTGCCAGCGAGGGCTCCAGCCAGGCCGGATCCAGGGTTTTCAGCGAATCCGGGTTGAGCGCGTCCTCGAAACCCTCGTCGCGGGGGTCCGGTTCTTCGTCCCGGAAGAGCACGTCATAGAGACGCAACTCCGCCGGGATCGCATGGCGGGCCGAGACCCAGTGGATCGTGCCGCGCACCTTGCGCCCATCCGGAGCATCCCCGCCCCGGGTCTCCGGGTCGTAGCGGCAATGCACCTCGACGACCTGGCCGTCGGCGTCCTTCACCACATCCGTGCAGGTGACGAGGTAGGCGTAGCGGAGCCGGACCTCCTTGCCCGGTGTGAGCCGGTGGAATTTCTTCGGCGGATCTTCCGCGAAATCGTCCTGTTCGATCCAGAGTTCCCGGGAGAAGGGCACCTCCCGGCTCCCGGCCGTCGGATCCTGAGGATTGTTCACCGCCGAGAGTTCTTCGCTTCCGTCCTCGGGATAGTTCTCGACGATGAGCTTGAGCGGGCGCTGAACTCCCATGAAGCGGGGTGCCACCTCGTTCAGATGTTCACGGATCTCGAACTCGAGACGGGCAAGATCGACCGTCTTCGGCTGGCGGGTCAGGCCGACGCCGGTGCAGAAATTGCGGATCGATTCGGGTGTGTAGCCGCGCCGGCGCATGCCCGAGAGCGTTGGCATGCGAGGATCGTCCCAGCCGGGGATGATGCCTGCATCGATGAGTCGGGCCAGATGCCGCTTGCTCATCACTGTGTGGGTGAGGCCCACACGTCCGAATTCGATCTGCCGGGGCCGTGGCGTCGGAATGCCGACGTGCTCGAGGATCCAATCGTAGAGAGGCCGGCGATCGACGAACTCGTGGCTGCAGAGCGAGTGCGTGATGCCCTCGATCGCGTCCGAAAGGCTGTGGGCGAAGTCGTACATGGGATAGATGGGCCAGGTCGTTCCCGTGCGCGGATGGGCGGTGGCCTGGATCCGGTAGAGGACCGGATCGCGCATGGGCAGCACCGAGGAGCCCATGTCGATCTTGGCGCGAACGACCCGCTCGCCGGGCGCGAACTCTCCAGCGCGCATGCGTTGGAAGAGGTCGAGGTTCTCTTCCGGGCTTCGCTCCCTGTAGGGGCTCGCGGTTCCCGGTTCTTTCAATGTGCCTCGGTGCGCCGCGATTTCTTCCGAGGAGAGGTCGCAGACGAAAGCCGTGCCTTCGCGGAGCAGGACGCATGCGAACTCGAAGATCTGTTCGAAGTAGTCGGAGGTGTAATGGAGATGCTCCCCCCAATCGAAACCGAGCCAGCGAATGTCCTCCATCATCCGGTCCGCATAATGCGCCTCTTCGGCGGCCGGATTCGTATCGTCGAAACGCAGGTGACAGCGACCTCCGAAGGTCTCGGCCACGAGGAAGTTCTGGCAGATCGCCGAAGCGTGTCCGATATGAAGGTGCCCATTCGGCTCCGGCGGAAAGCGCGTGACGACGCCATCGATCTTTCCTGCCGCGAGCTCCTCGCGAATGATCTGGCGGATGAAGCCTTCCGGCGGCGCCGGTGTTTCGTCGACCATTACGGGTTGACCCGCTGGCCGTCACAAGCCAGGGCTTCGAGGGTTTCGGGTTCCAGGCGGTTCCAGTCGAGCATCGCTCTGGCTACGGCGCAGCGGTTCGCCGGGTCGGCCAGGCGCGCATCGTCGACCAGGGCCGCCGTGATACTCGCGGTGGTTTCGATCTCACGGGCCATGCGCAGACCGCCCTCAGCTGCGGTGTCGAGTCGCATCCACTTTTCAGCCGCCGCACCTGGATCCCAGGCCTTCCACGCCGGGAGGTCGCCTTGGCGGCCCCGGCCCGGATCGCCGTTGGCTGCAAACTGTGCCCAGTACGAGCGCATGGCCGCCGAGAGCGCTTCGCGGCCGGGCAGGTTCTCCTCGTTGAAGAGCAGGGTGGTCTGAGGCCCCAGATTCCAATGGCCAAACACGAAAGGGATCTCGAAGCCGTGGGCTGCGCCGAGCAGCTGCCCGAGGTCCTTCCCGAGAATGCTCGGTTCGTCATCCCAATCGAAGCGATACCCGAACACCTGCCCCGGTTGCTGGGGCGCCAGGATCTCGGCCAGCTCGTCTACGCCCGTGGCCTTCCAGTGGCGCGCCAGGTACTCGGCGGTCGTGAGGAAGTGTGCTTCGTCGTGGACCTGAGGCCAGATCCCGAACCAGCGGTCTACATACTCGGGATCGAAGAACAGGAAGAGCTTGTTCTCGTCGCGGTTCGAGCCGAGCAGGATCGGCACGTTGGCGTGGCCATCCGGTCGTTCGAGGCCAGCGCGGATACCATCGGCCGGAACCACGACACCATCGGAAAATGGCTTCGGCATCGCGTACATGCCGATGCCGCTGTCGTCGTAGGCTCCGAGCAGCGCGAAGGCTTCCTGCTCGCGCAGGAACGCAGCGACTTCCCGGTGGCTCATGTCCGCCAGCAGCTTCTTGGCGCCTTCGCGATCCTCGGCGCGTCCATCCGCGACGAGGCGCGCGTAGGCGATCTCGGCACTGCTCTTCTCATGCCCCGGCTCGTCCGCATCGATGGGGTTCTCGCCCTG
>JAFDCZ010000152.1 GCA_019312665.1 Deltaproteobacteria bacterium | reverse complement strand
AGCTGTAGGCCGCCACCGGGGCGTTGTGGTACAACCCCGGGGATGCAGAGCGCCTACCGCCTTTTGTGTGCCTTGATCGGTGGATCAGGCGTACTCATCGGTGTGGCCTTCCTGGCAGCGTTCTTCCGATCCCAAGCCCCTGGTGCCGTCGCAGCAGGCCCGCTCCCTGTGGGACCCAATGGCGCCTACTTCGTGGCCTTCACGGGCTCGTGCCTCGTGGCCTGGAGCGGCTGCCTGTTGGGCGCGGCTCGTCATCCCACGGCGGCTCCCTGGATCGCTACCGCCACCTCGTTCGGGCTGGTGTTGAACGCCGTCTATCGAATGGCGGCCTGGTTCGTCGGCGACTATCACGCCCTCGGAGAGCTACCGCGCATCGAGGCCGGGATCTTCCTCGCACTCGCCCTCGCATTCCTCTGGCTGCGGCCCACCCGAACCGCAGTGGAGGCCTGAATCGAAGCATGCTTCGCTGGCTCGCCACGATCGTCATTCTTGGCCTCATGGTCCTCGCGTTCTTCCTGCCGGATACGTCCCTCGGGCGGCGGGGTTCGGAGGCGGGCACTCGGGCCGAGGCCCCGGATAGCTTTGAGTTGCTGGGGAAGCCGTTCCCCGAACTCGCACTCCTCGATCTCGACGGAAAGCCCATCTCTTGGGAGAGCCTGCGCGGCCACCGGGTGCTCGTCACCCTGGAGCGGAGCGTCGATTGGTGACCCTTCACGAAGGCGCGGCTCGTGGAGCTGCGAGAAACCTTCCGGGACGAGCCCGATCTCGAGATCGTGTACGTGATTCCGGACAATCAATGGAACGAGAAGTCGGCGCGCTTCGTCGATGGCCTGGGGATGCGCGACCGAATCCAGTTCGCGCTCGATCCGGGGAGCGCGGCGATCGATTCTCTTGGTTTGCGGCGGCCCAATGCGGAGAAGATGGAAGAGGGTGTGCCCCATCCCTCCACCTTCCTGCTCGATCGCGAAGGCGTGGTCCGATTGGTCGATGTGAGGGAGGACTATCACATCTGGTTGGATTCCGGATTCCTGCGCGACGCGTTGGCCACCTTGCCCTGACTGCGGCGCTCGTCTTCGGCGTGCTGCTTGCGCCGGCCCTTGCTGACGAGGGCCGGCGTTTTTCGTTCACCTACGAAACGCATATCGGGCCGTTTCCGAAGGACGCGGGGCCCATCCACGTATTCGTTCCTCTTCCGGCGATGACTCCCCAGCAGGACGTACTCGAGCTGGACATCGACGCGTCGATCCCAGGCAAGGTGGAGACGGAGAGCCGCTACGGCAACCGCTACTGGCATGGTGTCGTCGACGCCTCCGAGAGCCTCGCCATCGACGTCTCGGTGACCGCGATCGTCGAGCGACGAGTTCACCGGAATCTCGAGCGTGACGAACGCCCGCTCTCGGCGGCCGAGCAGGATGACTTCGCCACCTTCCTGGGGGCGAACGAGCGTGTGGCCGTCGGCCACCCGATCCTCGATCCGATGCTGGCGGAGGTCCGCGCCAACCGCGCCGACGCGGGCCCCGCGGCGACAGCCCGCGCCATCTATGACTGGATCGTCGACAACGTCGAGTACAAGAAGGTCGGCTCTGGTTGGGGCAACGGCGATACCTTCTGGGCCTGCAGCGAGCGCTACGGCAACTGCACGGATTTCCACGCGCTGCTGATTTCGATGGCGCGTACGGAAGGCCTGCCTGCGCGTTTCGAGATCGGCTTCCCCGTTCCGCAAGACCGCCCCTCGGGAGTGATCGACGGATACCATTGTTGGGTCGAGCTCTACCTGCCCGGAAGCGGCTGGGTTCCGATCGACGCGTCGGAAGCGTTCAAGCACCCGGAGAAACGGGAACTCTTCTTCGGCACCCATCCTGCCGATCGCATCCACTTCACGACGGGCCGCGATCTTCGGCTCGGGCCCGACCATCGCGCTGCCGCCCTCAACTACTTCGTGTACCCGTACGTCGAGGTCGGCGGGGTCGCCTACGAAGGGATCATCGAAAAGGGCTTCCGCTACCGCGATGTCGAAGAAGCACCGGCGACGCTGCGATCAGCCTTCGAAGGGGCGAATCACCAGCGTTCGCTCGCCGGCCCATAGCTCTCGGATGGCGGCCTCGAGTTCCCCACATCTCTCGATCACCTCCCACCAACGCTTCTGGCGAGCATCGGTGGATAGCTCCTCGAAATCGGCCCGGTCGGGGACTTTGCCTCCGGGCAGGCTACGCACGAACTCCGGCGACGGCGAGACCATCACGACCTTGTCGAGATCAGCGAGACTCGGCTTCCGGTAGCGCAAGGGCTTGTCGAACCAGCCCGGCGTGATGCGGTCAAAGAAATGGGGATAGAGGATCAGGCCGGGGGCCGTGCAGAAGCGGAAATCGAAGTGGTAGTCGAGGATGCCGCCATCGAGGTAGAGCCCAGCCGGCGCCGATTGCGGATCCTGAACGCCCTCCATCAGGAGCGGGATCGAGCCACTCGCCAGAAGCGCCGGCTGGAGATTCGACCCGCTCAATTCAGAGCGGGCCGCGCCGAGAGAAACGAATCGAATGCCGCCCTCTTCCGGTGCGAACACGACGCGCTCGAAGAACGCGCCGAGGCTCCTACGCGACAGCGCGTTGGCAAGCGCCGAAGCGCCGAGGGCGAGCCGAAAGGCAAGGCCTGCTCCCGTGCGACCCAAACGCCAACGCGCGGTGACCACATGATTTCGGAGCAGGCGATTCCTCAGCAGCTCGGCTTCACCGTTGGCCCCGAGGGCCTCCGCGATGATCCGTGCTGTCGCCGCACTGACGTCGGCCTGGCTCGGACGCTCGGGGCCGTCGTAGCGCTGCTCTACATACGCGCGCTCGAGTCGCGCGATCGCGGCGCCCGGATCCTCCAGCGAGAGAGCGGCGTGGCGAAAGCTTCCAATCGACGAGCCGAGCAGATCGAGAGGAGCCGTCCGTCCGGGCAGGAGCCATTCAGCCAGAGCCCGATCCATGCGGCTCAGCACCAGCCATTTGGGCCCTCCCGAAGCCCCGACCAACGTGGAGAACGCCTCTGCATGCCAGCCTTCGCTGGCGATCTGCTGACGGGCACTGCGCCCTGCCCGAATGATGAGAGGCATGGTTCGCTCAGCGGGAAAGATCAGAGACGACGATGCGGACGAAGTCTTCGGGCTTCAGGAAACCCCCGCCCCAGGCCGCATCCAGATCCGCCGTCGGCTTGTCCGCCAGGATCTCGTCGGCGCCCTTTCCAGCGACGAGTGCTGCACGCACCCGATCACGAACCGTGACGAGCATCTCGCGGTAGGTCTGGAGTTCCTCCCGATTCGAGAGAGGACCGTGGCCGGGAATGATCTTCGTTTCATCGTCGGCGCGGGCCAGCACGTCATCGACGGCTGAAATCACGCCATCGATGGACCCGCCGCTTCCGACATCGATGAACGGGTAGAAGCCGTTGAAGAACGTATCGCCCGTATGAACGACATTGCGCTCCGCGAACCAGACGACCGAGTCTCCATCGGTATGGGCCGGAGCAACGTGAACGGCCTCCGTCGTCACACCATTCAGATGAAACGTGATCGACGTCGGAAACGTCAGGATCGGAAGCGCCGCCGGCGGAGAGGCCGGCACTTCAATCCCTCGGGCCTGGATCACCTGCTTCACGCTCATACGCTCTCTCACGTTCTCGTGAGCGACGATCACGACACCCGCCTTCCCGAGATTCTCGTTCCCGCCCGTGTGATCCCCATGCCAATGGGTGTTGAGCAGAAACCGGACAGGACCCTCATCGATGGCATGAACGGCCGCCAGGATCTTCTCCGTCAGCGGAGCGTATTGGTCGTCGACGAGGAACACGCCATCGTCACCGGCGAGGACCGCGATGTTGCCGCCGCGACCCATCAGCATGTGGAGGCCCTCAGCCACAGGAATCGTCTTGATCTCGACCTGGGAGAAATCCTGGGCATTCGACGCGGACGAGAGGGTGAGTCCGAGGGCAAGAAGCAGGCTGGCGCTCTTCATGCCCCATTTGATGGCGCAGCTCCCGGCGCGGCGCCACCATACGGATCGTGGCGATCACGAACACGCGATGGATCCCCTGTCTCGCGGCCCTGGCACTCGGCTGGCTTCTGCCCTTCCCGGCGGAGGCCCAGGCGCCAGAGCGTCCGAACATCCTGCTGATCATGGCCGAAGATCTGAGCCCGCGAATCGGTGCTTATGGCGACCCGGTCGCACGAACTCCGAACATCGATCGATTGGCCCGCGAAGGCCTGCTTTTCGAACGCGCGTTCACAAGCGCCGGGGTCTGCGCTCCGAGCCGTGCCGGAATCATCATGGGCGTGCATGCGGATAGCTGGGGTGCCGGCCATATGCGCGTCGGCCGGGGCGGCTACGCAGCGGTTCCACCTCCCGAGATGAAAGCCTTCCCCGAGCTGCTCCGGGCAGCGGGTTACACCACGCTGAATTCGCGCAAGACCGACTACCAGATGGAAACCGGTCTGGCGGGCACGTTCGGCGGCCCCTTCACGATCTGGGACGAGTCCGGCGTGGACGATTGGGGCGACCACGGCGCTGACAAGCCTTTCTTCGCCTACCTCACCCTCGAGGGCACCCACGAGAGCCAGGTCTGGCCCACCTGGAGCCTGCCGCGGAGCTTTCTCCAGCTGGTCATGCTTCCGATGCGCGTGGCCAACCATTCGACATGGATTCACGAAACCGATCCTTCGAGCGTCCAGGTGCCGCCGTACTACCCGGATACCCGGACGGTTCGCGAAGACATGGCTCGTCACTACAACAACATCGAGGCCATGGATGCGGAAGTGGGCAAGCTGCTCGCGAAGCTCGAAGAGGATGGCCTTGCTGACCGAACGATCGTCATCTGGACGACCGACCACGGCGACGGGCTGCCCCGGGCGAAGCGCTGGCCGTACGATTCGGGCATCCGCATTCCGATGATCGTTCGATGGCCGGGCGTGACCGAGCCGGGCTCGGTGAACGCCGAGCTGGTCAGTGGCGTCGACTTCGCGCCGACCTTCCTGCAGGCCGCGGGAGCACCGATTCCCGAGTACGTACAAGGGCGTGTCTTCCTCGGGCCCGGCAAGCAGCCAGAACCCGAATGGATCTACGCTGCCCGCGACCGAATCGACGAGCACTTGGATCGGGTCCGAGCCGTTCGAGACCGCCGCTACAAATACGTACGTCACCTGATTCCGGACCAGCCCTACGTCCTGCCTATCGCCTTCCGGAATACGATGCCGATGATGCAGGAGATGAACGGGCTCGCCGAAAGCGGCGCTCTCACGGGAACACCCGCCCTTTGGTTCCGCGAGACTCGTGATGCCGAGGAGCTCTTCGATACGGACGTCGACCCGCACGAAGTCCACAATCTCGTCGGCGAACCCGCCTTTGCCGAGCGGGTTGCGCGCATGCGCGCTGCACTCGATCAGTGGCTCGCCAGCTCCGGCGATCTCGGCCTGCTTCCTGAAGAGGAGATTGCCGAACGCTTCTGGCCTGGCGGCGTGCAGCCGACGACCGCGGTGCCGACGATCTCGCTCCACGACGGGCAGGTACACCTCACCAGCGCGAGCCAAGGAGCCTCGATCGGCTTCTCGTTGAACGATGGCGCCTGGCAGTTGTACACCGCGCCGTTCGAGGCGCCGGCTGGCACCGAGATCACTACGAAGGCGATCCGCTACGGCTGGACCGAGAGCGATGAAGTGGTTTCGAGCATCCCCAAGGACTGAGCCTCCGGGTCGGACATCATCCTCTGGGGCCGCCGCAGCGCTTTCAGCATCCAGAAGGTGCTGAGGCCTCGGAGCTAGGAGGCTTCCGCTTTTCGCGTGTGGTCGCCGATGGCCGAGGCCAGCTGCTCGTGCAATCCCGGCGGCACGTCGTGGCCCATGCCCGGAATCTCGAGCAGGTCGGCTCCCGGAATCGATGCGGCCGTATCACGCCCGCCTTGCACCGAGACCAGCGGATCGTCCAGCCCGTGGATCACCAGGGTGGGTGCATGAATGCGGGCGAGTTCCGGCCTGCGATCGCCGTGGGCCTGGATTGCAGCGAACTGACGTGCGACGCCAGTGGGATCGAAGGCGCGATCGAAGACGCGACCTGCGAGCGCACGGTAGGCATCCTGGTCGAGGGGATAGCCCGGGCTGCCGAATACGAGAGCACCGGCCAGGCTGTGCTCGATGTAGGCGTTGCGCTCCTCGGGGGCCGGAGAGAGCAGACGCTCGAGCGCGGCGGAGGTCGGCGGAGGAACGGCCGGGTTTCCGGTCGTGGCCATGATCGGCACCAGGCTTCTGACCCGTTCCGGATGCCGATACCCGACGACCTGGGTGATCATTCCGCCCATCGAGATCCCCGCCACGTGGGCGCTCGCCCACCCCAAGGCGTCCATCAAACCGACCACGTCGTCGGCCATGGCATCGAGCGTGTAGGGCACGGTCGGGGGCTTGCCCTCCCGGACGGCCTGGACCACGGCTCCGAGGTCCGGCACTCCCGCGGCCGTGAGATGGGTCGAGAGGCCGACGTCCCGGTTGTCGAAGACGACCAGTTGGTGGCCCTCATCGACCAACGCCTGACAGAATGCAGGCGCCCATTGGATGCGTTGGGTGCCGAGGCCCCGCAACAGAACGAGGGGCCGGCCGGACGGACCTCCGTGGAGTTCGTAATCGAGTTCGACGTCGGAGAGCTTGGCCTTCGGCATCTGCCCATCTTGGCACAGCTCGCATTCGAAGCGCTCGCCGGGGGTTCGGTGAACGGCGGGGTACACTTGCGTGCCCGGCTTGCAGGAAGGAGAACTCCATGCGTTGGGAACGTGGCGGCGGACGTAGCCGCAACGTGGAGGACCGGCGCGGCGAACGCGTTGGACGCGGCCGGCGGATGCGGATTCCCCTGCCCCGCGGTGGCTTGCCGATGGGCGGGCGAAAAATGAGCCTTGGCGGCGTGGTGCTGCTCTTGCTGCTGATGTTCGTGATGCGAAACAACCCGGAGTTGTTCGCTGGGGTCGATGGCCCGACGCGTGTTCAGGTTCCGGGTGGATCCGGCTTTCCCGGGGTGGTGCCGGGGCCCACCACCGGGCCTTCGAGCAGATCGGCAGGCGAAGACGAGGCCGTCGAATTCGTCTCGTTTGTGATCGACGATCTCAACGAAACCTGGGGCCGGATCCTCCCCGGGTATCGCGAAACCCAGCTGGTCTTGTTCCGAGGTGCCGTGCGCTCCGGTTGCGGCACGGCCCAGAGCGCGATGGGGCCCTTTTATTGCCCGGCAGATCGGAAGGTCTACATCGACCTGGGCTTCTACCACGAGTTGCGTCAGCGCTTCGGTGCACCCGGCGACTTCGCCCAGGCGTATGTGCTTGCCCACGAGATAGGCCACCACATCCAGACCCTGAGTGGGCTCGAGGCGCGCTTCCGGCAGGCTCAGCAACGGCAACCGCGCCAACGCAACCCGATCCAGGTGCGGATGGAGCTGCAAGCCGATTGCCTGGCCGGCGTGTGGGGGCACTCGACCGCAAAGCGGAATATCCTCGAACCTGGAGACGTGGAGGAAGCCATGCACGCTGCAGCTGCGATCGGCGACGATCGCATCCAGGAAATGTCGACCGGCCAGGTGCGGCCAGAAGCCTTTACACATGGCTCTTCCGAGCAGCGCATGCGCTGGTTCAGCAAGGGCCTGGAGAGCGGCGACCCGAACGCGTGTGACACCTTCGATGGATGAGAACGGCAAGGTCAAGGAAGAGCTCATCGCAACCGCTCGCTCGCTGTTGCGCGAGGGCCTGGTGGAGGGAACCTCGGGAAACCTCTCCGCTCGTCTTCCGGGCGGAAACGTCGTCATGAGCCCTGCCGCTCTCGAATACGACGTGATGACTCCGGACGACCTGGTGGTGGTCGATCTCGAGGGCAACGTCCTTGAGGGAGAACGCGCACCGACCAGCGAGAAAGCCCTGCATCTTGCCTGCCTGCGTGCCTACGAAGAGGTCGGCGCCGTCATCCACTCACACGCGAAATATGCAACGATGTTCGCTGTCACCCATCAACCGATCCCCTGTGTCATCGAAGAGTTCGACATCTTCGTAGGAGGCGATGTTCCGGTTGCGGCCTACCAACTCACGGGCTCCGACGCCCTCGGCGAAGAGGTGGCGCGCCACGTGAAGGCTCGCAGCGCCGTCCTGATGGCCAACCATGGTCTCCTCACCGTCGGCAAGAATCTCGCGCAAGCCCACAAGGTCACCGGCCTGGTCGAACGAACCGCGGAGATCATCTGGGGGGCCCGAGCGCTGGGCCCCCTGGTTCCGCTCCCGAAGGAAACCCTCGATCACTTCGCTCCCATCTACAAGTCGACGCGCGACTCCTAGCCAGGGGCACCCACGGGCATGGGCCCTATCCTCCCGGCGTGCCTGCCCCTCCCTCCTTTCCTGGTTTTCGCGCCCGCGCCCCCTGGTGGGGGCCGGATCTCCAGACCCTGCGTAACTTCCTGCGCCCGCCGAAGCCCCACCGCGGCGCCGCCACGAGCGAGCGGCTGCAGCTACCCATGGCGGATGGCAGCGGCGACGAACTGGCCGCATGGCTCGAGCAGCCGAACGAGCCGCGACCCGACGCTCCGCTCGTCGTCTTGATCCATGGCCTGTCCGGCGACGAGACGAGTTCGTACATCGTCGCCAGTTCCGCCCACTTGCTCGAGCTGGGGTTTCCCGTGCTTCGCCTCAACCTGCGTGGAGCTGGGCCTTCCCGCGCCACCTGCCGCAACCAATACCACGCGGGCCGGAGCGAAGATCTGCGCGACGCCCTGCACGCCCTGCCGGAACCCCTCATGCGAAACGGCCTCGCCCTGGTTGGCTACTCCCTCGGCGGGAACATGTTGCTGAAGTTCCTGGCCGAGTTCGGACTGAGCTGCTCGATACGTCGCGCAGTTTCGGTATCCGCGCCCATCGATCTCTCCGCCGCATCCCATCGTTTCCTCGATTCCCGCAATCGCCTCTACCATATGCATATGTTGCGACGCATGAAGCAGGAGAGCTTCGGCGAAGGCGCGGGGACGACGGAGGAAGAGGCGCAAGCGATTCGTCGCGCCACGAGCATCCTCGAGTTCGACGAGTACATCGTCGCGCCCCGAAACGGCTTCGCGGACGCCGAGGCCTACTACGCCGCCTGTCACGCGCGGCAATTCCTCGGAAGCATCCGTACGCCGACCCTCATGATCCACGCTCAGGATGATCCTTGGATCCCCGCCGAGACCTATCTCTCTTTCGACTGGAAGGACAACCCGGCGCTCGTCCCCCTGCTGCCCGAAGGCGGCGGCCATGTGGGCTTTCACGGCGAGGGGTCGACGACCCCCTGGTACGACCGCTGCCTGGGCGAATGGCTGGCGCTCGACTGAGCGCTCGCCTCGCGGAACAAGCTGAGGAAGGCCCGGTGCAGGAGGCCGGCCGTATCGGGCCCCGCGGAGACGATCTCCCCGTAGGTCTCTTGGGTAGCTCCGTAGATCCAGGGCGCTTCGGCATCCCATTGACTGCGTGGAATGATGTAGCCGAGTGAATCGTTGGCCAGATTCACCATGAGGTTGAGCTGCCCCTTCATTTGAGTTCGCCACGGCGGAGACAGGTTGGGCGCTGCGTCGAAATCTGCGCCCACCGGATGCTCGATTCCACCCACCGCGATCTCCGGATAGAGCTCGCCGGGCACGGCCGCGATCCAAACATCGCCGAGCGTGAGGAGTGCGACTTCAGATTCGGTCGTCACGCCCCGCGACCATCCCAGATCCCGGTCCAGGATGCCGAGCAGAGCTCCCAGGATGAGCGGACGATTTGCGAGGGGGACTTCGAGATCGTGACGGTGGATGCCGATACGGGAGGGGGCCACCGGCCGAGCCTTTCCCGCATCGACGCCGTCGAGGAGAGCCGCAGCGATGCCGTACCCCTGCGCTCGCGCCTTCTCGAAGGAGGGTGCCACCCGCGGGCGACCATCGCGAGGATCGACGACCGGGGTCTCAGGCAAGGTCGTGATCAACCCGCCGATGTTTCCCGTGAGCCATAGGGTCGTCCCGCCGAGCCCCCTCCGGAAGAGTTCACCGTCGTAGTCGAGCCCAGCACTGACGCCTCGCCGGGCATAACCTGCCACGTCCGCCGTCAGCTCCAGGTTCCGATCCCATAGCGACTCGACGTGCACTGCAAAATTGAGGAGGGTTCCGATCACGGTCCCGTCGCCCGGGCGCCGAACGATCACGGCCCGGACGCCCTCGTCGATCACATCGGGAAGCCGGGTATCGACGATGCCAAAGGCCTCGCGGCTGGGTACATGGAGCGCTTCGATCCGCGCCGGTTCGAGCGCCGCTACGGCCTGAGCGAGCGCGTCTCCCATCCGAGCCCTGAGCCGACGATGAAGCCCGGCCGCGATACCGTTTCGAAATCGGCTCGAGCCCCACAGGCCCTGGGTATCGGGCCCCTGATGATTGTGAGTTGCGTGCACGAGCAGGTAGTCGAGCGAGAGCCGGTCGTTCACCTCGTCTCGCAGCGCTTCGACGAAGCCATGAGAGAGTCCGACGACGTCGGCCGTCACCACGCCGATCCGCCGCTCTCCGTCGTCGAAGATCGCAGCTACGGCAAGCAGTTCATCATGAACTCCGGCAGCCGCTCGGCCGTTGGCGAAGCCCGCCATATAGACAGGGTCGAATCGGCCGTTCCCGTTTCCGTCCACCCATGGCTCGTCCGGGTCTCGCGAGGCATTGCCGTTCAGATCGGTCCATCGGTCCGGAACTTCAGGGGTGATTCGCGTCGTCCCGAATCCGACCCGGAGCTCTTCGGCAGCGGCGCCCCCCGTCGAGACGACGGCCACGAACAGGAGAGCCGCGACCGCACTTCGTGCGCGGGGAATCCGCTTTCCTGTCTCAGATGCGAACCGCATCGGCTGCTCCGCCGTCGATCGGAATATTCGCCGCGTTGATGTAGCCCGCATGCTCGCTACATAGAAACGCGACCAGGCTTCCGACGTCTTCCGGCTCTCCCACCCGTCCGGTCGGGTTCGGCATGAACTTCTCGAGGATCAACT
>JAFDCZ010000151.1 GCA_019312665.1 Deltaproteobacteria bacterium | reverse complement strand
CCTGCTTGCAGATCGCGGCCTGGAACGTCTGCTCGTGCTCCTCGGCGACGTGGCCGGCGCTGGCGCCTCGGATCTCCACGAGTTGTTCGTCGCCCAGGAAGCACTCGGCCAGCCAGCGACCGTGCTGGCGCCCTCTTCTGACGGCGGCACGGCAGCCCTGCTCCGTGCGCCGTATGACGCGATCCCTTCGTGCTTCGGGGGCGGGAGCGCCGCAGCCCACGAACAGGCTGCCGCCGCAGCAGGTGTTCCGTTCCGCCGCTGCCTCCTGCCCTCACTTGCCATCGACCTGGACCATCCGGACGACCTCGAGGCGCTACTGGCCAGTGACGCGCCGGCCCGACGAACGCGAGCATTGCTAGGCGAGCTCGGAATCGGCACGCCGAAATGAGCGACCGGCGCTCACTATCCTTCGTTTCCCTGGTGGGCATTCCGGAAGTGGCCCCGGGGGCCGATCTGGCCGAGATGCACCTGGCCGCGGCCGAGCAGACCGGGCTGGAGCTCACTGGAGGCGTTCTGGTGATCTGCCAGAAGATCGTCTCCAAGGCGGAGGGCCGTCTCGTGAACCTGCCGGAGGTGGAGCCCACGGCCGAGGCCCTCCGGATCGCCGAGGAGCACGAGAAGGACCCACGCCACATCGAAGTCATCCTGCGCGAAACACGCCGCATCGTGCGCCGCAGCCACGGCATCCTGATCTGCGAAACCCATCACGGCTTCGTCTGCGCAAACGCCGGCGTCGATCTATCGAACACGCCAGCAGACGAGATGGCCATCCTCCTTCCGATCGACCCGGACGCCTCCGCGCAAAAGCTGCGAAACGAACTGATCGAGCGGGGCGCCGGCCCGTTGGCCATCGTCATCACGGATACCTTCGGGCGCCCCTGGCGGGAGGGCCTGGTCGACATCGCGATCGGAAGCGCGGGGATCGCCCCGATCGAAGACCTGCGAGGCCAGGGAGACCGACGCGGCCGAGAACTCGTCGTCACGACACCCGCCACCGTGGACGCCCTGGCCGCCGGGGCAGGATTGCTGATGGGGAAGGCCGCAGGCACTCCCTCCGTCTGGGTGACGGGCATTCCACTGATCGGTGACGGCAGCGTCGCAGAAGACCTGGTCCGAGACCCATCCACAGATCTGTTTCGCTAGGCGCGCCGCTTCCGAAAGACTCGAGTGCCCCCGCGCTCAGGCGTGCGGAGAGCCGCTCTGCTTCTCATTCCGGATCGCGGGACGGGGGGCGCCCAGCGCTCCATGGCTCACCAGACCCTCGAACGCGCGTGCACCGAGCTTGCCGAGCTCGCAGTCCGTGGGCGCGTACTCTCGGGCCTGGCTCCGCTTTTACTTCCGCGCTGATCGCCCCCCGTCCCGCGATTGGCCGCGCAGGCAACGGGTGCCGCTTCGCCGGGGCTGGGCGCAGGCCGGGCGGAAATAAAGCGCAGGCATAAGCAACCTCCAGCGTGCGGGTAGGTTGCCCGCGGCGAAGCCGCAAAGGGCAACACCCTGTCCAGCTCCCTACGCGGCCACCCGAGCCCCGGCCGAGCCATTCCACCCGGCCTGTGCCCAGCCCCGGCGACTCCCGCTCACACGCAAGAAGCGAAGCGGCTCCTCGGGTGCGATGCGTCGATGGCAGAAGCCTTGGGGCGGCGGCTATTGGAGGAGGTCGAAGCGGTAGGTCGAGTTGCTCGTGGTTGCCTGGATGCTGCTGGGGCCGAGGCGCTGAAGCCCTCGAATGGCGCTGGTGGCTACGGTGGCGCCGTCGTCGAGGGCGAACCGGGCGCAGGCCCCGATCTCCAGATCGTCGAGCAGGCGCGCGGCGCCCAGGTTGCCATTCGGCGTGAGCAGGGGATCGCCGCCGCGGATCCGGGTGACGTGGATCCGGGAGCCCGCGCTGAAGCTGCCGAAGGTGGGCTTCGGCGCGCTCGCCACCGTGACGGCGCCGGTGAAGCCGGTTTGATTGCGGGTGTTTCCGCTCCGGGACCGGGTCCGCAGTTTCTGGAGGCGGTGCTGGGTCTCGGCCATTCGATCTTCGGTGCTCCGACCGCGGCGCTGCACCCGGTAGACACGATTCTCGGTGCGCAGGACGTAGGCCTCGTTACCCACCGGCTCGATCGTCAGCAACTCCTGGGTCGTCAGCGTCTGGCCTTCGACCGAGATGCGAATGCATTTCCCGACCTCCAACGAGTCGATCAGAGTCCCGTAGCCCAGAGACGATTCGCGGCCCGAAGAATCCGTACGGTGCACGCTCACCTGCGCGGGGGCAGCAAGGAAAACGGCCGCCGTTGAGCGGGCGGTGGAGGGGCTTTGGAAGTTCACACGTCCATACTGGGTTGAAAATCACACACTCTTCGACCTGGAAATCGAGGAACTAGAGCGACTCCCCACGGGGACCTTCTCAAAGGAGCGAGAGCACCACCTCCCATAGCCGGTCGACTCCTGCTCCGGTCTTGGCCGAGGTCTGGACGCGCCAGTCGGCCTGCACCGGCAGGGCCGCCTCGACCGCCCTGAGCCGCTTCACCTTCTCCTTGGCCTTGAGCTTGTCCATCTTGGTGAGCGCGATGACGGTCGGAACCTGCCGCTCTGCCAGCCAGGCCAGCAGATCGATCTCGTCCGCCTGGGGATCGCGCCGCACGTCTTGCAGCAGCACCGCGGCCCGTAGGTTCTCCCGCTCTCCCAGGTAGGCCTCGATCATGCTGCGCCAGCGATTGCGCTCCTGCTTGGAGACCTTGGCGTAGCCGTAGCCCGGCAGATCGACCAGGCGCAGACGCGTTCCGGAAAGCGCAATCTCATAGAAGTGCAGGAGCCGTGTCTTGCCGGGGGTCGAGCTGGTCCGGGCGAGCTGGCGGCGGGCCACCATGCGGTTCAGCAGGCTCGACTTGCCTACGTTGGAACGGCCCATGACCGCCACTTCGGGCAGGTCCTGGGCAGGCCAGCCATCCGGGGCCACGGCGCTGGCCACGATCTCTGCGGAGTGGATCTTCACGAGGGCAGAGTTTCGCGTTCCGGGTTCAAGGAGCAAGCGGCTATCCTCGCCCGCCCCAAATAGGTGCCAGAGAAGGATGACATGACGATTCCGGTCCACATCATCGGTGGCTTCCTCGGTACAGGGAAGACGACCTTCATTCGAGACCAGCTGGCGGCCCGCAAAGACGAGCAGCTGGCCATCCTGGTGAACGATTTCGGGGAGGCTTCCCTGGATGCCGCCACCCTGGCGGCCGACCGGCCCTACGAGATCACCAACATCCCCGGCGGCTGCGTCTGTTGTACGGCGCCGGAGGGTTTCGTCGATGCCCTGGGTGAAATCGTTGCCCGCGGCCCGGATCGCCTGCTGATCGAGCCAACGGGCCTGGCCCGGCCCCAGGATCTGATCGACACCATCCGGCGCTCCCCCCACGCGGATTCCCTCGAGATCGCTCCCGTCATCGTGCTCATCGACCCGGCGCGACTGGCGAGGGCCGGCGCGCCCGAGCGCGAACTGATCGCCCATCAGGCGGAGATCGCCGACGTCCTGGTCGCCAACCGGACGGATCTCTGTGAGCCCGAGGCCCTCGAGCATTTCGAAACGTGGGCTGCGGAGCTCTGGCCGGGCCCGCTCGTCCTGCACCGGACCACCCATGGGCGCGTGCCCGTGGAGCTGATGGAATGGCCGGAGAACGAAGGAACCCGGCTGAGCCGCGTGGCCGGTGGGCATCGGCATCAGGACCACGCAGCGGACGACTCCCATGACCACCATGCCGACTCTACCGAGGGGTTCCGCGCAGAATCCTGGCGTTGGTCTGCGGAGCGGGTGTTCTCTCGCGAGCGCCTCTTCCGAGCCGTGCTGCGCATGAGCCAGGGCCTGACGGGTGCACCCCTCGCCCGCTTCAAAGGCATCTTCCACACCGATGAGGGATTTCTCCTGCTCGAACTCGCTGGCGGCGCGGTGCACGAGGCACGCAGCCTGCATCGCCGGGATAGCCGCGCAGACGCCATCTTCACCGTCGAGGGTGATACGGACCCGGCCCGCCTGGCCGCCATCTGGCTGAGCGATGCGGTGCTCTCCGATCGGGAACTCGAGGCCAAGACGCACGAGATCGAGCTCGCCTTGCCCGACGGACGTGTGCGCATCATCCATCGCAAGGAGCTGCTCGGGCTGCCGGACGGCATCCCGGACGTCTCCTTGAAGTTCGCGAAGCGCGCCGGTGCGGCCGCGCGCATCGAGGCCCTTTGGCAGGCGCACGATCTACCGGGCTCGGGCCACGCGATCCTATGCGCAGCCGACGGGTTCACCAGCGAGCCCGTTCCCATCGAAGCCCTCCGCCAGGGCGTCCTGCTCCACACCCTCGACGGCGAGGCGCTTCCGGCCGCAAAGGGTGGACCCTTCCGGCTCTTGATCCCCGAAGAAGTCGAGAACGCGCCGTCGGCATGCGCCAACGTCAAGGGCGTCGTGCGCATCGTATTGAAGAAGGACACCGCCGAATGAGCGAGCTCGTGGTCACCCGTTTCGCACCCTCGCCAACAGGCCACTTGCATGTTGGCGGTGCGCGAACCGCCCTCTTCAACTGGGCACTCGCGCGTCAGCTCGGCGGCCGTTTCCTGGTGCGGATCGAGGACACGGATCAGGCGCGATCTTCCGCGGATGCTGTGGGCGGAATCCTCGAAGATCTGGCCTGGCTGGGCCTCGACTGGGACGACGGCCCGGATCTGGAAACAGCCAACGCAACACTCGGTGGTGACGAACGCGGCATCGGGCCTTTCTACCAATCCGAGCGAAAGGCCGGATACGATGCGGTGATCGCTTCGCTCATCGAGCGCGATCTCGCCTATCCAGCTTTCGAGAGCCCCGAAGAGCTCGATGGCTTGCGCCGGGAAGCGCGCGCGGCCAAGCAGAACTTCCGTTACCGGCGAGCCCGCGAGTTCGATCGCGAGACGGCGCTGCAACGCGCCCGGGACGGCGAGCCCCATGTCGTGCGCTTTCGCATGCCGGAAGAGGAGATCGCCGTCGAGGATCGGATCCTCGGCCAGATCGCCTTCGGCGAAGATCAGCTCGACGACTTCGTGATTCGCAAGCGGGATGGTTTTCCGACCTATCATCTCGCCGTCGTGGTCGATGACGAGGCGATGGGCGTCACCCATGTGCTGCGGGGCCAGGAGCATCTGGGCAACACACCCCGACACGTGGCCCTGCAGCGGGCCCTCGGCTACCGCGAGCCCGTCTACGCCCACCTGCCCGTCATCTTCAACCCGGACGGTTCGAAGATGTCGAAACGGGACAAGGACAAGGCTGGTCGACTGGCCGTGCGCGAGGCCCTGACCCTGGATGAGGCCGGAACCCGTGCTCGGCTGGATGGGGAGCTCGACCCGGCCATCCTCGACGGCTGGATCGCGGACAAGAAGGCCCAGCTTTCCGGGACCGACCTCGCCTCGATCGAACGGCTGCTGGGCCTCGAGCTACCCGGTATCGACGTCGAGGATTTCCGGCACGCCGGCTATCTGCCCGAGGTTCTCGTGAACTTCCTGGCCCTGCTCGGCTGGAGCCCCGGCCAGAAGGATGCTGAGGGAAAGGACGTGGAGCGCTTCACGCCTGGCGAACTCGCGAAGCAGTTCAGCCTCGAACGCGTAGGCAAGGGAAACGCGAAATTCGATCGGGCCAAGCTTCTGGCCTTCAGCCAGGAAACGCTCGGGGGTCAGGACGACGCCGAGTTCCAGGCGGATTGGGAGACCTGGTGCGAGCGCTATGCACCGGAGGCTCTCGGGCATCTGCAGGGTTCAGCCCGGGCGCGCTTCGCGGCGGCCATGAAGCCGCGCAGCCGAACCCTCGCGGAGCCGACCTCGGCGGATGGCCCCGGAGCCTTCGCCCTCGTCGGGGATGACACCTACGGCTTCGACCCCAAGGCGGTAGGGAAATTCCTCGACAAGGGAGAGCCCTCGGGCCGCCAGCTGCTTCCGGAGCTGCGCCAAGTCCTCGCCGGCCTGGAGCCCTTCGAGCCCGAGGCCATCGAAGCTGCCGTCGGCGCGGTCGCCGAGGCCCACTGCCTGGGGATGGGCAAAGTGGCCCAGCCCCTGCGCGTCGCACTCACAGGCCGCGCGGCCAGTCCGGCGCTGGGTGACACCTTGGCCATCCTGGGGCGAGAGAGCGTGCTGCGGCGGATCGACCGCTGCCTGGCGGAATGCTCCACAAGCTGAGCCTCGCACTCAAGCGCAGAGGCGTTGCGGCCGAAATGCCGGTTCATGAGCGAGGGGATGAGGCGGGGGGGCCTTGCCGCCGGACTCGCGGCCCTGAGCCTGACGTTGGGTAGCTGCGTTTTTCCCGGTGGTGTGGTTCGGCAATACAGCTGGTTCGAGGCACCGGCCGCCCAGGATCCGTGGCGCCAGCCGATTCACGATTGGCAGCTGCGCGCTCGCGCCGAATCACCGCCCCAACCGAGCCAGGAAACCAGCACCCTGGACGATCAGCCCGAGCTGGCCGGTGCGTATGCCGCCTTCCGACTGGAACTCCGGCGCGGCCAGGCCGAAGGCGTGTCCGATTGGATCCAGGGCCAGGCGCGGCTGCACTTCGTCCCCGACCCGGGCATCGACATCTGGCCAACGGCCCAGGAGGTGCTCGAGGCCGGTGGTGACGATTGCGATGGCCTGGCCTTCCTGGCTCATGAACTGCTGCTGGAACTCGGCTTCGAGCGGGAAGAACTCTATCTGGCCATCGTCCGCCGGCGGAGCGACGCCCTGCATCATATGGTCGGCCTCTGGTTCGGCGACGGCGCCGACCCTTGGATCATCGATCCGACCGGCGCCATGACGGCGGAGATGGTCCGCATGTCGAGCCTCGAAGGTTGGGATCCCCTCGCCATCTTCAGCGAGACCGAGCACTTCCAGGCGCTCCCTCAAGTCGCGACCGAAGGGATGCTCCGAGGAGCAGCACGCAACTAACAGGTTGTTGCGTCTACCAGCCCAGGAGGTGGGCGAAGATCAGGGGCGCCACGATGGTGGCGTCGGATTCGATCAGGAAGCTGGGCGTTTCGGGTTTGAGCTTTCCCCAGGTGATCTTTTCGTTCGGGACGGCACCGGAATAGGAGCCGTAGCTCGTGGTCGAATCGCTGATCTGGCAGAAGTAGGCCCAGTACGGGACATCCTCGCGCTTCAGGTCCTGCTCGAGCATGGGGACGACACAGATCGGGAAGTCGCCGGCGATGCCGCCACCGATCTGGAAGAAACCGATCGGGGATTCGGCTGCGGTCTCGAGGTACCAGTCCGCCAAGGCCATCATGTATTCGATGCCGCTTTTCATGGCCTGGGCGGAAGGCATCCGCCCGTTCATGATGTTCGCGGCGTAGATGTTGCCGAGCGTCGAATCTTCCCAGCCCGGCACGACGATCGGAAGGTTCTTCTCTGCCGCGGCCAGCATCCACGAGTGCGCCGGATCGATCTGGTAGGCGTCGGCCAGCTCACCGGATCGCAACAGCTCGTAGAGGTACTCGTGGGGGAAGTAGCGTTCGCCGTTGGCCGCGGCCTTCTCCCAGCGGCCCCGAACAGCGATTTCGATGTGGCGCATCGCTTCCTCTTCGGGGATGCAAGTATCGGTCACGCGGTTCAACTTCCGCCGGAGCAATTCCTGCTCGTCGGCGCGGGAGAGCTCCCGGTAGTGCGGAAGCCGTTCGTAGTGGTCGTGGGCAACCAGGTTGAAGATGTCCTCTTCGAGGTTTGCCCCGGTACAGGAAATGGCATGAACCTTCTCCTGTCGGATCAGCTCGGCGAGGGAGATCCCCAGCTCGGCGGTGCTCATGGCGCCTGCCAACGTGAGCAGCATCTTGCCGCCGCCTTCGAGCAGCTCTTCCCAGCCACGCGCCGCATCCACCAGCGTGGCGGAATTGAAGTGACGATAGTGGCGCTCGGCAAAGCGCCCGACCGGCCCTCGGCTCACGTGTCTTCTTCCACTCCAGCGTCACCTTCGAAGGGAAGGCTCGGCTGCAGGCTGTGATCCATCGTAAAACCCGCCGCTTCGGCGCAATCGCCGTGCAGGGTCGCGGGCACACCAGCAGCCGTGCAATAGGGCGGCACATCCATCAGCACCACACTTCCGGCGCCGATCTTTGCGCCATGACCCACATGGACGTTGCCGAGCACCTTCGCGCCCGCCCCGATCAGGACCGCATCGTGGATCTTCGGGTGCCGATCGCCCTGTTCCTTGCCCGTGCCGCCTAACGTCACGCCCTGGAGCATCGACACATCGTTGCCCACCACGGAGGTCTCGCCGATGACGATGCCTGTCCCGTGATCGATGAAGACCCCGTGGCCGATTCGTGCCGCCGGGTGGATGTCCACGTCGAAGAGCTGGGCCATCCGACTCTGGAAGAAGAGTGCCAGGAACTGACGACCTTCCTGCCAGAGCCAGTGGGCGATGCGATGGGAGGCCAGCGCGTGGAAGCCCTTGAAGTAGAGGAGCGGCGTGAGTGCGCCGCCGCAAGCGGGATCCCTGTCGCGTACAGCCGCCAGATCCGCCCGCATCGCACGACCAATCTCGGGATCCTTCGCGAAGGCCTCATCGAAGACCTCGCGCAAGGTCATGGCCTTGACGGTCGGCCCATCGAGCTTCCCAGCCAGGTGGTAGGCGATGGCCGATTCGAGGCTGTCGTGGGTGAGGATCGTGGCGTGGAGATAGCTCGCGAGCACGGCTTCGCGCTCGGCCTCCGCGGCCGCCTGTTCCCGGATGGCGTACCACAGCGGATCGCCGGGAAGGCTGGGGTTCGAGCTCATGAGGAATCCTTGGGGCGCGGGGCAGGAGGAGCCCCGAGTCTGGCAGATTGGGCCCCCGGGGGCCAACGTTGCTAGGGTCGGCCCCTGCATGGGCACTTCCGAGTTCGAACTCAAGCCGCATCCGACCTTCCCGGGTGTCGCCGGGCCTGTGGTCGTGTGCGTGATGGATGGTGTGGGGATCGGCCGCCAAGACGCCTCCGACGCCGTCCACCTGGCACGCACCCCCCACCTGGACGGCCTGGCGGCGAGCGCCCCGGGGCTGCCGCTGGCTGCCCATGGCGTGGCGGTCGGCATGCCGAGCGACGACGACATGGGCAACAGCGAAGTCGGCCACAATGCCATCGGCGCGGGCCGGGTCTTCGACCAGGGCGCAAAGCTCGTGCAGCAGGCCATCCACTCGGGGAGCCTCTTCGAAGGCGAGACCGGCCGGGTGTGGCAAGGCCTGACCGAACGCGTGCGCCAGGCGAACGGCACCCTCCATTTCCTGGGTCTGCTCTCCGACGGCAACGTGCATAGCCACATCCACCATCTGTTCGCCCTGCTGCGCCGGGCCGACCAGGAGGAAGTGCGGCAGGTCCGCCTCCACGTGCTGCTCGATGGCCGCGATGTGCCGAAGACCAGCGCTCTCGACTACGTCGACGCCCTCGAAGAATTGCTCGAGACACTGAATCGCAAAGCCGATCGTGACTACAGGATCGCCTCCGGCGGCGGCCGCATGCTCGTGACGATGGACCGCTACGAAGCGGATTGGAGCATGGTCGAGCGCGGTTGGAAGACCCACGTGAAGGCCGACGCCAGAACCTTCCCGGACACCCGGACCGCCGTGCAGACGTTTCGCCACGAATCGCCGGGAATCAACGACCAGAACCTTCCTGCCTTCGTCATTGCGGATCACGGCGAACCGCTGGGCCCTGTGCGCGACGGGGATGCCCTCGTGCTCTTCAACTTCCGTGGCGACCGCGCGATCGAGATCAGCCGCGCCTTCGACGACGCCTCTCTTTCGGCCTTCGACCGCGGCTCCCGCCCGGATGTCGCCTACGCCGGAATGATGGAATACGACGGGGACTTGCATGTGCCCGGCCAATACCTCGTCTCCCCGCCGACGATCGAGCGGACCCTTGGCGAGTACCTGGCCCGCAATGGCCACATGCAGCTCGCGATCAGCGAGACCCAGAAATACGGCCACGTCACCTACTTCTGGAACGGCAACAAGAGTGGCCAGTTCGACGAGAGCCTCGAAACCTACGTCGAGATCCCGAGCGACAACCTGCCCTTTGAAGAGCGCCCGTGGATGAAAGCCGCCGAGATCACCGACCGGCTGATCTCCGAGCTGCGAACCGGCCGCTACCGCCACGCACGCCTCAACTACGCGAATGGCGACATGGTCGGCCACACCGGGGCGTACGAAGCCTCCATCCAGGCCGTGGCCGCCGTCGACCTGCAGATCGGCCGGCTGATGCCCGTCATCGCCGAACTCGGCGGCGCGCTGATCGTCACCGCCGATCATGGCAATGCAGATCTGATGTTCGAGCTCGACAAGAAGACGGGCGAGATCAAGCGCGATGAAGACGGCCAACCCCAAGCCAAGACCAGCCACACCCTGAACCCGGTGCCCTGCTGGATCTACGCTCCCGACCACGAACTAGCCATGCGAAGCGTCCCCGGTGCGGGCCTCGCCAACCTGGCAGCAACCGTCCTGCACCTGATGGGCTTCGACGCGCCCGAGGACTACCACCGCTCGCTGCTGAGGTAGGCGACATCGTGTTCTTCGTTCCCTCGGCCCCCAAGCAGGCGGGCGACCCTGTCCAACGACATACGTGCCCTCGCCGACACCCAGTTGCACTGCCTGCGCACACCATCGGCCGTCGTCGCCCATCAGGCCGAGGGACCTGCAGGTCTCAGGGCGGTCGCGGTCACTTTCTCTTCGCCGCGACGACGACCTGACGTGCCGGCTAACGGATCTGGCGCTCAGCTGCGTGGCGCCGACCGAGCGAAGCGAGGGAGGTCCACGTCAGTCTGCAGCGCCAAGTTAGGCTGCCTCTCCGACGCCGGTCTGGGCGAGCAGAGAGGCCGGCAGAAGGAGTCCCAGCACCAACAGAGGCGCCGCTCGAATCCAAGCGATGGGCCTGGTGCGAGCCAGCGGACGAGCGATCGACAAGGGACAGCCTTCCTTGCGTGGACGCGGAACTCCGATCTACCACCTTCAGCCCTTATTCAGCCCTTACGAAGCTGCTTGATGCGCAGTCGGTTCCCCGAGTCGTCGATCAGCGTCGCCAGCCGCCGCTCTCGAGTCTCCTCACGCTTCGCGCTCGTCACCCAACGTGCCGTGTGCCTGCGGTAGCCGGGCGGTTGCTCTTGGTAGAACTCCCATGCGCCCGCGGTCGCCTTGAATCGGGTTACCATCTGGTCCGTCAACGCTCCATCGAACTCGGCTGCCGCGTAGCCACTCTCGGGGTGCACATCCTTGAAGGCGATGGCAGCGAGACCCTCAGCTTTCATGCGGCCTTCCGCGGTGAGCCGTTCGACGAGGTCGATGTTTCTTTGGCTCCAGACGCTCCTCGATTTCCGAGGTGTGAAGCGAATCGTGTAACTCTCGTCGTCGCGAGACTTCCGGATCCCGTCGATCCAACCGTAGCACAGCGCTTCATCGACCGTGTCTTCCCAGGTCACGGACGGCTTGTTCGTCGCCTTCTTATAGTAGCCCACCCAGAGGTGGTCGGTCGTCGCGTGGTGCTCTTCCAGCCACGCTCGGAAGTCGGCGGGTGCGGGGAAGAAGGTCGGTTTGTGCTCGGACATGCTCGACTCTGCCGTTCGGTCGGTCAGCGGCTCCAGGGAGGCACGATCTCGTTCGCCCTCGAATACGGGTTCACCTGAGCCAGGTGCTCGTGCATGTGGGTGACGAGTCGCACCCACAGGTCACCGTTGTTCGTCTCGGTGGTCCGTAGCAATGGCGGGAGTGCCGAGGCGGTCGCGCGTTTGGTCGAGTGCGTCATGAGGTCGATGGTGAAGCGGGCGACCGCGGCCTGCCACGTTTGTGAGCAGGGAAGTTCATGGCGCTGAACGTACCCGCACAGATTGGGCATCGCCAGGCAACAAGTGAGTGGTCCAGCGTGGCGCAAGGTCAACCTAACGAATCGGCGTTCAGCGGCCAGCGACAGCGCCGACTGGGCCCGATCCCGACGACACAGTATGCCGCCAGACAGCTACCAAGGTCAATTGAACCGAGCTGTTGGTGGTCCGCCGCAACGGACTGTTGGGCGGCGATCACGAAGGAGGCTCGCCAGCGTAGATCCCGGACTAGGGATCGATAAGGACCCAACCACTCTTCGAATAGATGAAGTTCGCCGCCTTGAGATCGCCTTGATACACCCAACGGCCCGTGTCTACGGTTCCCCACTCAGAGTGGTCGACCTCGTGGGTGTCAAGCCATCGTTCGAATCGCGCTTCGGCATGCAGGAAGCGAACGTGGTCGACCAATGGCTGACCGGCGGCTTCGAGTTCCTCGAGGGTGAGGCCGATGCGCGCGAGCACATCCGGTGTGAGCTCCTCGTGCCGAATGCCCTCCACGTACTCCTTGACGACAGCCACGCTTCCGATTTTGTGCTCGCCGAGCGCCGTACTGAGCTTCGTTGGCTCTCCGATCACCGCGGGGACATTCGGAATGCCTTCGATCCAGTTCTCGCGATAGTAGCGCGACACCCAGTGATCGTATTCTGGGAGACGGCTACCCGACGGGTAGACCTTGACTACGTTATGCCGGTCCGCGGTCAGATACACCACGCTTGAGAATGCCGTGGAACCACGCCCGAGGATTTGAGAGAGCGCATAGCTTCGCCCCCCAATGGATACGGAGCACTGCGGTATCGCGGGGTCGTCGCGGATTTCTTCGAGGAGTGCGCTGATATCGAGCGCGCGGTTGGGCCTGGCGTAGTCCATAGGCCAAAGATAGCGCGACGTCCCGTACGTGGTTGGCATGCCGGTCGTTGGACTCGATCGACACTACCTCGCCGATACTGAACCCGATGGCCCGCACGCCTCAAGCCGTCTAACGGACCAGGCATCAGCGGCGTTGAAGGCCGCCACCGAGCGCGCTGGACCTGAAAAGGTGAATGCAAACAGTACCGCGGAAATTGGAGCCACGCCCTTCGACGTCCGACTGCATGCCTTTGTTAGCCGGCGCCTTGGGTGGCACCGTGGCGTGCGCGACCCAGCTCCGCGAACGATTCGCGAAGTACGACGGCCGCTGTGCGCAAGAAAAGGATGGCGATGCCGAGGCCAACCAAGATGTCCGGCCAACCCGAGCCAGACCATGCGACCAGAACCGCCGCACCGAGAACGGCGGCGTTCGCGATCAGGTCGTTGCGAGAGCACAGCCAGGTAGAGCGAAGGTTGATGTCATCTGCGCGGTGGCGCCACAGGATAGAGAAGCACAGTGCATTGGCGACAAGCGCAAGAGTGCCGACGGCGGCCATGGTAGGAACTCCCGGCGGGGCAGCGGTGCGAATACTGAAGGCAGCTTCGAATAGGACCGCCACGCCAAACACGGCCATGAACGAACCTTTGAGCAGGCCCGCGCGGGCCTTCCAAGTCAGGCTTCGATGAACAACGAAGAGGCTAAAACCGTAGACAAGCGAGTCGCCGAACATGTCCAGGGAGTCGGCGAGAAGTGCGCTGGAACCCGAAACGAGGCCGGCCCCAAACTCGACAATGAACATGAGAGCGTTGACTGCGAGGACCACCCATAAGGCACGTTCGTGACGGGATCGGATAGCGCCAATCTCGCCTGCTTTCGCTTCGCAGCAGTTGTCCATGGAGTCGACAGCCTTGCTCCGACTGAAGCCGGCTAACGTAGAAGTTCAGTGGCCCGCCGAAGAGGCGGCCTTTTTACGGATGCAAAAAGGATGCCGCTTTGGTGGGTCCGCTGCAACGCGTTGTTAGGCGTCGGCTGACGATCTTGCGGCCCGAAGCCTTGGATCGGCCGTTGCACTACAAATGTGAACTCAGGCGTCATCGCGACCATCTGGCGAGCTGGATTGGCACTTTATGAAGCCATCAAAAAACTGTTGAAATTCATCGGTTAGGAACTCCCGAATCTCGGGCCACATCTTGACGATTCCAGGTTGAGTACCCCACCAAGCGAGTATTCGATTATCTGCCTATCCGACTGCCTCAGCCTTCAGTCGGTGATAGGGAAGCGGGTCGGATTTGAGAGCGCGTCGTAGGACGAAGGGGAAGAGTTCGTCCTCGTGCCATCGGCGGTTGAAGCGGTAGGCGAACTCGGCGAGATAGCGGCGCAGGTGCTTGTGGCTGACGCCGTGGAACGTGCCGCGCAGCCAGGTCTTGAGGTTCGAGATCACCACATGGGCCCATGGAAGGATCTCGGCTGCGTTCGCGGGCTCGCCCTGGGCGACGGGATCGTGATCGACGCCGGCTGCGGCGAGTGGCCAGTAGCCACTCCAGTCGTCTGTCCGTACGGTCGTGTTGTCACCTTCGATGGCACCGCGGACGAAGGGGCCGAGACTCGCCCATGAGACATCCGAGACCACGTCGAGATGCACGGACCCAGCTGAGTGGGCTCTTCGCTCCACCACGACGGCCACGG
>JAFDCZ010000150.1 GCA_019312665.1 Deltaproteobacteria bacterium | reverse complement strand
CGTGACGGCCTTCCAGCCGTCGGACCAGATGGCCCGATTGCCGAACATCTCGTAGTACTGGCGTTCCTTCCTGTTCGCCGCTGAGGCGTTGTCGAAGGAGTACATCATCGAGACACCATCCATCGGCTGCTGCTCGACCCCATGGTACTCCTCCGGCACTTCGATCCCTGCCGCCTCCATGATCGTCGGCGCGATATCGCTGATGTGGTGATACTGACTGCGAACCTCACCCTTGGCCTCGATACCGTTCGGCCAGTGGATGACGAGGTGATCCTGCTGGCCGCCTCGGTGCTCGCTCTGCTTGAAGTAGCGAAACGGCGTATTGCCAGCCATTGCCCAGCCCGCGTGGTAGTGCGGATAGGTGTTCTCGCGACCCCAATCCTCGAGTGCACGCAAGTTCGCTTCGAGCGGTGTCTGCAAGCCGTTCAACACGTAGGTTTCGTTGAACGTACCCGCCAGGCCACCCTCGCCCGACGCGCCATTGTCGGCGGTCACGAAGATCAGCGTATTGTCCAACTCACCGATGCGTTCGAGCGTCGCAACGACGCGACCGATCTGCAGATCGACCCATTCCATCTGGGCCGCAAACACTTCCATCTGCCGTGCGTACAGGGCCTTCTCTTCGTCGGGCAGTGAATCCCAGGCGGGAATCTGATCGATGCGTTCGGTCAACTTCGTATCCGGCGGAACGATGCCCAACGCAATTTGACGTTCGAGAATCTCTTCGCGCGCTTTGTCCCAACCCATATCGAACTTGCCCTTGTACTTGTCGATATGGCTATCCGGCGCGTGGTGAGGGGAATGCATCGATCCCGAAGCCCATAGCATCATGAACGGCAGGTCGGGCTTGATCGATTTATGCCCCGTAATCCAATCGATCGCACGATCGGCCAGGTCCTGGTCGAGATGGACCGATTTGCGATAGGGCTCGGGTGTATGGTCGTCCCACATGACGGGAACGAACTGGTGCACGTCCGCGGCCATGAACGTATAGGCATGCTGGAAGCCCTCACCGCTCGGCCAGCGATCGAAAGGACCCACCTGCGAAACTTCATACAGCGGCGTGTGGTCCCACTTGCCCAGCGCGTAGTTGACGTAGCCTTCTTCCTGCAGGTAGTTCGCGACGGATTTGGCGGATTTCGGCATGATCGCGTTGTAGCCGGGGAAGCCCATCGCCGTCAGCGCGTGGCTACCCAGACCGATCGAGTGAGGATTGCGGCCGGCCATCAGCGAGGCGCGCGACGGCGAACAAAGCGCCGTCGTATGAAAATTGTTGTAGCGGAGGCCGTTGTCCGCGAGCGCGTCGATGTTCGGCGTACTGATCAGGCCACCGAAGCTTTCCACCTGTGCAAAGCCAACATCGTCTAGCAGGAAGATGATGACGTTCGGCGAACCCTCCTTCGGCCCCTCCTCGGTTGCCCACCATTCCTGGGAATCGCTGTATTTTTCAGCAATGACCCCGCCAAAACCCTCGATGGCCTTGGTCTTCACCCCAGACCCGGAAGTCGAAACCTCCGGTTCCGACGGCGGAACATCGCCACCTGCGTCAGTGGTGGGCTCCGCGCCGCAAGCGGCCAACATGAGCGTCAGGACTGTGATCAAGGAGTATTTCATGGTGGCTTCTCCAGTAGGCGAGGCTTGCGGGCTCGAACAGGTGCCCCTCGGCCGGTTGTCGCGTGGACGAGATCCAAGCCGCAGATTATGCGTGCATGTCATCACCCTTGCAAGTCGGCTGGACGCTCTTGTTCACTTCGCAAGTGCTGGGTTCAAACCGCATCACACGCGGTCGTGACCGAGAACCTCTCGTCATGACCGATCTCTGGGGATCTCGGGCTTGGGACGACCACAGGCGCGATATCGGTGGGCTCGAGGGCACCCGCGAGGCCGTGCGCGATCCGTGGCGCTTCGCGCCCGGCCACGCCGGCCTCTTCCTGCCGACACGAGCGAGGCTCAACTGCATCGATCGAGGGGGGGGGCGTCTCGGTCGCCAGCCGGTGAATCGTTCGAAAGCGCAGCAGAGCACTCGCACCGACGTGTCTGTCATGTATCCCGGTGTGGCGCCTCGGGAAGAAGCACCAGGAGACCTCCTACCCCGAGGATCGCGGCTACGGCCGACGCCGCCAGGACGCCCACCTTCGCGACGTCCAGGGCCTCTCCACTGAGCGCCAGGCCCGAGATGAAGAGTGCCATCGTGAATCCGATGCCGGCCAGACATCCGCCAGCCGCCAGGACGCCCCAGCTCACGCCGCTGGGCAGGCTGGCGAGGCCGAGCTTCACCGCGATGAACGAGAAGACGAGAATGCCGACAGGTTTGCCCACCACGAGTCCGGCACCGACGGCCAGCGCGACCGGATGCGCGACGTCGGAGAGTTCGAATGGAACGCCTGCATTCGCGAGAGCAAAGATCGGCATGATGACGAAGCCCATCCAAGGATGCAGCATGCCTTCCAGGTACTCGAGGGGCGACAGCGTCTCTCGCGCCGCCCATGTGAACTTACGCAGCTTCTCGCTGCGGTGACTCGTCGTCTCCCACGCTTCCCCTTGTATCACTCCACTTGCCCGTTCAATGACGCGGCTAAACGCTGACGCACTGACGTGGCTTCGTGCCGGAGTCATCAAGCCCAGGATCACTCCCGCGACGGTCGCATGAACTCCCGATTCGTGAAACGCAAGCCAGACGAGCAGACCGGCCAATCCGTACAGACCCAGGCTACGTACACCAACGCGCGCCATGCCCCAAACCGCCCCGATGCCAGCGAAGCCGAGGCCTAGCGCCGTCAGGTCGATCGACTCCGTATAGCCGATCGCGATGACCAGGATGGCGCCGATATCGTCGGCAATGGCGAGCGAAAGCAGCAAGACCCGGAGGCTATGCGGGATGCGGCTGCCGAGAACCGCCATGCACCCCACGACGAATGCGATGTCGGTGGCCATGGGGATTCCCCAACCGGCCCGAGCACCCGTATCGCCTTGCATCAGGAGATAGATGCCCGCGGGCACCACCATTCCGCCGATCGCCGCGGCGATCGGAAGAGCGGCCTTGCGGAGCTCGTTCAACTCGCCGATCACCAGCTCGCGCTTCACCTCGAGGCCGATGACGAAGAAGAAGATCGCCATCAGACCGTCGTTGATCCAGTGGTAGAGCGGATAGTCCATCTGGAAGGATCCGAAGCCGAAACCGACGCGGGTCTTCCAGAGCCCCAGGAACCACTCCGATGCAGCGCTGTTTGCGAGGCCAAGAGCCACGAGCGTGCAGACCAGCAGCGCGACACCGCTGGCGGCCTCGATATGAAGGAACCTCTCCAATGCGTTGGAGATCCTGTCGATCGGCTCCTTCGGCAGGCCGAGCGAATCGAGTGCGTCGTCGTTCATGATCTACGCTCGCCGATCGAAATTTCGGGAAATCAGCGTGGTGCGGCGGCTTCCGCCAGGGCCGTCGGCCGCCCTTCGTCCGCAAGGCGGTGCGAGAGACTCCAAGTCTAATCCTTGGGGAGATCGCGCAGGGAATCAGCGACGGCCGTCGCCAACTCGGCCACCAGGGCCAGCTCCGCCTCAGCCAGCGCGTCGTAGCCACTCCCCGAGAGGGCGCTCCGCTTCGAGAAAGCGCTCCTGCCCACCTCGACTCCCGCCGAATCGACGATCCGCCACTCGGCCGCCAATAGCGCGTCGCCCTCGGCCGTGCCATGGAGCTGATCGATGTAGAGATCCACGCGGTAGGCCCAATCACCCGCGTACGCAGCGCCGCCTCCCACGCTTTCGCCCAAGGCCGCTGCGGTGGCGGGGACCAGGAAGCGGCGAAGGCCCTGGTCGAGGGGCTCGGCCCATTCATGGAAGCGTGCCGAGTTCACCTGGCCCGGGCCGGTTTCGACGACCAGACCGAGACTCTTGAGATAGGGCGCGACGACCACGCGGCGGAACCCCAGACGCGCGTGCGAGACCGGGCCGGCTGGCGTCCCCTCGGATGAACGCATCAGGTAGCGCGTGCGCTCCGGCGCCGGCGCTGTGGCGCAGCCCAGCAGCGCGAGCAGAGTGATGACACAGAGAATGGTGGCGGTACGTTTCACGGGGCCCTCACGGCGGGCTCGGGATCGAGCCGCGGATCGCGGGAGAAGATCAGCGAGCTCGGCTCGGCCTCGAGGGAGGCTGCCAACTCCGAAAACTGGCGCAGGGTCCGGTCGAGCTCGGCCAAGGTGGCTTCGAGACTTTCGGGAAGGCCTTGCACGTTCTCGCTCTGCAGCAGCGCACCCACGCTCGCAACTGCGCGCTCCATCTCCTTCACCGCATCGTTGGCGGACTGCACGGCATCGTCGGTGGAGGCGACGATACTCTCGAGCGGTAGCGCGTTCAGCTTTGCAAGCAGCGCAGAAACCTGGTGTTGGAGGCCTTCGAGGCCGCTCGAGATGGTGGGAATGGTTGGGTACCCCTGGAATTCGCCCAGCTCCGCGGGCTCCGCGTCCGAATACTCGTCGAGGGCAACCAACAGGCTTCCGGTGAGAAGGTTCCCGCTCTGGAGGGTGGCGCGCATACCGTGCGGCACACCCAGCTCGATCCCCCGTCGCAGGCGTTCCGTACCGGCTTCGTCATCCCCGAAATGGATGCGCCCCGGCTCCAGCGAGATCAGCACCGGGATCGCCGCTCCCTTTCCGGTTCCACCGCTATCGGCCACCAGTTCCTCCATCATGATGCGCTCGACGTGGCCGGCCGGGATGCCGCGATACTCGACCGGAGCCCCTGGGCGCAGGCCTCGCACAGAGCGCTCGAACTGCACCACGTACTGGATCGAGTGATGGTAGGGCCGCTCGTTGGCTTCCTTCTCGCCGGCGAACAGGTTGAAGCTCGTGCCGTCCTCGACCACGCCGCCCGCCGAGCGGCCCTCGGGCACGCCAAACGAGACCCCGCCCAACACCAGCGATTCAAGCGATGCCGCGGAGACTTCGATGCCATCGGCCGTGGCGCTGAAGCGAACGCCCGAGGCGTTCCAGAAGCGCGTGTTCTCCCGCACCAGCGCGTCGTAGGGCGCCTCGATGAAGGCGTCGTAGTGGACCCGCTGACCTTCTACGTCGAACGTGGCGCTCTCGACCCTGCCTACGTTGTAGCCACGGTAGAGAATCGCATCTCCCGCACCGAGGAAGGAATCTTCACTCACGAGCTCGAACTTGAGCCCGGGTGTTCCCACGGGTGTCACCGGCGGATCCTCGAGGCCAACGAAGCTGAGGCGACCTTCCGGGCCCTCGCCTGGCGCGAGCTCGATATAGCCTCCGGAAACGATGGTGCCGAGCCCTGAAATGCCACCCGCTCCGACACGAGGCCGCACAACCCAGAACTGGGTGTCGTCGCGCAGCAACCGTTCGGCGGCGGGCTCGATCTCCGCCGTCACGACGACGCGCTCGAAATCGTCCGCCAGGCCCACCTCGGTCACCATGCCAACCTCGACGCTGCGCGCCTTGATCCGGGTCTTGCCAGCCTCGATGCCCTCAGCGGTATCGAAAACCAACGTGATCTCCGGGCCTTGGTTGCTCCATGTGTAGAAGACTGTCCAGCCGCCGAGCAGCAGCGCAACGATCGGAACCACCCAGATGGTGGAGATGCCGCGGCGCCGCGAAACGCTGGCCTGTTCGTCAGCCATCCTCGCCCTCCCTCAGCTGATCCCAGATGAGCCGCGGGTCGAAGCTCTCGGCAGCAAGCATGGTCACGATCACCACACCGCCGAAGGCAATGGACGCCGTACCCGGCGTGATCATCATGACGCCGCCCAGGTGGATCAGCGCCACGAGGATCGTCACGACGAACACGTCCACCATCGACCAACGGCCGATGAATTCGGTCCACCTGTAGAGACGCGTGCGTTGCTGGCGGGAGCTCTCGTGGCCCCGCGCAACGCTCCAGCACAGCCAGTAGAGCGCGAGCATCTTTCCGACCGGCACCATCACGCTGGCGATGAAGATCACGCTCGCGACCGGATACGACTCCATCTCCCAGAGCAGGATGACGCCACCGAGGATCGTGCTCTCGATCTCGGTGCCCAGCTGGGCGGTGATCATGATTGGCAGGAGGTTGGCCGGGATGTAGAGGATCGTTGCCGTAACCAGCAATGCGAAGCTCTTCTGCAGGCTGTCCCGAATGCGAAGGTGAAGGGCAGCACCGCAGCGCGGGCAATCCCCTGACGAAGCAGGCGCGAGCTTGTAGCAGACATGGCAGCTCGCCAGCCCCTGGGCGGCGGCAGACCCGGCAGGAAACGCGCTCAGCTCGTGCACTGCTCGATCTCCTGCCACAGGCTGAGCCGGTCGAGGCTCGCCAACGTGGCGATGAAGCAGATGCCGAACGCGGTGTACGACCAGAAGGCGATGCCGAGATCCACGTGAGCCAGGTGGACGATCTTCACCAGCGAGACGATCACCCCGATCACGAACACCTCGACCATGCTCCACGGGCTCATGGCATACAGCAACCGACCCGCCGGCACGAGCCAAGGCGCGGCTTGCCCCCGCAGCAACGAAACAGTGAGCGCCACGAGGATGGCAAGCATGGCCGCCGGGATGACCACGATGACGCCTAGCACGAGGACGGCCAGCACCCCATAGCCCTGGGCGTACAGCTCCCGGGCGGTGGCGGGCAGTGTCATCACCTTCTCGAGCCCCTGGGCTTCGAGCGCCATGAACGGGAACGAGTTCGCCAGCGCCAGGAGCATCAATGAGGCGAGGGCCAACGCCAGCACCCGGGAGAGCCCGTCCTCGACGCAAGCCGTGAGCAGGTTTCCACAGCGGGGGCAGCTGGCGCGCTGGCCGGGCTCCAGCGGGCCGATCGCTACGACGGTGTCGCAATGCACGCAGGCGATCCGCTCTTCCACGACGGGCACGATAGCCGAACTGAGCCCCAGGGGTGCTGCTCGTTCAGCGCTTTGGAATCGTCAAGCCTCCAGATCTGGAAGCAGGAGATCCTCGAGGAAGAACGCCGAGAGTTGAGCGCGCCCCGAGAGGCCGGACTTCCTGTACACGGCTACGGAATGCTGCCGAACCGTCCGCTCGCTCTTGTCTTGAAGTGCGGCGATCTCCTTGTGCCCGAAACCCTTGAGCAGAAGAAGCGCCGTCTCCCGCTCGACCGGCGTCAGGCCCCATTCTCGGAATTGCCGGTCGATCTCCTCCCCGAGCCCCCGGAGCAGCTTTTCGGCCCGCGCACGCCAACCGTCCCGCTCCGCGCCACGGGCCTCGAGAGCGAGGCGTGTCCGCTCGAGCGTGCGATCCGCGCCCTGCCACCCGAGCCACAGGAACGCAACGGCGCCCAGCGAGAGGACCAGCATCCCGGCCTCGAACAGGATGTGGAAGCTCCACAGGGTCGCCGGCTGGTCCAGCGCGAGATCGATTGCACCTCCCAGGGCGATCGCGCCGAAGAGCGCCGTCGCAACCCATCGAAATCTCACTCCGGCATCTGTCGGATCCACGCGCCTCTCCTCATGCCTCCGCCCCCGGGGAGGCTTCTCCTGCATTTGGCGGATAGTCCTTCGGGCCTCGGCACCTAGTGTGCGATGCATACCCCAAGCCGGAGGCTCGTCCCATGCTGCCCGATCCACTTCATCCCGCCGTCGTCCATTTCCCGATCGCTCTCGCTGTCTTGATTCCTGGCCTCGCGCTGCTTGGAACCTGGCTGATCTACAAGGGCATCCTGCCCAATCGAAGCTGGGCTCTGATCGTTCTTCTGCAAGCGCTGCTGGTTGGCTCGGGCTGGCTTGCTCTCGAAACGGGAGAACACGAGGAAGAACGCGTCGAGCGCGTTGTGGCGGAAAACCCCATCGAGACTCACGAAGAGGCCGCGGAGCGCTTCGTCCTCCTCGCAGGTCTCGGGCTGCTCGTATGCGGCGCCGGCCTGCTCCCCCGCGACCGGGGCTCATTCGGTCGAATCGCGGGGACAGTCGCGACGCTTGCCATCCTGGTCGCGGGCATCAACGTCGGAAAGTCGGGTGGCGAACTCGTCTACAAGCACGGCGCCGCGAATGCCTATCTCGACGACCCGGCAACGATGAGTTCGGTCCGACCGAGCCGACATTCTGACGACGATACCGACGACTGACTCGGACCCTCGAATTCCCGACGCTCGAGCGGTATATGTTGAGGGCGTCTCGAGGACACCAGACATTGGCCGACGTGTCGCCGCTCGATCGATTGATCCACTCCGCTTACGAGGCCCCTCTCCGGCCTGGAGGCTGGGCCGATCTTGTCGAGACCGTGCGTGGAGTCATGGGCGCCGAGGGCGTGCTACTCGGGATGAGGATCGGCGGCGGTTCCGCGGTCACCCACTTCGCCGGCTATGACGCAGCCTTCATCGAAAGCTACGTGACAGAATTTGCCTACGCGGATCCGTGGACGGCCGAGGCTGCAGCGCGGCCGGAGGGCAACACGGCACGATCCGCAGAGCTCGTGAGCAACGACGCATTGCTCCACACCGATTTCTACAACGACTTCCTGCGAGGCTACGGCCTGCTCGAGGGCTTCGGCGGAAAGAAAGATCGCGGCCATCGCCAATGGCGACTACGCGGCCATCACCGGCCTGAGGGGGCGCAGCTCCGTCGACGAGGCGACGCTGGAGATCCTCCGCATCGCACTTCCGCACATGAAGCGGGCGACCCAGATCTGGATGCGGCTCGGCGGGCTGGAAAGCAATGACCGGGTGCTCTCGGAGCTGATGGAGCGGGTGCCCTCGGGTGTGATGCTGATCGACAGCCGGGGGAAGATCCTGCGCAGCAACCGCCATGCGGACAGGATCCTCGAGCAAGCAGACGGCTTGCGTTCGACTTCGGATGGCCTCCGGGCGACCCAGCCCGAGGAGAACCAGACCCTCCAGCGCGCCATCGGCGCGGCGCTCCAGACCCGATCGAACCCCTGCGAGCATCTGGCACATGAGGCCTTCAGGATTTCGTCTCGACCTGACGCCGACGACCTTTCGGTTCTGGTGGCACCCACCCACGCGCAGAGTGAGCTCTTCGGGACGCCAGGCGCCGTTGCGATCGTCTTCGTCTCAAACGGGAGCCTGGCACCGCATGCCAAGGCGGCCACCCTGCGGCTGCTCTACGACTTCACCCAGGCGCAATCGGCCCTGGCCCTGCGAATTGCGGCGGGCCAGCGCCTGGACGAGGCAGCGGCGGCCCTCGGCATCCAGATGTCCACGGCCCGCAGCCAGCTCAAACACATCTTCGCCAAGGCAGGAGTATCCCGTCAGGCAGAGCTCGTCCACCTGCTCTTCACGACGCCCGGCATCGACTTCGGTGACGACGAAGGGGCCTGACGAGTCAGGCCCCTTCGCCACCTAGCCCATCAGGGCTCGTCGCTATTCAGTCGTTTGCGCGGGTGGCACCCTGCCCGTCAGGCCAAGGCCTTCCGGCGCCGGCGCAGCCACATCAGGCCCGGGAGCAGTGCGACCAGCTCGAAGCCGACGCCGCACAACGTTCCGCCACCGCCGCTCGGGATCACCAGCGGTGTGCACTCGAGGTCCCGATCGCCCGTGATGCCCTCGAGGAGCCAGGTATCCACCAGCGCCAGATCGTTCCCCTTTCCGTTGCCCAGGTTCTTCCCGCAATCCTCGACCCCGTTCATGCTGGAGTCGGAGCAGGAGATGTGGAACTTCGAGGATCCGATCGCCACTCCGCCGCAGTCGCCCGCTGCGAAGATCTCCCACTCCTGGTCGTTCGGGCTTCCGCCCATCCCGATGATGGTGACGATGTCGCCCGGCAGGATGTTGTCCTGGGTGCTCAGGACCGTTCCACCGAGGGCTCCGTCGTAAGCGACCACGCAGACGTTCTGCGCGCCGGCCCATTCCATGCTCAACCCGTCGATCGGCTTGGCGGCCTTGCAGTCGAAACTGCCCGTAGGCGGCAGCACCACCGTCACCGGAACCTCGTCGATGCCCGGGACACACATCGTGCCGGTAACGGCCTCGGCTCCGCTTGCTGTGGCACGGTTGGTGGTGGACTCGTACAACGTTCGCGTCAGGAAGAACGTCTCCATCTCACCAGGTGCGAGGGTGACGCTCCCGATCGGGATGGTGGTCGCGTCGCCATCATCGATGTTCGGGTCGTCCGCCACGTCCACGTCGACCGTGACGTCGCTGTTGTTGGTGACCTTGTACTGGTACTCCACCAGACCGCCGAGGGTGATCAGGCCATCCTCCCCGGGTGTGCCCGAAGCAGCATCGCTGTCGCTGTCACTGTCACTATCGCTGTCACAGCCGTGGTGGCCGTTGTGCTGGTCGCCGTCGCCGCGGTCGAGGCCGAATACCACGAAGTCGCCGAAGCGATCTCCGAGGTTGAGGGACTCATCGCAGTCAGTCCGGATCCACACCGTCTGGGTGTTGCCGGAAGCATCCGTCGCGATGAAGTCGAGGCCCGAGGGCAAGGCCTGCCAGCTGTTGGTCGGCGTGATCGAGAACAGCCCGCGGACACCGATTCCTGTGAGCGGATCGCCTTCGACCCCGGCTGTGAGCAGGGTGACGGATACGTCCTCATCCCAGAGGTCGGCACCAGTGCACGACGCCTGGCCGCCTTGCGGGTTGCTGACCGAGCAGTCGGACCCGAACAGGTTGCCCAGGTAGGCGAGCTGGATCTCTTCGAGGCTGCTCGTGCAATGGGGCTTCGGCGGGGCCGCGGGCACCTCGCACGTGTCCATGAAGAGAGGCGGCGGAGCCTGGTCGCTGGAAATCTCGGTGCCGTTCTTCGTCTTGAAGCCCAGCAGCTCGAAGCTCCCGAACCGGTCACCACAGGCCAGAGGCTGCGAGCAGGAGGCATGGATCTCCAAGGCCTGCTCCACGCTGTCATCGTCCTGGATCAGCAGCTTGAGGTTCGATTCCAGTCCCGGCTTGTGGCCAATGGACGATACAGTCACCAGGTCGCCATCCTGGATGCCCGACGAGGGTGAGACCTTCATCTTCGCGCGCTTCTTGCCCGAGTAGGTCACGCTCACCGGCAGGTTCGCGTCCGAGGCGTCGCCGTCACACGTGGCCTTGCCGTTCTGCGGGTTCGGAAGCGGGTTCTGGCAGTCGGAGGGACTGAAG
>JAFDCZ010000036.1 GCA_019312665.1 Deltaproteobacteria bacterium | reverse complement strand
CCGCGTTGATGTAGCCCGCATGCTCGCTACATAGAAACGCGACCAGGCTTCCGACGTCTTCCGGCTCTCCCACCCGTCCGGTCGGGTTCGGCATGAACTTCTCGAGGATCAACTCCTCGACGCTCGAGCGATCGGTCGGCAGGCCGCGTTTCTCCGCGAGTGCCTCGAAGCGCTCCAACACCTCAGCCGTCGCAACGATCCCGGGGCTCACCAGATTGACGGTCACGCCGCTTCCCGAAAGCTCCTTGGCCAGGCTGAGCGTGAGACTCGGCAGGGCCGCCTTCGCCGCGTAGTAATGCGGCATGCGTGCGGCAGGTCGAAGGGTTCCTACCGTTCCCACGAAGATCACCCGGCCAAAGCCGCGTTCTCGCATCCCGGGCGTGAGCCGCTGCACGAGCCGCACACCGGTGAGCACGTTCTTCTGGTACTGATCGATCCAGTCCGCCGTTTCACTCCTCCAGCTCCCGCCTTCGGCAACACCGTAGTTGTTGATCAGCAGATCGATCGGCCCAACCGCATCGGCGATGGCGTCCGCGCCCTCGTCATTGCGGATGTCGCCAGCCACGGCCGTCGCGTTCCCACCCTGCTCGCGTATTCCTGCCGCTACCCGTTCGGCGGCCTCGGCCTCGAAGCCATGCACCCAGACTCGCGCGCCCTCGCGAGCCAGGACCCGTGCGATACCGGCGCCGGTCCCGCGGTAGCTGCCAGAAACCAACGCGATTCGGCCAGTCAAACCAAGATCCACTTCCGCCTCCCTGAAAGCACAGCCAGCGTAGCCCGGATCGCGGCTGGCCCGGGCTTTACGTACTCTCCGGCCCCATGCCTGGAAACCTCTCCCCTCGAACCCCCGTCCTGGTCGGCCTGGCGCAGCTCGAGCAGCGCACCGACGATTTCACCGAGGCCAAGGAGCCCCTCGAGCTGATGGTCGATGCGGTCCGTGCAGCAGCCGAAGATGCGGGTTGCACGGCACTCCTCGAACAGACCGATGCGGTGCGCGTGATCCGCGGCATCTGGCGCTACGGCGATCCGGGTCGCGTCATCGCCGAACGGGTCGGTTGCCCCAAGGCCAAGACCGCCATCACTCCGTTTGGTGGCAACTTCGTCCAGACCGTGCTGAATCGGACGGCCCTCGACATCCAGGCCGGCCACCTCGACGTGGCGATCCTCACCGGCGCCGAATGCGGCAAGAGCTATGCGCTGGCTCGAAAGGCCGGCGAACGAATGCAATGGACGGAATGCCCCGGCGAGCCGGATGAGCAGATCGGAAAAGATACGCCGATGTGGTTCGAGGCTGAAAAGGCTCGCAACATCATGATGCCGATCCAGATGTACCCGATCTTCGAGAATGCCCTGCGCCACGCCCGGGGTGAGAGCCCCGAGGAGCATTCCCGGCGGGTTTCCGAACTCTGGGCGGGCTTCAATGCGGTCGCCACGAAAAACCCGCACGCCTGGATTCGCGAGTCGATCTCTGCCGAGGAGATTCGCACGCCCTCCGCCAGCAATCGCATGGTGGGCTTTCCGTATCCGAAGTTGATGAATTCGAATAGCCACGTCGACCAGTCGGCGGCGCTGATTCTCTGCTCTCTCGAAAAAGCACGATCCCTCGGGATCTCGCAGGATCGGTTCGTCTTCCCTCACGTCGGCACCGATGCCCATGACACTCCGGCGGTCTCCCATCGGGATGAGCTCCACCGCTCCCCTGGAATGCGCCTGGCGGGCCGGCGAGCGCTCGAGTTGGCCGAAGTCGAAGTGACGGATCTCGAACACGTCGATGTCTACAGCTGCTTCCCGTCGGCGGTTCAAGTGGCTGCCGAAGAAATCGGACTTCCGCTGGATCGGCCGCTCACCGTGACCGGCGGGCTGACCTTCGGCGGTGGCCCGATGAACAATTACGTCATGCACGCCATCGCACGGATGGCTCAGCTGTTGCGAGAGGCACCGGGCAAGATGGGCCTGTGTACCGCCAACGGCGGCTTCCTCACCAAGCATGCGTTCGGTGTCTACTCCACGGCTCCTCCCGAGAAGGGCTACCAGCACGAGGATCTCCAGGCTCAGGTGGACGCCCTCCCCGCGCGGGAGGCGACCGTGGATTGGGATGGTGAGGCCACCATCGAGAGCTACACGGTCATGTTCGATGCCGACGGCCCCACCATTGGCCACACGGCCTGCCGGCTCGCCGATGGCCGGCGAACCTGGGCGAACGTGGAAGATCGCGACACGATGACCGCCATGACGCGCGAAGAATTCTGCGGGCGCCCCGCCCGCATCGATGGCCAGGGCCGGCTCACGGTGACAGGATGAAGGATCACGGCATGCAACTCGGTCCGCTCGGCGTGTGGTTCTTCACGGAGACCATGCGCTCGCCCGAGGCTGCGGAGTTCGCAGGCCGACTCGAGAGCCTCGGCTACTCGGCCCTCTGGATGCCGGAAACGATGGGGCGCAACCCGTTCGTCCACGCAGCCTACCTGTTCACCCAGACCGAGCGACTCATCATCGCGACCGGTATTGCCAACATCTACCACCGGCATCCCGGAATGACGAAACAATCCCAGATGACGCTGGCCGAGCAATCTGGCGGCCGCTTCCTGCTCGGCCTCGGCGTCTCCCACGCGCCGCTGGTGAGCGGCGCACGCGGACTCGAGTACGGAAAACCGGTCGCGACCATGCGGGCCTATCTCGAGGGAATGGCGTCCTCCCCCTATGCCTCGATCCCTCCGGAGGAGACGCCCCTGACCGTGCTCGCGGCCCTGGGGCCAAAGATGCTCGCCCTCGCCGGAGAGCAGGCGGACGGAGCCCATCCCTACTGGACGACGCCGGAGCACACCGCTCAGGCACGAGAGATCCTCGGGCCCGACAAGCTGCTCTGCGTCGAGCAGAAGGTCTGCCTCGAGACCGATCCGGGGAAGGCTCGAACCGCAGCGCGTGCGGCACTCTCGATGTACGCGGGCCTCCCGAACTACGCCAACAACTGGAAGCGTCTCGGCTTCACAGATGACGACATTGCGAATGGCGGCAGCGATCGATTGATCGACGGGCTCGTCGCCTGGGGTGACGAGAAGGCGATTGCCGCGAGGGTCCAGGCCCATCGGGATGCAGGAGCAGACCATGTCTGCATCCAGCCCCTGTTGGCTGAGGGCGCTCCGGGCGCCGTGGATTGGAATGCGCTCGAGGCCCTGGCGCCGCGGTGATCGTGATCGGGCTCACAGGAGGCATCGCCTCCGGCAAGACCACCGTCGCCCGGTTGCTAGGCGAGCGCGGCGCTCGCGTGATCGATGCGGATCGCCTCGGCCACCGCGCCTACGAGCCGGGTTGTGACGCCCATACCGCAGTGGCCGCCGCGTTCGGGGACGACGTCATCGCCGCGGATGGCACCATCGACCGAAAGGCCCTCGGCAGCAAGGTCTTCGGCAAGCCGGACCAGCTGAAACGACTGACCGCCATCGTATGGCCGGAAATCCGCCGCCTGGCCGGCAATGAGATCAGCGAGATCGCGCGCCAGGATCCGAATGCGATCATCGTGCTCGAAGCCGCCGTGCTGCTCGAAGCAGGCTGGGAGAGCCTGGTCGACGAGATCTGGGTGACGATCGTCGACAGGAAGACGGCCATCGCCCGCGCCGTCGAGCGCGGCGGCCTCGATGAAGAAGCCGCCGGCGCACGGATCGATTCCCAGCTCTCGAACGATGAACGCCAGGCTCGTGCACAGGTCGTCCTCGAAAACGCGGGCGACCTGTCGGCCCTCGACGCGAGGGTCGAAGAAGCCTGGCTGGGCCTCCGCGAGCGCACGTCGTGATCCTCGATCTCCACGCCCACTCCATCAAATCCGATGACGGCCGTGCCAAGGTCGAAAATTATTGCCAATGGATCCGCAAGAAGGAGCTTCCGATCGATGGCTTCGTACTCACGGAGCATCGACAATTCGATTTCGAGTCCGACTACGGGCCCCTCGCGAAAGAATTCGATCTGCGCATCCTGAAGGGCAGTGAGGTCGAGACGGACTATGGCCATGTGCTGGTCTTCGGTGTCAGCCAGCCCCTGGTCGACGCGTTCGATTTCGCGAGCATCCGCCTGCCCCTTCATCAGGTCCTCGAAGAGACGGAACGCCACGGCGCCATCGCCGTGCCCTGCCATCCCGGCCGCACCCGTGTGGGCATGTGCGCCCACGCCGAAGAGCGGGGGCTCGTCCCAGGTGTTCGGATCGTCGAGGTCTACAACGGCGGTAGCCGAGGCAGCGAAGATGCGGCGGCTCACGACCTGGCAGAGAAGAATGGCTATCTGGGAACCGGCGGCAGCGACGCTCATATCGTCAGCCACATCGGCCGCTGCGCGACCCGGTTCCCCGGGCCGGTGGACGACGAAGCCACTCTGGTGGAAGCTCTCCGTTCAGGCGGCTTCGAGGCGGTGACGTGGAAATCGACGAGCTGAAGCGGGACTGGTTGGACCAGGACTTCGATGAGATGGAATTCGAGGCGAAGGCAGAGGAGATCGTCGATTTCGCCACCGCATCGGGCGAAACGGCGCCACGCTTCGTCGATCCGTCCCACCCTGATTTTCAGGCCCCGCCGACATTCGTGACGCGCTTCCATGGCAGACGCCTTCTGCCCGAGGAGTTCCCGAAGCTCGGACTCCCCCTGGACGCGGGCAAGGCCGTGATTCAGAAACGCCCGATTCGTGCCGGCTCACGGCTGCTTGGTCGAAGCCACCTCCACGATATCTACGAGAAGACGGGCCGCTCCGGCCGGATGGTCTTCCTGGTGAGCCGCATGGAGCTCTACGAGGATGGGCAGCTCGCTTCGATCGTCGATTCGCGCATGGTCATTCGGGAGAAGCCCACCGGATGAGCGGCAAGGCCTTCTCCGACATCGAGTTCGGTGAGGACCTTCCGGCCTTCAAGCCGGACACCTCGCTTGCCAACGTGACGAAGTTCGCGAAGGCCGTGGGAATGATGACAGGCCGCTTCACCGACCACGAAGCCGCCCGCAAACAGGGCCTGCCAGGTGCCATCGTTCCCGGCATCATGAGCCAGGCCATGCTTGCCGCCCTCGTTCATCGTTGGGCCCAGAACGCGACCATCGAGAAGATCGACACCATCTTCCGCGCCCCCGTCCTCGTCGACCAGGAACACGCCATATCAGGCGTCGTCACCGACATGGATGAAGACGAACACCGGATCGAAATCGATCTCACCCTCGAGAACGCCGCAGGCGAAACGCGGGTGCTCGGTACCGCGACGGTTCGGCTTCCCTGACCTAGATCGGTCGGAACAGCGGAACCGCCAGCTCCTCGTGATCTTCCCACTCGACGCGCAGGCGTTGCCCGATCGAGAGCTCCTTCGTCGGATCTTCGATGCCTACGATGTTCGAGAGAATACGCGGGCCCTCGTCGAGATCGATCCACGCCACCGCATAGGGCGCGCGAGCCCGGAAGAACGGGTGGTAGCTCTGGCGGACGACACTGTAGGTGTAGAGCGTTCCCTCGCCCTTCGAGGTATGCCAGGTAAGGCGAGACCCCAGGCACGATGTGCAATGCCGTCGCGGATAGAAGACGATCGCTTCGCAATCATCGCAGCGCTGATAGCGAAGCTCGTGGTTCTTCGTCGCCTCCCAGAAGGCGCCGGTGTCGTGTTCCTGTGCCTTGGGAAGCGGACGGGTCGGCTCTGCCATGCTCAATCCCTCCCCAGAACGACGGTGCCTGCGCAGTGTCGGCTCCCGAGCATTCCGCCGTTGCCGTGGGCGACCGCGAGGCTCGCCCCTTCCACCTGAGAGCAGGACTCGCCGCGAAGCTGTCGCGTCGCCTCGATCAACAGGAAGATCCCGCGCATGCCCGGATGGTTCGAGGAGAGCCCTCCGCCATCCGTATTGAGAGCCGGACCCTCCGACGGACGATCGAAACGCAGGCGGCCGCCCTCGACCCAACTACCGCCCTCGCCTTTCTTGCAGAACCCCAGGTCTTCGAGAAGCGTGAGCACGGTGATGCTGAACGAATCGTAGATCATCGCGATGTCGATCTCGTCCGGGGAAACACCAGCCTCGCCGAAGGCCAGGGGACCGGATTGGGCTGCCGCGCTGGTCGTGATATCGCCGCCGTTCTCCGGATACTTCGTGGCCTCACCACCGCCGAGTACCCAGACCGGCGGCTTCGCGCAGTCGCGGGCGACCTCCGGTGCGGCGATCACCACCGCGCCTCCACCATCGGAGATCATGCAGCATTCGAGCAGATGCAGCGGATCGGCGATGATGCGAGACGAAACGACGTCCTGGATCGACGTCTCTCGGATGTCCATGAACTCGAGCGCCCGCATCGCCTCGACAGCCTCCGGGTTGCGCATCGCGTGGAGGCGTGTCGCCACGGAGATCTCCGCGAGCTGCTCGCTCGTGGTGCCGTACTCGTGCATGTGCCGATGCGCGACCATGGCGTAGTTCGACACCAGGGTCATGCCGCAGAAGCGCTCCATGTTCTCGGCAGGCCCGGGCATCCCGGCACCACCACCGTGACCACCCACGCCGATGGCGAATGCGTTGCTATGAGCCGTCGACCCGTAGGTGAGCAGGGCCACCTTCGCCTTGCCTGAGGCGATCGCACGCTTCGCGTGGGCGGCGTGGAACTCGTAGGAGCTCCCGCCGACCATCGTCGTATCGATCACGTTCGGCTTGAGCCCGAGATACTCCGAGATGCCGAGCCCGGCCATGCCGCCGCCATCGCCCGCGTCGTAGATCGCATCCACGTCTCGCGCCGAGAGGCCCGCATCCGCCAGCGCCATCGCCGCGCTCTCCGCCTTGATCTGGAGGGGCGAGAACCGTCCTTCCACATCGCGTGACGGGTACTCATGAATCCCGACGATCGCCGCGTCTCTCTTCTGGCCCGAGTTCACTTCACTTCTCCGTCATGCCTTCACGCCCCACATCAGCAGGACGCGCTACCACTCACCGACATTCGGCATGGAGGCCCAGGGCTCCTGGGCGGGCAACGCATTGCCTTCTTGCAGCAGCTCGATTGAAATGCCGTCCGGCGAGCGCACGAACGCCATATGGCCATCCCGCGGCGGCCGATGGATCGTGACTCCGGCATCCATCAGCCGCTGGCAAAGCGCGTAGATATTCTCGACCGCGTAGGCCAGGTGCCCGAAGTTGCGCCCACCTTCGAGCTTCTCCGGATCCCAGTTCCAGGTGAGTTCGACCTGGGCATCCGGCTGCCCCGGAGGATGCAGGAAGACGAGACTGAAACGCCCGGCCTCGATATCGATACGACGCGCCTGCTCGAGGCCCAACTTGTTGCAGTAGAAATCCAGGGATGCATCGAGATCGACGACCCGGACCATCGTGTGCAGATACTTCATTCGGTCTTCCTCAAATGTCAGCCAGCTCGGCCATGGCCGCGAGCAGGTTCCCCGTATCTGATCCCACTTCGCCCGAGAACTCGCGGTAGAGCGTGTCCACGTTCACCGCGATCCGTTCCGCGTCACCCCAGCTCGAGAAATCCCCAAGCTCGATGTCCTTCGCGGCCTCCATCGCCGTGAGCCCCGCATCGTAGCGTTTCCGCGCTTCGTCCCGAATGAACTCCAGGTACGCCTTCACCGCTTCGACGCCCCGTGCATCCGTGATTGGCCCGTGGCCGGGGACGATCACCTCGGGCGCGAGCGCGAGAATGCGGTCACATGCTGCGATCCAGTTCCCGACCGGCCCAGCCCAGATGATCGGAGTTCCCTCGATGAACAGGATATCGCCGCTGAAGACCGTCCGATCCGCGGGGACATGGACGAGAACATCGCCGCGCGTATGGGCCGGGCCCACTTCATAGAGTTCCACCTGCTTGTCGCCCACCCGGATACTGAGCTCCTTCTCGAACGTACGATTCGGAGGCGTATACGTGATGCCCTCGAACTGGAACGAGCCGAATGCATGTTGGATGAAGCGCGCCAACTTCGAGTCCTGATCCTTCGTGGCAGCGACGATCGCGGCGAGCGCGCTCGGCGGGAGCTCGTCCATCTCTTCCGCGGCGGCCTTCGAGGCGATGATTTCCGCCTCGGCCACCAGCTCGTTCCCATGACAATGATCGCCATTGGCGTGGGTGTTCACGACCTTGTCGATACGAGCGGCAGCACCGGGCTCGGCCGCCCGCATCGCCTCGAGCATCTCCCCGGTCAGGGGAACGTCGAAGAGCGTATCGACCAGCAGCGACTCATCACCGTCGACCACCAGCCCGGCGTTGCTCCAACCCCAGGATCCATCCGGCTGAAGGTAGGCGTAGATGCCGTTTCCGACGTCAGCAAGACCTTTCGTGAAGGCCCACTTCGGAATGCCCAGGTTCTCCCATGCCATGCCGTGCCCTCCTCTACTCGCCGACGCTCTCGCCGTCCAATGCCCAGGCCCGCAGCAGATGATGTGCGATCGCCATCGGCGGCGGAACCCCGAGTTCCGAATTGTCCCCGGCCAGCGCAGCCTTCGCCTGCGTCCGCGTGAACCAGCAAGCCTCTTCCAGTTCCACCTTGTCGACCTGGATCGTCTCGGAGAGGCCCTCGGCCAGACATCCGATCATCAGCGATGCGGGGAACGGCCACGGCTGGGAGGCGAGATAGCGGACCCGGCCGACCTCGATGCCGGCCTCTTCCTGCACCTCTCGGCGCACCGCCTCCTCCAATGTTTCGCCGGGCTCGATGAAGCCCGCCAGGGCGGAGAAGAAGGGATGAGGCCAGCTTCCCTGACGGCCTAACAAGCAGCGATCGCCACGGGTGACGAGCATGATCGCGACCGGGTCCGTGCGCGGAAAATGCTCGGTGGCACAAGCGGCAGACGAACACAGCCGCGCATAGCCGCCGTCTTTCGGACGGGTCGGTTCACCGCAACCAGGGCAGAACCGATGGCGCGAATGCCAATCCACGAGATGGCGGGCGTGAGCCGCCATGCCTGCTTCGCCAGCCGGAAGCTGGGCCGCAAGCGCGCGGAGATCCGGGAAGGAGGCGGCCCCCGCCAGGCCGAGCGTCTCGATCGGATCGTCGAGGCTCGACACGTCGAGCGCAAAATGGGCCACGTCATCCTGGAGGCCGAGAAAGATCGGCTCGATACTCGTGCTGACCTCGTCTCGAACCGCGTTCGTCGCCCAGGCGAGGCGCGGTTCATCCTCTCGCATCAGAACCGAGAGTCGCCAGACGGGCAGGAAGCGGGTGGCTTCATCGGCCAGGCGCTCTTCCAACCAGGCAGCATCGCGACGGCGGAAATCCGCGCGATCGAGGGGACTTCCAGAGAAGACGATGGGGCTCTGCACCCGGGCACCCTACCGCAAGTTGCGCGACCTCGGGCCTCTCCAACCGAGCGTGACCGCCCTGGCGGCCTGGCTCGAGGAGTCATCGACGCGCAAGGATTTCAGCGGCCCCGTCGACCTCGGCCATGTTCTGGGTAGCCGGCACCAACAGACATTCCTCCGCACCCAGTTCTTGCATCGTATCGAGGGCTTCCCGCACGGCATCCGGCGAACTGCGGGTCATGCTCTTGGCGACTGCGTTGGCCGCGCTCTCGCCAAAGATCTTCAGATACTCGAACACGTACCGCTGGAGGCGCTGTGCTCCATCCGGCGCGAGGGAGAACCAGAATCCGACCACGCGGCGGGGAGCCGTTTTCCGCCCGGCTTCCTGCCAGGCGACCCGGGCGGCCTGGAGTTGCGGCTCGATCTCCGCGGCCTCTCCGTTTCCGCTCCAGCTGTAGAGCCCGTCGGCCCAGGCGGCGGCGCGCCGAACCGCCTTCGGCCCCATGGAGCCCGCCAGGATCTCCGGCCCACCAGGCTGGAGAGGTCGCGGCCCGAGTTCATCCGCCCCCTCGAAGGGCGGCTCCCCGGCCCACAGCCGTCGAAGCTCCGCTACCTGTTCGTCCATCCGCGCATGGCGGCCCGTGAAGGGCATCCCGATCGCGCGGTAGTCCGCCTCGCGCCCGCCCACGCCAACGGTCATTGCCGCGCGCCCCTCCGAGAGCACATCCAGGGTCGCCATCTCCTTGGCCACTCGGGCGGTTGCGTGCATCGGCAGGACATAGAGGGTGGGCATGATCCTCACGCGCTCGGTAACGGCAGCGGCGGCCGCAAGCAGCACGCGCATGTCGTAGGTGTACCCGGTCACCCGCTCACCGCAGGCAATGGTGGAGAAACCACCCTCATCGATGCCCCGGCACCAGGCGAGAATGTCCGTGCGGGGAAACTCCCGCTCCATATAGGGAAGGCACATCCCGACCTTCATGAAACCTCCTCGTTCAGCCGACCGACGCTAGCAGAGGCCAGAAGTGGCCTGGGTCACCGACGGATCCGTGAGCCTCGTTACACTCCGCCTCTCCCGACCGGACGTTGGATCGCCCGGGACCGGCAGCACGACCGCAACGACCCTTCCCCAGGAGCAACCCCGTGGCCCTATTCGATCGCAGCGACCGCCACCGCACGAGCGAGGAGAAAACTCCCGCACCCGAAGCTTCGCCGGCGCCGACTTCGGAAAAAACCAAACCGGCGAGCCGGGCAGAAACCAGCCCGGCCAAGGCTGACCCGGCCCAGCCGAAATACCCGTCGAGCGGTGCTCCGCTCGCTGAGGAATCGGCCCGCATTGGCCCCGGGCTCGAGATCGAAGGCGAGATTCACGGCGACGAGGACTTGATCCTCGACGGGCGTGTCCGTGGCTCTGTTTCCCTCGGCAAGCACCAACTGTTGATCGGTGAAGCGGGCAGTGCTCAAGCAGATGTCAGCGCCAAGAAGGTCGTCGTCTTCGGCGAAGTCATCGGCAACATCCAAGCCACCGAGATCGTCGAACTCCGACGCACCGCCAAAGTAAAGGGAAACATCCGAACGGCCAGTCTACGCATCGAAGAAGGCGCAAAACTCGAAGGCCGCGTCGAGATGGGCAACACCCAGAAGCCAAAGACGAAACCCAACGGAGCAAAGCAGCCCAAACAAAGCGGCGAAACGGCTCCCGCACCCGCTTAGCCCAAGCGCCGAGCAGGTCTCGCGCGGCGAACATCTCTCCATCGATGGGTCGCGTTGCTGCTTGTGAAAACGTGTCATCGCCGGGGCTGGGCACAGGCCGGGCGGAATGGCTCGGCCGGGACTCGGGTGGCCGCGTAGAGAGTTGGACGGGGTGTTGCCCTTTGTGGCTTCGCCACGGGCAACCTACGCGCACGCTGGGCCGCTCCTATGCCTGCGCTTTATTTCCGCCCGGCCTGCACCCAACCCCGGCGAAGCGGTTCCAGTTGCCAGCACGGCCAATCGCGGGGCGGGGGGCGGTCAGCGCGGAAGTAAAAGCGGAGCCAGGCCGGAGAGTACGCGCCCTCCTCCTGCGCGCTCGGCAAACTCGGTGCACGCGCGTTCGACGGTCTGGTGAGCCATGGAGCGCTGGCCGCCCCCCGCCCCGCGATCCACACGGAGAAGCAAAGCGGCTCCCACGAGAGGGAGATGCTAGTTCGGGTTTCCGAAGGGGAGGTAGTCGAGGGGGTTGACGGCTTCTCCGCGTTTTCCGTTCCAGGCCTGGCCCTGGTTCGGGCCTGTGACGATGCGGTAGTGGCGGCGCAAGTCCTTGGGCCCGCTCCATTCCCAAGTGCAATCGGCATTCGCAAAATGGGCGGAGATCGCGCGTCGGAAGCCCTGGGTCTGGTTTCGGCCAGAACCATGAAGCAGGATCGGGTGGAAGAAGACGGTATCGCCCGGAGACATCTCCAGATGCACCCGTTCCGCCTTTGCCGAACCCATTCCCTTGGCTCCGAAATAGCCGAGATTCAGATGCTCCCACTCCGGATTCTCGTGCTCCAGCAGCTCACCCTTATGGGTTCCGGGCAAGACCACGAGACAGCCATTTTCCTTCGTCACTGGCTCTAGCGCGGTCCACGTGGCAACGATGCGGTCTGCGGGACGAAAGGGGAAATACAGAAGATCCTGATGCAGTGGATGTCGCCCGTCTACGTTCGGCGGCTTGTTGATCAGCATCGTGTGGATCGTCATCACGTTCTCGCCGATCAGCTGTTCCACGCAGGGCAGGAGATCCGGATGCAACGGGTAGGAATCGAGCACTGGATCCCGCTCGTAATCCTGCAGCTTGGCGATCGCCTCGAGGGCGGTGCCGGGGTGGACGGCACCCTTGGCCACCATCACATCCTTCATGACGAGCATGCCTTCGGAAGGCTCGACGTGTCCCTCTACGATGTCCGAGAGCCGCTGCGTCCACGGCGCCAGGGTCTCTTCGGGGAAGAGCCTGGGCAGGACGACGAAACCGTCTTCGTGGTATTGCTCGACCTGCTCCGCACTGAATCTCGGCTTCATCCATGCTCCTGAACGCTGTCGATGGTTCGCGCTCTCGCCAGCTCGAGCCCCCCAAGGATCGCATTGCGCAGCTCCCGAGGATCGATGATGTCGTCGTAGCCCATTCCGGCGGCGGCGCGCCACGGACCGCCGGCTTCCACGTCTTCGACGCGGGCCTGGGTTTCCGCATCGAGCTTTGCCGCGGCGCCTCCAGAGGCGGCAGGCATCGAATTCATGGTGACCGATGGGAACGAGAGCATCAGTGTTTGATGATCGAATGGATTCGCCGCCATCGTCGAGGAGCCAAAGCCGAAGGCCTTTCGGAACGTCACCGAGATCTTGGGCACTTGAAGCCGGCGTTGGGCACGGAACATCTTGCCGGCCCATTTCAGGATTCCACTGCGCTCGGCTTTCGTACCCGCCATCACCCCGGGATTGTCTGCGAGAAAGATCACGGGCAGGCCGAAGCGCCCTGCCGTTTCGAGGAAATCCATGGCCTTGATGGCCGCCTCGCTATCCACCGAGCCCGAACGCACCCAGGGATCATTGGCCACAATGGCCACGGGACGACCACCGAGGAAGGCCAATCCGGTGGCCATTGAGCGGCCGTAACCTGGCTGGATCTCGAACCAGCTGCCTTCGTCGACGAGAAGCTCGACGACCTTGCGCATCTTGTAGGGCTTTCGATCGTTCGGCGGGATGATGTCGAGGATTTCGTTCACGAGCCGCGGGCCCGTATCGGCGCCAGCGCGGCTGGGCAATGGCCCCGCGTGGCGGGACGGGAAATAGGAGAGGTAGCGGCGGGCTTGCGCGATGGCTGCGGCGTCGTCCGGCGCCACGTTATGCGTGGTTCCGGCGGCCTCGCAGACCTTGGGACCTCCGAGCTCTTCCTTCGTGACATCCTCGCCAAGGGCCGCCTTCACCAGGGGCGGCCCGCCCGTAAACATCGACGCCGCTTCGCTCATGACGGTGAAATCGCTGAGCGGAGAGGTGAGGGCCCCGTGGCCCGCAGATGCACCCAGCACAAGGCACACCATCGGGACCTCACCCGACAGATCCGCCAGCGCGAGCAGATCGTTGGGGACACGACCGTGGGCTTCCGTCTCGGTCAGACGATGCCCGGCGCCATCCAGCATGAACACCAATGGCACGCGCTCTTCCAGTGCGAGTTCGCAGACGCGATGGCGCTTGGCCATCGAGCCTGCGCCAATCGATCCCCCGAGCACGGTGAAATCTTCGGCGGCCGCCAACACCGAGCGCCCATCGACCTTGCCGAAGCCCGCGACGAGGGCATCTGCCGGCACATCGGTTCCACCCACCAACGCCCCCAACTCGACGAAGCTGTCAGCGTCGAAGAGCAGATCCAGCCGTGTGCGGGCGTCGAGCTTTCCGCGCGCCGTCATCAGGCGCTCGATCCTCTCGGGGCCGCCCATGCCCCGCGCGATACCGCGACGCCGCTCGAGTTCCTCGAGAACCGGCTTCCAGTCCTCGCGCGAACTCAACGTACGCCCTCGAGGGCGTGCAGGCGATCGTCCACCAGCCCCTCGGGCTCTTCGATTCCGACCGACAGGCTCAGCGGAGTGACCCTTTGTGTGAGGCTTCCGAATCTTCGCTAGGGAACGATGATCGGCAGCTCGTTCGTCATCAACCCTTCGGGGTTCTGAAGCTGCAGGAGATGGACACCCGAACTCGTGGGCGGTGACGCCAGACTGATCTGTACACGGTCGGTGTCGCAGGCCGGCGTGAATCCACCGCCGATGCAGCTCACGGTTCCATCTGCCTTCGCGCCATCCACGAAGATCGTGGCACCCGTCAGGATGTGCAGACCATCCACATCCATCGGACCGGGCAGGACGGGTAGATCCGGGCGCCCACCGGTCACCAGGCCGCCCGACGCGAGGTCGGTGACCGGGGGAACAGCCAGCGCAGGTTGCACCGCTCCCGGCTGAACCTTGGCCGGCAACCGAGCGGTGAAGGTCAAGAGAGTCGTGCCTGCCGCGGCCTCGGCAATCAACGCCGCGCGCGAAAGGACGACCCCGGGCCCGACATAACCAGCGCCGGCAGCCCAATTGAAGGGAGCGTCGCTTCCGTTCCGTTCACCTTGGCCCCGGAGAACGATCGTTCCATCTGCGTCGGCGAGCTCCAACACATCGAGCGTCGCATTGATTTCGGCCAGCAGGCCTTCATTGTTGGTCGTTCGCGTGTTGAGGGTGAGCTGCCGGCCGATTCCCGCCGGGTGTCCGTTGGATGCTTCTTCGGTCATCTGGAACGTATCGAGGGTATCCGCCTTGTAGATCGAGCGGAACGCACCCTCCTGGGCGGCGGTCCCAAAAGCCTGGGCCCACATGGTCAACTCATCGAAGCCGACGGAATCAGGCAACCAGTCGACATCGGTCTGGTTCGGATTGAAGAACGGGCTCGCCGGATCGCTGACCTGCAGCTGCTCTTCTACCAGGGTCACACCCGCAGAGAAGATCAGGAAGCGATCGGTGATGCCTCGCATCGTCGGCGCATCCATGCCTCCGACGAAGAACGCGTTCGTACCCGCGCCGAACGGGAGTGCGTGACAGCCGCCCGGTGCGTCCGCGCAGGTCTCGGGGCCCACGGTGATGCTCCCGGGCTGGTCCAGGTAGAATTGATCGAAGCCCGCCAGCGCCGAAGTCGAAACCACATCGTTCAGTGGCCGGGAGCGAGGCGGCGGGTAGCTCACGCTCCGGAGAAAGACCGCCATGTCATCGCGCTCGGCCTCCGAGAGCTCACCCGCCAGGCCCAACTCGTTCACGTTGGTCGGGCAGCCGGTCTGCTCACACATCACGCCGGAAATCGCGGCATCCACGAGATGGCGGAAGCAGCTGTGCTCATCCGTGCAGTTGGCCGGAGCACTTCCGTTCGAGCCAACCTCGCCGTTCGAGCCGCCGAACGGATCGCCGAGCACGCCATCCCAGTGCAGGGGCAGCGTGTCGCGCAAGCCGCGCACCGGCATCGTGGAGCGGGCCTCTTCCTGATCGCAACCGGCGGCAAAGGTGCACTGGGCGCCGATGACCCACAGCAGCTGATCCGTATTTCCATCGGGATGGCAGCTCGCGCAGGAGAAGGTGCCGCTGGTAGAAGCCGTAGCGGTATTGAAGGCGATCCGGCCCCGTCGAATGCTGTCGGAGGTCGGATCGTCGACCATCGCCATGCGCGTCAGTTCGACCGGCGCTGACGGATTCGAAACGTCGATGACCGAGACGGTGCTCTCCATCGTGTTCAGCACGTAGGCCGTCTGGGCTACGCCGCTTCCGTTCGACGCGAGGGCCACGCCGCGCGGGATGGCACCGACATCGAGCCGCCCCAGGACCTGGTTGGTTGCGGTATCGAAGGTGAAGAACCGGTCGGAGGCCGCCGCCGTAGCAACGAGAATGCTGCCGTCGCCGCTTACCTGGACACCATAGGGTGTAGCCAGCTGATCTCCGGCCGCGGGCTGGGATGGCAGCGAGGGCTCGAGCTCGATGACGCTCGGCGCCGCGCAGGGGATACTGCTGCAATCGACGCGGGCGATCTGATTCAGGAAGATCCGGTTCTCGAGATCGATCAGCCCCTCACCGGCCGTGCCGGCCCGACCGTTGTCGACGTTTCGAGCATCGGTCTGGGTGATGAAGACCTTGCCGTTGGCGTCGACAGCCACACCGTAGAGCAGGGTTCCCACACCGGAGATCACATCGATCTGGGTATCCGTGGCGGTGTCATAGACGAACAAGTCCCGGTCCGGAAGGTCCGGATCCTTCACGATATCCGCATCGAAGCCAACGAATTGCGGGTTGGTTGCGAAGTTCGCCTGGACCAGGTCGAAGGTGCACTGAGGGCTGGTCGGAAACAACTGGTTGGGGCAGGAAGAGAGCTCCGATGTGTTGCCGGATTCGAGCACGGCAACGTAAAGCCGCCCGCCGGCGACCCGCATCGCGCGAGGCTCCTGGGCGCTCAACTGGATCAGGTTGGTCACGCTGTAGGTCGTCGCGTCCACGACGGCGATCTGGTTGCGCGATGAAAGCGTCACATAGGCCTTGCTGTTGCTCGCAAAGACCACGCCGACAGGCTCGTCGGTGAGCGACGCGAGAGTCGTCGGATCCACGGACTGGATCGTCTCCACGACCGTTTCGAAGGTCGCGCTGGTCGGGTCGGTGTCGATGACCGAGATGCTGTCCGACACGTGGTTGGTCACCCAGACTTCGAGACCGTCCGGACGCACGGCCACGCCCGAAGGCGCGATACCGACCTGGATCGAGGCCACGCGCGTATTCGTGGTCGTGCTGAACACATCGAGCCGGCTTGCGGGTGTATTCACCACATAGAGGCGAGCCTGGGTCGGCGAAATGGCCACCGGATCTGCCTGGGGGGCTGCAAAGAGCTGGTTGCCGATGGTCGGCGCCCCGCACGTGGCAGCGAGGAACGCAGGCGAAATCAACAGCAGAGCAAGGGCAAGCCGAAGCGGCTTGTTGGAGCCGAAAAGCATGGGCGCGATCTCCAGTGGTGCGGCGGGTGGAATTCTATCCCAACCGACCGGTCAGGTGGGTGGAACTCAGCGGATCTGGGCGGGTTTCGCCCGATCGTCGAATCCTCCCCAAGGGGATCTGGGCGCCGGGAACCCGTTTACGGCGCGGCCGCTCCCGCAGGTAGACCAGGCGACGCGTGGCGGAGCATCCAATCCTGGGCGAGCGCCTCCGCATCGTCTCGATCTCGGACGGGAAGCTGGCGTCGAAGCACTTGGAGGGAGCGGAGCGCTCCCGGATAGCCGCCCCGGGCTGCGATGAAGGTCCACTTGTAGGCCTCCATCAAATCGTGTTGAAGTCCGTCCGCCTGGGCGTAGAGCGTTCCGAGGGCGAATTGCGCGTCAGCCAGCCCCTGCTCCGCGGCCTGGCGGTACCAGCGCTCGGCTTCGAAGGTATCTCGCGCCACCCCGGCCCCCTGCTCATAGCTGAAGCCGAGGTTGTATTGATCCATCGCGCTTCCCTGAGCCGCCGCGGCCTGGTACCAGCGGAACGCCTCCACCGGGTCCGCCACCATCCCATCACCGAGGGCCAGCTTGGTGGCCAACGCGGATTGGGCGGAAACATCTCCTTGCTCGGCGGCCGCCCGGAACCAGCGCGCCGCCTCGGCGCCATCCCGGGGAATCCCCCGCCCCAGATCCAACATCGAGGCCAGCTGGGTCTGGGCCTTGAGGTGGCCCTGGCCGGCCGCCCGCTCGTACCAAATGGCCGCTTCAGCGGGCTGCTTCGGGGCGCCGATCCCGAAATCGAGGAGCAGGCCCAGACGGTATTGCGCCTCCGCGTTGTCCGCCTCGGCAGCGCGCCGGAACCAGCTGGCCGCTTCGGCGTGATCGACATCAACGCCCTTCCCGGTGAAATAGATCTCGGCCACGCCCAGCTGGGCCTCCGCATCGCCGGCATCCGCGCGCACACGCAATGCGGCGAGCTCCGCCTGGTACTGGTCCGTCAGCTGGCCACGCCTGGCCAGCTCCGCCTGCACCCGGCTGGCGAGGGGATCGCTCTGGGCACAAGCCAGAAGCCCGGCGAGAAGAATCGGCACTGCGACGAGGCGATGGTTCGGCACGCGGCAACGAGCATAACGGAAGGCTTGGCGAGGCCCGCCTACCAGCTTCCGCCACCTCCCCCGCCAAAGCCTCCGCCGCCGGAACCGCCGCCTCCCAGGCCGCTCGAACCGGACCCGCTCTGGCTGGGTTGCGAACGCAGCGATTGGCCCATCGTATCGAGCGACTGCCCGAGATCGGTCACGAACACCCTTGGCGCAAAGCCGTGTCGATGACTTCCCACATACCAGTTGGGCGGCTCGGTGTAGACATCGGCGAACGCGTCGGCCCATTGATCCCCGACGCCCAACACGATCGCGAAGGGCAGGAGCTTCTCGAAACGTCCCGGGTCGAGCTGGCCCATGCGCTCGAGCCGATCCCGGTCGACCCGCTCGACGAACTCCTGAAAACCACAGATCTCCTCGTAGACCTTGCGGCCACGGCGGGTGCGTCGAGGCATCGCGGGCGAGAACGCAAGCACGATCCCGCCCACCAGACCGATCGGCAAGGCCGCCGACAGGTCGATGAAGAAGGCAATGACACCCGCCACGAGACCCGCAATTCCTGCGAGCGCCCACTTCTGCCGAACCTTCTCGGGCGATGTCGGGAACAAGCGGTCGCCCTTGCTCACCTGCTGGTAGAGAGCCGCCTTCAGATCCGGGAGATGCTTGTAGAAGTTGTTCTTGAGCGAAGAAACCAGCACCTGATCACTGTCTTCGAAGAGCCGATTCATCAGGATGGATTCGTGCCGCCGTACGCCCATCGGCTCGCGTAGCTTCACGAGGCGATAGTCCTTGTTTGTCAGGAACAGGAAGCCCTCGCTCTCCAGCTCCTCGATCCGCAAGTAGCCGCGCACCGCCAGATCCAGAAGTGTGGACGTGATGTCGATCAGATCCACCTTCTCGTCGAGAACGGTTCCCACTTCGGCGGGAGTCAGGCCCTCGGGCGGCTCGTAGCGCACGGGGATGGCGGCGCCGGTGCCACGGTCGCGCCCCTGGGTGCGCCACAGCCTGAACATGCCCCCCAGCGCCAGCAGCGGCAGCAACGACCAGGCGTTCAAATAGTCGCCCGCACGCGAAACGAACCGCTCCAGGCCCGACGGCTGATCGAGAACACCTTTCGGCAAGCCGACGACGAGGGTCAGGCCTTCCCGCGGCCGAAGCGAATGATCGCTGCGAAACAGCAAGACCCCGCCCGAAGGCGTGATGGTGCAATTCTGCAACACCGTTCCGAAGGGCCCTGCGTAGCATTGGCTCTCGATGGATTCGGCCGCGACACCCTCGGGCAAGTACACGCTGGCCAGCGCCGCATCCGTCGGCACCTTCCAGCCGTGGCCCGTGGCCTCCCAATACAGCTCGTCGTGGCTTTCGAAGTAGAGGTAACCGCGCTCGACGCCGTAGCGGATCCAGTACTCCTGGGTGCCGGTCACCGTGCGGTCCGGATCGCCGATCCGAATCCGCTGGACGCCCCCAGAGCGCGAGACCTTGTAAGGCCACGCATTGCCGGCCGGGTCGGTCACGGATTCGACCTCTAGCCGGATCCGATAGTCCGCAGCCCTTCCGCGCCCGTAGGCGACGGGGATCTCCCGATAGATCCCGTGGCGAGCCTCATTGCCGAACTCGTATCGGATCTTCTCGACCACCGAGAAGTCGTCATCCGTGCCGAGGTAGATCTCCGTTTCGAACTGGACGATATGCTCGGCTCGGACCATCGGAGTGGCCCCGAGCAGGAGCAGGAGTGCGAGCGGGCCAAGCCACCAGTGCCGCATTCCTAGGAGAAGCTCACCTGCGGGGCGACGCGCTCCACTGCTTCATCGAGCTCGAAGTATTCCTTCTTGCCGATCGAAAAGAGATTGGCGACGACGTTGCTCGGGAAGACATCGCAGCCCGTGTTGAGATCCCGCACCACGGCATTGTAGTAGCGACGCGCGTTCTGGATCGCGTCCTCGATCGCGGAGAGTTCGCTCTGAAGCGCGAGGAAGTTCTCGTTCGCCTTCAGCTCGGGATAGGCTTCTGCGACCGCGAACAAGCTCTTCAAGACCTGAGTCAGATTGCCCTCGGCCGCACCCTTCTCTCCAGGCGTGGTCGCCTGCATGGCCTGACTGCGGGCCTGGGTCACTTTTTCGAAGGTGCCAGCCTCGTGCTGTGCATAGCCCTTCACGCTCTCGACCAGATTGGGAATCAGTTCGTAGCGACGCTTGAGCTGGACATCGATATCGCTCCAGGCGTTCTCGCTCGAGTTGCGCAGCGAAACGAGCTTGTTGTACGCGGAAACCGCGTAGAGCCCGACGGCGACGACGGCGGCGATCAGGATCCAGGACATGGGTCTCCCCTCTCGTTCTACGGCATCTCCAACCTAGCTTTCAGGTGTTCCACCCGGCAGCCCTCGCGCAGATGGTCGATACGCACCAAAAACTGGTGCTTCGGTCACAAGGAAACCCCTCCAACGTGCCGTCAAGTCTCCTCAGCCTCCGGTGGACGGGCCGGGCTCATAGGGGGATCCGAGGATCATGAATCGTTCTCATCGCCGCATTCTCGCGGCGGTTTCTGTTTTCGCATGCCTTCTCACGCCGCTGGGTGCTCACGCACTCAGCTTGCTCGACCTGAACGCAGGAGCCTCCTTCGTCAGCGGCGACGGCGACCTGATGTTCTCGTTCGAACCAGGCAGCATCGTGCTGGCCGGCGCGCTCAGCACGGATCTTTCCATCTATACGGTCGATGTGTTGAGCCATGGCTTCCGCGTGACCGGCCCGTTGGCGGTGGCGGACGGCGGGGTGGGCGTGCTCACCCTTGCCTACGATGTGGGCACGATTGCCGGCAGCCTGGCGACAGCCACGTTGACGAGCCTGCCCAGTGCCTCGGGCATGGGGGCACTGGCGTTCCTCGGCCAATCCGCGAGCGGGCTTGGCGATCTGGTGAACGCAGCTACCGGGGCCGGGTTGAACATCCCGAATACCACTCTCATCGCAGAGGGCGGTTCAGCGAGTCAGGTCTTCACGAGCCTGCAGCTCCTGACACTGAATTCGGGTCAGCTCGCAGCCGTAGCCTTCTTCGAGCAGACCTTCGGCATCGCCGTACCCGAACCGAGCACCGGCCTGCTTCTACTCTCCGGCCTTCTGGGCCTCGCACTGATCGGCAACCGAAACCCGGAGCGCACCGAGTAGGTCCGCCCGCAGCCAACCAGAATGGGCGTCGGGCCTCAACACGTCCTTTCCCGTTCGTGGTCCGATTCTTCGCCAGCTCCTACCGCCTCGAGGACTTCGCTTCGCTCCTCGTTGCGGATCGCGGGGCGGGAGGACGGCCATCGAGGAATGGCTCGGCCGGGGCTTCGTTGGCCGCGCAACACTTGGCCACGGGTTCGCTTACGCGGCTTCGCCGCTAGCGAACGAGCACACACTCACCCGATGAGATGCCTGCGCTTTATTTCCTCGCTGGCCGTCCCCCCGCCCCGCGATCGGCCGTGCGGCAATTGAAGCCGTTTCGCCGGGGCTGGGCACAGGCCGGGCGGAAATAAAGCGCAGGCATAGGTTCCCTTTCAGCGTGCGCGTAGGTTGCCCGTGGCGAAGCCACAAAGGGCAACACCCTGTTCAGCTCCCTATGCGGCCACCCGACCCTCGGCCGAGCCATTCCGCCCGGCCTGTGCCCAGCCCCGGCGACTCCGCTTCACGAACGAGAAGCGAAGCGGCTCTCACACGTTCATTCCCAGGCCGGCTCCGCGATACCGTCCTTGCCTACCCGCCAAGGCACCCACACCAGGGCAACCCGCTCGACGGCCGTGTCGGATTTGCGCGTGCGGATGGGGAGCGGCACGAGCTCGATCACGGATTCATCGACCTCGTCGCGGACCCTCTCGAGCTCAACCCGGAACTCCTGCTCCATCTCGCCGAGCTGCTCTCGGACTGCATTCAATTCCGCCTCGGCCCGCTCGATGTCACCGTGTTGCTTCATGGCTCGGTTCGCTCCGCGGATCGCGGTCGTGGCTCGGCCGACGTTCCGAGAACTCCCCAGCTTCCGGCCGAAGAGTGCTCCCAGCATGGTGGCGCCCATCGAGATGACGGTGTTGCGCTTGGAGGCGTCGTACTGCTCCTCTTCACGCTCGAGCTTCTGCTCGGCTCGGCGGATGCGGTTCTCGATCCGCGCGATCTTCGTCGCGTACTTCTTGCGAAGCTTTTCGAGCCGGAGATCCCGTTGCTCATGCAGCTTCGTGCGAAGCCTGGCCCGGAAATCGCCTTCGCTCTCGCCCGGCTTCGATGTCGCCTTCAACGCCCTGCACTTCCACAGGCTCAGCACGCAAGCCCGGTAGATGTGGCTCTTCAGCATCTTGTTCCAGCGCGGGTAGCTCTTCGCTCGTGTCGCCGCAGAGGGAAGTTCTCCGAACTCAGCGCCCTCGTACGCTTCGGCGTCGAGATCCAACTGCTGGGGATCGAGCGCGACCGTGCCCTCGTCATCCCAAGGCGAACCGCGAAGCTCCCCAGCCAACGGCACGAGCACGCCCACACTCTCCCAGCGATCCACTCCGGCCGGGGCATTGGCGTAGTGAACACCGGCCGCGCCGAACAAGCAGGGGCGATAGACGATTCGGACACCCTCACCGGTCGGAGCCAGCACCGGCCGATAGGCCTGATCAACCTCCGGCGCCACGGCCGGTCGGACCGCAACCTGCGGAACCTCGAGGACCACCGGCGGCGCGAGCACTGCCTCGTGAGCTGCCGGAGCCGCTGAACCCTGCTTCGCCGTGAGGCTGGCGATCTGCTTTCGCGTGAGCGGGCCGCGCAGGTAGGACATCGCCCAACGCGTCTGGAACAAGACGGGCCCATCTTCGTGGACGTTGTTGATCAAGAAAGTCCGGTTGCCGAGGCCCGCCAGGAGCCTCTCCATCTTTCCTCGGTCGAAGGCGGCACCTGTCGTGGCCGACGCCCCCTCCAGCCCCTCGATCACGCGCATCTTGTCCCGCTCAGTCTGCAAGCGACCTAGCAACCAGGTGCCGGTGTTGGAGAGCCCTTTGTAATCGAGGTCCACCGGGTTCTGGGTTGCGAGCACGCAGCCGAGGCCATAGGCCCGGGCCTGCTTCAGGAGCGTCAGCATCGGCCTCTTCGACGGCGGATTCGCGGTCGGCGGGAAGTAGCCGAACACCTCGTCCATGTAGAGGATGGCACGCAGACTGTTCGTACCTGGCTGGCCGCGCATCCAGGTGACCATCTCGTTCAGCAGCAACGTCACGAAGAACATGCGCTCGCTCTCGGAGAGATGAGCGATCGAGAGGATCGAAAGACGCGGCTTGCCTTCGGGCGTGTAGAAGAGACGTTGGATATCGAGCGGCTCGCCCTCCATCCAGGAAGCGAAGCTCGGCGAAGCCAGCAAATTGTTCAGGGTCATGGCCAAGGCCAGGCGCTCGTCGGCCGGAAAGAAGCTCTCCAGGTCGAACACTCCGACCCGATCGAAGGGCGGGTTCTGGATCTCGCGGATCAGGCTGGCGAGATCGAGATCCCGGCCTGTAGACCAGGCGCGATCGAGCACGTTGGAAATGAGGATGTGCTCGCGGCTCTTGATCGGATCGGGATCAATACCTAACAAGGCGAGCAGACCCGAAACCGAAGCCTGGATGCGCTCCCGATGGGCATCGGCATCCCCACGCAATGCTTCCGGCGGTGCAGCGAAGGATTTCAGGACTCGGAGCGGGCGGCCAGCGCTGCTTCCGGGGGTGTAGATCGCCAGATCGACGGCCTCGCGAAACGCCCGGATGCGTGAGCCGTCCTGGCCCCAATCCGCGAGACCCTTCTTCCACTTCTCGGCGACCGCTTTGGCATGCTCGTCGGGCGTTCGGCCTTCACGGCCTGCCTCGGCCTCGTCGATCCAGGGCCTGAAATCAGCGGGCGCGAGATTGGGGAAGGTGAGCAGGAGATTGCCGAGATCCCCCTTCGGATCGATGACGATCGCCGGAATGCCGTCGAGGGCGGCTTCCTCGAGAAGCGAGACGCACAGACCCGTCTTTCCGCTGCCGGTCATGCCCACACAGACCGCGTGGGTCGTGAGATCCTTGGAGTCGTAGAGGAGAGCCTCTTCCGTTCGCTCGCCGTCGCTGCCGAGGGTTGCGCCGAGGTAAAAGCTGCCGAGTTTCTCGTATTGGGTCGCGGCGGGGCCGCGGGTCTTCTTTCGTGCCGTCACCACCTCGTGGTACACCGGGTGCACCAGCCCAGCAACGCCGAGCAGAGCAGGAATGCGAGCCGGATCTGAATGCCTCGTGGGTCGTTCTGCCTCGTGGCCCGGCGCCCGGAATCGTGGTAACCACCGGCCCCCAACGCGTTTCGCTGCCCGAGGAGACCCCCATGAACCGTTTTCACTCGATTCCGACTGCGCGTCTGCTGGCGCTCGCTTGTGCGCTCCTTCTTGCCATGGCGGGTACCGGGTGCGGCGATCCCACCCCGGAGGAGCAGCTCGCCGACGCAACGAAAGAGCTGGCCTCTGCCAGCCAGGCCAAGACCGCTGCGCAGACGACTCTCGACCAACTGGAGCGACGCCTGGAAGACGCCCAGGCGGCCCGCGACAAGGCTGCGGCAGCCTTCGAAGAAGTGCGAGAGCGTTGGGCTTCGGCCAAGAATGCCGTCGGAGAGTTCGCCACCGACGAGGTGCTCCACCGTCAAGTCAATCGCGCGCTGCTGGAGGAGCCGGAGCTCGAAGGCGCGACCATCACGGCGGGCGTTCAGGATCGGGTCGTCACGCTGATCGGCGGCGCGCCGAACGCAGAAGTGATCGCGTTGGCGACGGAGCTGGCAAGCGCCGTTCCCGGCGTCGCAGCGGTGAAGAGCGACGTGATCGTCGAGAGCAACGAGGCCGGTGGGACCGAGCCCGATGATGCCGAGCCCGTCGACGCCGAACCCGCTGACGCCGAGCCCGATGATGCCGAGCCCGATGACTCAGGAGCCACTGCCCCCGAAATCTCGGGAAACGTGATCCCTGAGCTGCCTGGGCTGGACGACGAGGAAGCAGCGGCGGAGACGCATCTCTAGACGTCGCGCGCTCCGAGAATTCCTCATGGTCACCAGGCGGAGCGAACCGAAGGCCTTCCGACGGCTGGCTCGCCGAGTAGAGTAGGGACCATGTCCGATGTCGTGGTCGTGGGAGGGGGTGCGGCCGGGCTGATGGCCGCGATTTTCGCTGGGCGAAACGGCGCAAGCGTGACCCTCCTCGAAGGTTCGCGCGCCTGCGGCCTCAAGATCCTGATCAGCGGTGGCGGCCGCTGCAACCTGCTCCCCACCGCTTCGGATCCGAGTGATTTCTTCACCTCTGGATCGCGGAACGTGCTTCGTCGTCTGTTTCGGACCTGGCCGTTGGAGGAGGTCACGGACTTCTTCGAGCGCGATCTCGCGATCCCGTTGATCCGCGACGAAGCCCAGGGGAAGGTCTTCCCAAAGAGCGAATCGGCGCGGACCGTGCGGGATGGGCTCGTCGCAGCGGCACGGGAGGCCGGCGCCGAGATCCACGAGGGCTATCGCGTCACCGGGCTCGAGCGACAGGGGAATGGGTTCGTCGTCCGCGGCACGCGCGATGGCCGCGCCCAGGAGATCGAAACCGGCCGGCTCATCCTCGCTTCCGGCGGGCTCTCCCTGCCCAAGACCGGGTCCGACGGAGCGGGCTTTGCTCTGGCCAAAGGGCTCGGCCACGGCCTCGTCGAACGCTACCCGGCGCTCGTCCCTCTCACTTCCCCTGACCCTGCCTTCGGCGAGCTTGCAGGAGTCTCCGTGCGCGTCCTTTGGCAGGCCCTGGCCGGCGAGAAGGTGCTCGAGGAGCGAGAACGCGAGCTTCTCTTCACCCACCGTGGTTACTCGGGCCCTGCGATTCTCGATGCCAGCCACTGGGTCGTGCGCGACGGCGCAAAGCTCCGCGTCGCCTGGGGCGGGTTCCGAGAGGAGGCATGGCAGCGCCACTTCAAGGCGGAATCCCGTAAGCGAATGGATGTCCTCCTCTCTGAAGTGATGCCGCGACGCCTCGCCGAACTCATCCTGGAGCGCGCCGAACTCAAGGGCCGAATGCGCGCAACTCAGCTCAACCCCAGCCAGTGGCGACGCCTGATGCCACTGCTGACCGCCTTCGATCTCCCCGTCGATGGGAACCAGGGCTACGGGAAAGCGGAGGTGACGGGTGGTGGCCTTCCACTTTCCGAGGTGAACCCGTCGACCCTCGAGAGCCGCCGCGCAGCCAGCCTCTTTCTCTGCGGTGAGATCTTCGACGTGATCGGGAGGATCGGCGGCTTCAACTTCCTGTGGGCCTGGATCACCGGGCGCCTGGCTGGGGAAAGCGCCGCGGCTCGATCGAAGGCGCCCGCCTGAAGGCCATGCGAAAGCAGCCACCACGAACTCGAGCCGGCTGCTGACATTGGCCGGGGCCAGCCCCCCCACGATGTCAGCCAACTCGCCAATCCCCGTCGAAGTTCCCACACTCCGCCTGGCATGCATGCATCGCCGAGCTTTACCTTCGCGCTGGCCCTCGGCATTGGCGTGGCCTGCCAGCTGGTGGCGCGCCATCTCAGGATCCCGAGCATCGTGCTGCTGCTCGCGGCCGGCGTCTTGGTCGGTCCGGACTTCTGGGGATGGATCGACCCGCAGGTGCTCGGCCGGGACGGATTGTTCGGGCTGGTCTCATTGGCGGTCGCGATCATCCTCTTCGAAGGCGGGCTGAACCTCGATCTCTCGGCCCTGCGCCGCGCCGCCACGCCCGTCCGTCGACTGGTGACGCTAGGCGCTGCCGTCACCGGCCTGGGCGGCGCCGTCGCGGCCCATTTCTTCATGGGCTGGGGCGATCTGCGCCTGGCGCTGCTGTTCGGAACGTTGGTGATCGTCACCGGACCGACCGTCATCCGCCCCCTGCTTCGCAACGTACCCCTCCGCCCCAGGCTTGCGACGGTGCTCGAGGCCGAGGGCCTGCTGATCGATCCGGTCGGCGCAATCGTGGCCGGCGTGGCACTTCAGCTCGTCGTCCTCGACCCGGAACTCGGCCATCTGACCTCTGGAGCGGCCGACCTGGCCGCACGCACCGCCTTTGGCGCAGCCGCCGGCTTGATCTTCGGACTGATGCTGGTCGGCCTGCTTCGGATCCCCCGAGCCGTGCCCGAAGGGTTGGAGAATCTGGTCGCCCTCGGTGGCGCCCTGGTGGCCTTCGAGGTGTGTGAAGCCCTGTTGAGCGAGAGCGGAATCCTCGCCGTCACCGTCGCCGGCGTTGTGGTCGGCAACATGGAGCGGCGCATCGCCCGGGAGCTGGGCGAATTCCAGGAGCACTTGACCGTCGGGCTGATCGGCCTCCTCTTCGTGTTGCTCGCGGCGGACGTGCGCATGGCCGACGTCCTGGGCCTGGGAATGCCGGGGCTGCTCACCGTTGCGGCTCTCACCCTGGTGGTTCGCCCGCTGAACGTATGGCTTTGCACGCTGGGCTCGGATCTGAGCTGGCGGGAGCGCGCCTTCCTCGGCTGGGTCGGCCCTCGCGGCGTCGTCGCCGCGGCCATCGCTTCGCTGGCCGCGGGTTTCCTGGAGGAGATGGGTTTCGCCGACGCCGCTTCGATCCGCGCGCTCGTCTTCTTGACCATCGCCGTCACCGTCATCCTGCAGGGCGGAACCGCGCCCCTCGTTGCGCGCATGCTCGGCGTTCGCGCTCCCGGCCGCGAAGCCCTCGTCGTGCTGGGTGCCGAAGAGCTGGCCTTCGCCTTCGTGGAGGCCCTCGGCACAGAAAAGGAAAACGTGCTGTTTACCGATTCCAATCCCCTCCACTGCCGAGCCGCCGAGACCAGGGGCTTTCGCGTGGTATGGGGCAACGCGCTCGAGGAGCGCACCGTTGCGCGCATGCGGCTCGAGCGAGCGCGAGCGGTGGTGGGCCTCACTCCGAACAATGAGGTCAATCACCACTTCGCCGGAGAGGCCATGGCCGAGTACGGCGTCCCCGCGAGCTACGCGGCCATTGGCCGGGAGAGCAGCGAGGTGGCGACGCGCATCGTCCACAAACAGGAAGGCCGGGTACTCTTTGACGGGCCCAAGGACGTGGAGCGTTGGAACGTGAGGTTCCGACACGGGGATGCCCAGATCGTCGAACTCGAGTACTTGAAGCCTTCCAACGAGCCCCCGGCTGCAGCGCCGATCCGCCCCGGAGACCCGGATCCCTACCTCATCCTGGGAATGAAGCGAGCCGATCGGGTGGAGCCCATGTTCGAGGAATGGGTTGCCGCTGAGGGGGACATCGCCCTCGTCGCGTTGTACGTGCCGGAGCGGGCCGCTGCCCTTGAACGGCTCTCCGCTCGCGGCTTCTGGCCCGCCCTCCCCCGCGAAGAGGACGAGGAAACGAACAGCGGTTGAATCATTCCGCGGCATTCCCCGTGTTCCGGGTCTTGTCAAGATTTGGAATCCCGGAAGAGTTGACCTAATCGTTTTCTTCTTGTGGAAACGCGAGGAACCGGGTTGCCGGACAGGATCGTCGCCGATGAACTCTCCCTGCTCGAGGGTGTGAACGATGCGCTCGCGAGCGCTCCCACGCCGAAGCCACCGTCGGAAGCGAACCTGGTCGATGATCTCGAGCGCATTCG
>JAFDCZ010000292.1 GCA_019312665.1 Deltaproteobacteria bacterium | reverse complement strand
TGGCTGCACATGCTTCTCGACGGTGCTGGAAGCGAAGCCTTCGTCGAGTGGCTGGAATTCGTCCACCGCGGCGAGCGCGCCGTCGCCGAGTTGCCCCCGGACGACGTCGTCACCTCGCCGGGGCTTCCGAAAGGGTTGACCTCCAAGGAGCGGGGGCGCAGAGCCACTGCATGGCAGGCTTGGATGGCTTCGATGGCGGATCCCTGCCCGCGCTCGCTGGCCGGGCCGCTGACGGACGTTCGCCAGGACCTGCGCTACGACCTGCTCACGTTGGCCGAGGACGAGACTGCGCGTGCCACCGAGCGCGCCAAGCAGAAGGCGGGCTTCCTGACGCCGATGCTCTTCTATCTGGCCTGCGCCATTCGTGCACACGATGCGGTGTTTCGGACACGCGGCGTCGACCCCGGAGCCTTCGTCGTGCCGTTGCCCGTGAACATCCGCCCCAAGGGTTCGGAGCACGCGATCTTCAGGACGCGGGTATCGCTCCTCTGGTTCCGGGTGTTGCCCGAGCAGGTCGCGGATCTCGATGGGTTGATCGGCGAACTCAAGCGGCAGCGGGTGGATGCGATCAAGGCGGGACGCATCGAGGCCGGCGTGATCGCGATGGATTTTGCGCGCTTCGCACCCATGCGTGTCTACGCGCATATGGCACGGCGCGCCATGAAGGGAGAGCTCTGCTCGTTCTTCTTTGCGTTCACGGGAGAGTTTGCCGGAGGGATCGATCGCTTCTTCGGCGCGCCGATCGAGAACGCCTTTCACGCGCCCCCCGTGCCGACATCGCCAGGTAGCAGTGCTGCGATGAGCTTGCGGGGCGGACGTTTGAACGTGAGCCACGTGCAGCAAGCGGGCTTGTTCAGCGATGAGGAGCGCGCGCTCTTCCAGCAAACGTTGCGGGCCGACCTGCTCGGCGAGACATGACTGAACGCTATGACGTAGGCGTCGTAGGCGGCGGTTCCGCGGGTGTGGCCGCGGCCCTGGCGGCCGCGAACTGCGGCGCGCGAACGTTGCTGGTCGAAGCCAGCGACCGTCTCGGCGGCAATGCCAGCCTTGCCCTGGTGCATACGATCTGCGGGCTCTACCTCCCTGCCGAGGACGATCTGCCGCGTTTCGCCCACGCCGCATTCCCTCGGCAGATCTCCCAGAAGCTCTGCCGGGAGGGTGTCGCTGGATTGCCCGAACGCGCGGGCCGGGTTTTCTATCTCCCGATCGACCCGCTTGGTTATGCGCGCATCCTTTCGGAGGAGGTGGAGGCGGCAGCCGGGCTGGACGTGGTACGCAACGCCCCGGTTGCAGGGGTCGAGGAGACGGCCGAAGGCTTCCGCTTGCAATTCGGCTCGGAGGTCGCCGAGCTCGGCTTGCTCATCGACGCTTCGGGAGACGCGGCGGCTGCGACGCAGCTCGGGGCGGAGTGCAGCAAGGATCCGGGTGACGCTCTGCAATTTCCGTCCTACATCGTCGGCCTCGCGGATGTCGAGACGGCCGGCTTGGAGGGGTTTGCGCGTTTGCAGCTCACTGCAGCGGTGGCTGGCGCTGTCCGGCACGGCGAGCTCCCGGAGGGTTGTGAGTCTGTCGTCATGCGACCCGGTCTCGCACCGGGCGAGGTGTACATCACCCTCGGTGTGCCGAAGCTTCCGGGTCATCCCTACGCACCGCTCGATCCTGGCTACCGCAGGGAGCTCGAACTCCGAGCGCGCCAGACGGCAGAGACGGTCGTGGAGTTCCTGCGGCGCACACGGGAGCCATTCGCAAAGGCTCGCGTCGCGAGCTGGCCCGAGCGAATCGGTCTGCGAGAGACCTTGCGGCTTCGGACCCGCATCGAGCTCGAAGGGGACGACGTGCTGGAGGGCCGCCGTCGTGAGGACGAGGTCGCGCTCTCGGCCTGGCCGATCGAGCTGTGGCGCGATCATCGCCGCGCACGCTTCCAATATCCATCGGGCCCCTGTGGTGTACCCCTCGGCTCGCTCGTGAGTCGCAGCCACGCACGGCTTGGCTGCGCGGGCCGATGCATGGGCGGAAGTCAGGAAGCGCTTGGCGCATTGCGCGTCATCGGTACGGCCTTGGCCACGGGCGAGGCCGTGGGTACCGCCGCGGCGCTCGCGGCCGACGCGGGCGGTACGTTCGACCAGGTGGCTCCGACAGCCGTGCGGGATCGGACGTTCTCCCGAGGGGGCGGACCGAAATGACAGGGTCGGTCGTGGATGCCATTCGAGCGCGAGCGGAGGAGCATCCGGATGCCGTGGCCTGGATCGCCGATCGCGGGGACGGTCGATCCGAGGCTGGATGCTATGCCGAGCTGCTTCAGCGGGTCGACGCCGTCGCGACGGATCTCGTCAGCGCGGGGATCGGGCCGGGCGAACGCTGGGGGTTGATCGCCCCCCAAGGTGAGGGCTTCATCGAACACGCACTGGCCATCCTCGTCGGGAAGGCATGCCTGGTTCCGATTCCCGAAGACACGGCTGGTCCGGCCCTCGAAGCCTTCGCGGAACGCGCGCGCCTGCATGGTCTGGTGCGTCTCGGGCGGGACGGGAGCCACGAAATGGCGGCCCGCAAAGCGCCGGGGGCCCTGGACGGGCAGGGCGACGAGGCATTTCGCGCCCTGCATCCGGCCTACCTGCGCTTCACGTCCGGAACCACCCATCGCCGCAAGGGAGTCATTCTCGGTCACGCGCGGATCCTGGAGCGTCTGGCGGCGGCGAATCGCGGCCTCGGCATCGGGCCGGGAGATCGCATCCTCTGGCTGTTGCCCATGGCCCACCACTTCGTGGTTTCGATCCTGCTCTACTTGCGTTTCGCCGGTGAGCAGCAGTTGCCTGCGGTTCGCCTCGCCATTTCCACGGCCGAGGGGCTGCGATCCGAAATCGCCGAACGATTCCGGATGCGTTTCGGTCTTCCCCTGCGCCAGGCTCTCGGCATCATCGAAGTCGGCCTGCCTGTGATCGACCTGGCGGATCCGAAGCCCGGCGCTCTCGGCCAACCCTTGCCGGACTACGACGTCTGGCTTCGCATGGATGACGGCACTGCGCTGAACGAATCGTCGCCCGAGCGCACCGGCGAGATCTGTATTCGCGGCCCGGGTCTCTTCGACGCCTACCTCGAACCGTGGATGCTTTCGGCCAAGCTGCTCGAGCCCGATGGTTTTCGCACCGGGGATCAGGGCTTCTTCGATTCCGAAGGTCGCTTGTACCTGGCTGGACGTCGGGCGAATCGCATCAACATGGCCGGCATGAAGTTCTTCAGCGAAGAGGTCGAAGCGGTGCTCGACCAGCTTCCGGGCGTGCGCCGCAGCCGTGTCTCGGCACAGGCCCATCCTCACCTGGGCGAAATTCCCGTGGCCGAACTCGAGCTGGAGAAGGGCGCCGACGCACCGGACCGCAAGGCCCTGATGGCGCATTGTCGTCAGCACCTCTCGACCTACAAAGTGCCGCGGAAATTCGAGATCGTGGACTCGCTTCCCCTGACCGCGACGGGAAAGCTCGAACGGGCTTCGGAATCAAGAGGGGAGTAGCGAGCCCGGTTCCCTCAAACGAGATTCGTCGCTTCGATCCGAGCGAGGGTCTGGCAGGTGGAACTGAGATCCCGCTTCTCGCCGAGTGCAGCCCTCGGAAGGAAGGCTGCCGTCCGGATCGCCTCCTCGAGTGGAACGGAGGGAAAGTGATGATCGCGCAGGCTGTGGATGAAGCGGAGCGTGCGCAGGGCGTCGAATCGCTCATGCAGGTGGCGGAGGCCCCGGCCTCGTCCGGATTCTGCCGGGCCAAGGGCGCCGAGCTCTTCCAGGATGTCGTGGAGAAGCGTGGCGTCGACTTTGGCAACGGCGGGGGCCGCGGCAGCGTGCTCGGAGAGGTAGGCGCGGAGACTCAGGTTGCCTGAGCCGAGGGAGCCGAGTGTGCGAAGCCAGACACCGAGCCATATGAAGATCCGGGGATCGTAGGCGGGGTAGAATTCGCCAGCCTGGATGCGCTCGAGTTCCCTGGCGATTCCGGCACCGGTGCCGAAGGGAACGCGGGTCGAGACTCGGCCGCTCAGGAGGATGGGTTCGCCCCGCAGCGCGTCCACGGGCCCCAACTTGGCGAGCTTTGCGAGTAGATGGAAATCTTCTGCCGCCCGTCGCTTCGGGAAGCCCCGTGCCTGCGCGTAGGCGAGGGGAGAGATCGCGAGTGTGCTGCCAATGGTGTGAAAGGCGTAGGGGGAGCCCGCACTGCGAAGGCCGAGCACGTAGTAGCGGAGGAAGATCTCGTAGCGAAGCGCTGCGCACGCGACTTCGGGATCGGGCTCGAGCACGTGGCGGAAATCGTAGACGAACGCGGCAGGGCCCTTGCCGAGAAGGGGGTCGCCTGCGGCGGCGAGCGGTCGGCTGAAGTAGTTCGCCGGAAACGAGACATCGGCGTCGCTGCAGTGGATCCAAGGGGATTCGATCCTGTCGGCCGACCACAAAGCGAGAGCCACATCCGCGCCGATCTTTCGCGCCAGTCCGACGCCCTGACCTTCGGGCAGGGGCTGGCCTGAATGGGTCCGATCGATGATCAGCAGGTCGCCGCGCGGATGCACGTGTCGCTCCATGAGCGTTCCGGGCCCCGTCGCTCTGGCAGTACCTCCGCGCAATGCGGCCAGCGAATCCTGATTGGCCTTGCGCACCCAGGCGGGAGACGCGTTCGTGTCATTCACGACGATGATGATCAGGACGTCTCCGCCAGGCCCCTTCGGAACGCTGGCAAGTGTCTGCAGGATTCCCTCGCCTTCACCGTGGGCAGGGATGCAAAGCACATGGCCGTAGCGCCGATCCTCGCCCAGACACGCAAGGATCTGTCCGGACTCGGGCTCGGCCCATTGGGCGAGGTACTTTCGAACAGGCTTCCAGGCGGCGGGCTTCATCATCTCTGCGTCATCGCGAAGCCCCGTCCATCTCAGTGGAGTGCGGGCCGGATCGCGAGGCCTCGGAGGATCTTCGCTTCCGCGGCGAGCAAGGCTTCGAGGCGCTGATCGACCGAACCCCGAGGAAAGTATTCGTTCGCCAGCTCGACGAAGAGAGCATCATGCTTGGCCTCCGACGCGGCGATCTCGCGGTAGAAGCTTTGCAGGGCAGGATCCGTCAGCGCCTCTGCGATCATGCCGAAGCGTTCGCATCCTCGCGCTTCGACGATTCCGCCTACGAGCAGCCGGTCGAGGAAGTAGTCGTCCCGGCCGTTGCGAATCTCGGCTCGCAGGGCCCTGACGTAGGGATCCTTGGTATCCGGTCCCAGATGGAGTCCGCGCTCCTCGACCCGAAGGTAGACCTGGTAGAAGTGCTCGAGTTCCTCGCGGGCCAGATCCATCATTGCCGCCACGAGCTGTTTGCAATCCGGATAGTGGGTGATCAAAGACAGCGCTACCGCTGATGCCTTGCGTTCCGCCGCTGCGTGGTCGAGCAGGAAGGCATCAAAATTCTCCATGACTGCGCGGAGCCAGGCCGGCGAGGACGCGGCTTGCAGAGTGATCATGCCGGGCAGGGTAATCCAACTGCGCGCGGGGTCGCGGGCGAATGCTACAGCGCAGCTGTGGCGGCAAGCGCTCCTGCGCGAGCGTCGTCCAAGGTACCGAGGACACTGGGGTCGAAAGATGGCTGCGTTTCCCTCTCCAACTTCAGGGCGAGCGAGACTGCGTAGACCCACTCGAAGACTGTGCCCAGGTTCGGATCGAGACCGCGGGCGGGCGCATAGCCCTTCCAGAAACGCGACCGCAGCCTAGGGAAGCTGGCACGCTGCTCACGCCAGATCGTCGGCCCCCACTTCCCGAGATCGAACTCGGCAAATGGATGGTCGATGACGGAAGTCTGCCAGTCGATCACGCCCGTCAGCCGAAACCGATTCTCCGGCTCGACGAGGAGCTGGGCCTCGTGGAGATCACCATGGATGGGAACGAGCGGGAGCGCCCGGGCGCGGACGAGTGCATCACGCAGCCGGACGGTCTCGGTCGCACCTGGCTTCAGGCAAGTGCGGATCTGGTCCGCCGTATCTTCCACGCTGAAGCGATCTCCGAGCAGCATGTCCAGGCTCGCGAACGGCTCCGTATCGCGAGGCAGTCGTCGCGTCAGCGGGCCGGGATCGACCTGGTGCCAACGCCCGGCCAACTCGCCGAGGCGTTCCGCGATTGAACCCAACTCCTCGGGGTTCGCCCCGGGCAGACGTGTCTCGAGCGGGATCCCCGGTAGCCGCCGAATGGCGACGATCGGGTAGGGCGCCAATCCGACATCTCGCCAAACGTCGAGCAGGGTCGGGATTTCGCCTAGACCCGCTGCACCAAAGACGCGAAGGCCTTCGATCTCCCGCTCCATGGCTTCGAGCATCGATTCATCCCGCGGAAAGAGGAACGCGCGATCCCTTGTCAGCACGACGAGCTTGCTCCAGCCGACGAAATCGCCCGTCAGCTCCTCGTCCGGATCGACGCCGGTGACCTGGAAGAAGCGCTGGAGGCGGGGCGGCGAGATGACAGCCAGGAGCGGATGGTCACGCGGGAGCAAGATCCGAAGGTG
>JAFDCZ010000035.1 GCA_019312665.1 Deltaproteobacteria bacterium | reverse complement strand
GCGCTCTTTCCTGCGCACCCAATGCAACTGGCAGCAGAGCCTTTCCGGCGCCACGCGCGCCGAGCTGAGCCGGGAACTGCGCCAACGCATCGGACTTTCCGGAGGCAACACGATGTACGGAAGCTACCTGGCAAGCCCGAAGCACTGATTTCATCGCGCGCTGCGCCAAACCGGGGATTGTCCGACCCGGCGCGAATGCTTCCACCGAGGTCCCCGAACGAAACGGCGCTGGGCCTACACCTCTGCGGTGTATGGCGGCGCCGGCTCGTACTGGATGCCGCGCTGCACACGGCGCGCCACATCGGGTGGTGGAGCTGGCCGACCAGCCAGAGCGCCATGTCGATTCCGGCCGAGACGCCGGCGGAAGTGACCAGGTTGCCATCCCGCACGAAGCGCGGGCCATCGAGCACGGTCACATCACCTCGAGCCCGGAGATCTTCGATGAATCCGAAGAACGTCGTGACCCGTTTGCCTCGGGTGAAGCCGGCTTCGTGCAGGAGCAAGGCGCCGGTGCAAACGCTCGTGACCCATTCGCAATCCGCACCCACGTTGCGGATCCAACGGATCAGGGCTTCGTTGGAGACCTCGCGGCGCGTGCCCTGGCCGCCGGGCACGAGCACCACATCGAGCTTCGGCGCATCCGCGAAGGTGTGATCCGGCAACACGCGCAGGCCGTTGAAGCAGCGGATCGGGCCCGCCTTCTCCGCGATCGTCACGACCTGTCCTCGGCCAGTCGCTTTGCGAAGAGCGCCGAAGACTTCGAAGGGGCCTACGAAATCGAGCTCTTCGACGTCGTCGAAGAGCAGGATCCCGATCGTCACCTCGCGTAGCTCTTCCATCCGGGCCTCCATTGCCTGTCCTGGCTCTCTTTGTTCTTTTTTGTAATGGTACAAAGAGATGGACCAGGCGTTACAGAAGTCTATCGGAGTGATCCAAGGCCGGCAGGCGGCGGAGATCACCGCCAGCGTGGAAGCCGCCATCCGCGACGGCGAACTCTCGCCCGGCGATCTGTTGCCGACGGTCCGTGCCCTCGCGAGCGCGCTCAGGGTCAGCCCGACGACGGTCTCTTCCGCCTACCGGGAGCTGCGGGGCCGTGGCCTGCTCGTGACCGAAGGCCGCCGCGGAACTCGAGTGAGCCCGGCACCTCCCGTGATGGCCCCAGCGGCGGCGCCCCTTCCAGCCGGCACCCTCGACCTCGCCAGTGGCAATCCGGATCCCGCGCTGCTCCCTCGCCTGGGGCCCTTTCTTGCGAAGCTGGATCCGGAGCCCCATCTCTATGCGGAGCAGGTGCATCTCCCGGAGTTGATCGAGCTGGCGGAGGCGCGTTTGCGTGCCGATGGCGTCCCCTACCCTGCGGTCTCCGTGGTGAGCGGGGCTCTCGACGGCATCGAGCGAGTGCTGCTCGCCCATCTTCGGCCCGGCGACCGTGTGGCGGTGGAAGATCCGGGGTTCGGCGGCGTCTACCATCTGCTGCGCGCCATGGGGCATCCGGTCGAGCCGATCGCGCTCGATGACGACGGTGCACTTCCCGATGCGCTCGAGCGTGCAATCGCTCGCGGTGCTCGCGCGGTCGTTCTGACACCGCGTGCGCAAAACCCCACGGGTGCCGCCTTCACTCCAGATCGTGTCACCGAACTGCAAACGATCCTCGACCGCCATCCCGAAATCTTGATCATCGAGGACGATCACAACGCCGAAGCATCCGGTGCAGCGGCCGCGACCTTGTGCCGGGATTCGACGCCACGCTTCGCCGTCGTGCGCTCGGTATCGAAGACCCTCGGGCCGGACCTTCGGCTCGCCATCTTGGCGGGCGACCGGGAAACCATCGCCCGCGTCGAGGGCCGCCAACTCCTTGGCAGCCGATGGGTGAGCCACCTGCTCCAACATCTGGTCGTCCGGCTTTGGAAGGATCGCGGCGTGACGCGCCTGGTGGCCCGGGCCGAGAAGACCTACACCGCGCGCCGGGAGGCCTTGTTGGCAGCGCTAGCCGACCGCGGACTGCCTGCCCATGGCCGATCGGGCATGAACGTATGGGTGCCAGTCGTCGAGGAGACGACCGCCGTGCAACAACTCCTCGCCAGGGGATATGCCGTCCGCGCCGGCGAAAGCTATCGGCTTCTCTCGTCGCCGGCGTTGCGGCTGACGACGGCGGCATTGCCTACGGAGGAAGCGCCCCGGGTAGCAGAAGCCCTGGCAGCGGCCGGGGCGGCGCCCCTCACCCACGGCACCTGAGCCTCAGTCTGCGTGTCGATGCCGAAGGCGTTCCGGACCTGGGCAAGGCTACACTGGGCGTGCACGAACCAGGGAGCCCGATGTCACACCTACGCTTCAGCCCGTTCCGCATCGCTGCGTCACCAGTCACCCACTGCGCGTCCGAAAAGAGCGACAGCAAGTGACCGAGGAGAACACTCGCGTCGAAGAACTGCTGGGAAAGCTGACCCTCGATGAGAAAGCGACGCTCACCGCCGGCTCTTCGATCTGGCATGGCGGAAGCGTGCCCCGGCTCGGAATCCCTGCGCTCAAGGTCACCGATGGGCCGATCGGTGCTCGTGGAGGAAACTTCGGCGGTGGTGTGAGTGCTGCCTGCTTCCCGAATGCCAGCGCCCTCGGGGCCACCTGGAATACGGACCTCGTCGAAGAGGTAGGCGTTGCACTAGGCGAGGAAGCTCTCACCAAACGATCCCATGTGTTGCTCGGGCCAACCCTCAACATGCACCGGTCGCCGCTCGGGGGCCGACACTTCGAAAACTACTCGGAAGATCCGCACCTCACATCGCGACTCGCAGTCGCCTTCGTGCGCGGGGTCCAGAGCCAGGGCGTGGGCACCTCACCGAAGCATTACGTAGCCAACGATTCGGAGTTCGAACGGCATACGATCGACTCCCAGGTAAGCGAGCGCGCCTTGCGTGAGATCTACCTAGCGCCCTTCGAGGCTGCCGTCGTCGAGGCGGGCGCCTGGACGGTGATGGGCGCCTACAACGCAGTGAACGGCACGCCGGCCTGCGCCCACCGTGAACTATTGGTCGACGTCTTGAAGCAGGAATGGGGTTTCGACGGGCTCGTGGTCTCGGACTGGTTTGCCGTGCAGGACACGCCCGGCCCGGCGAACGGCGGCCTCGATCTCGAAATGCCAGGGCCGCCGCGTTTCTTTGGCCCGGCTCTGGCCCAGGCAGTGAAGGACGGCTCGGTCTCGGAAGCTGAGCTCGATGACAAGGTGCGCCGGATCCTTCGAATCATGGCGCGTACCGGTGCCCTCGATGCACCCGAGATCGAAGAACCGGAGCAGGCCATCGACCGGCCCGAGCATCGAGCCCTCGCCCTTCGAGCCGCTTCCGAGGCACTCGTGCTCTTGAAGAACGAGCCAACCGCAGCCGGCGCAAACGTGCTGCCTCTTCGACGGAAGCAGCTGCGGCGGCTCGCCGTGATCGGCCCGAATGCCCGGCCCACGTCGATTCAAGGTGGAGGCAGCGCCCGCGTTCTGCCCCACTACGAGCGCCACATCCTCGATGCGATCCGCGAGGCTTGTGGGGACGACATCGAGCTGGTTCACGCCCAGGGCTGCACGAGCCACAAGAGCCTTCCGGTGATCGATCCGGATCTCGTCGAACCCGGCGCCTGGCCGGACAAGAAGGGCTTCGAAGCGCACTTCTTCAACGGTCTCGAGCTGGCCGGCGAAGCGGTGCTCGTGCGGCGCATGCGCAGCATGGACACGACCTGGTTCGGGCGCTTCGATCCTGCCGTCGATCCGAATGCGTTCTCGGTTCGCATCAGCGGCCAGTTCACGCCTCGAGCAACCGGGGAGCACCAGCTCGCGCTCACCTGTGCAGGAAAGGCTCGACTCTTCGTCGACGGGGAGCTCGTCATCGACAATTGGAGCGAGCAGGTGCGCGGAGAAGGTTGGTTCGGCACGGGAAGCCGGGAAGAAATCGCGAGCCTGCCGCTGGTCGCCGGCGAGCCAGCCCTGCTCGTCGTCGAATACACCCGCGAAGGCGCCGTGATGATGGGTGGGCTGAAGCTCGGGCACCATCCTCCGGTCCCCGACGATCCGCTCGGGGAAGCCGAGCAGCTGGCTGCAAGCGCCGACGCCGCGATCGTCGTCGTGGGGCTGAATGCCGAGTGGGAGACCGAGGGCCACGACAAACAGGAGGCAAAGCTGCCTGGCAAGCAACACGAGCTGATCGAGCGCGTTGCTGCCGCCAACCCGTGCACCGCCGTGGTGGTGAATGCGGGCGCGCCCCTCATGATGGAATGGGCAGAAACGGTTCCCGCCATCCTGTGGGCCTGGTATGGAGGCCAGGAAGCGGGCACGGCCGTAGCCGAAGCCCTGTTCGGGGACACCAATCCATCGGGCAAGCTGCCGACGACGTTCGCCCGATCCCTCACTGACGTGCCATGTCATACGGGTTCCGCAGAAGTCTATCCAGGCGAGGACGGGCGGGTGGTCTATGCCGAAGATCTACACGTCGGCCATCGCCATTACGATGCGGGCGAGATCGATCCACACTTCGCCTTTGGCCATGGGCTTTCCTATACGAGCTTCGAGCTCGGGCGCCCGCATCTCTCGGCAGAGGCCAGTGATCTCGCCAGCCCTCTCGTCTTGACCGTTCCGGTGCGAAACACCGGACGGGTTTCGGGGCAAGAGGTGGTGCAATGCTATGTGCACGATCTCGAGAGCCGCCTTCCACGCCCGGAAAGAGAGCTCAAGGCGTTTGGAAAGATCGCCCTCGCTCCGGGAGCAGATGGCCAGGTGACGTTGGAGCTCAACCGCCGCGCGTTCTCCTACTGGGATCCTGACGCCCATGATTGGGTGGCCGAACCGGGAGCCTTCGAGTTGCACGTTGGCACGTCGTCACGCGAACTGTCCCATTGCCTCGCGTTCGAACTGCAGGGATGAGTCGCGTTCGCATGGCGTCGAAGAACGTCCGCTCCCTTGCGCTCGGGAATCTGGGGAAGGGGATCTGGGCCCTGACCGTTGCGGGATGGCTGGCAGCGGCAACCGCTGGACATGCGGGGGGAATCAGCTTTCCGGGGGAGAAATGCGCGTTCGATAATTGGCCCCAGGGCGGATGGGTGGTTGCGCCGCCCCCGAAACCGGAAGGCAGCAAACGCCTACTGCGCGCGAGTCACGAACCACGGCTTGGATTGGCGACCGAAGCCTGGGCCGGACCGGTTTCGGCCTCTCGCGACGACGAGGTTCCCAGCGCCGAGGAGAAGCAGCGCAAGGAGCTGACCGAGCGCGGATGGCAGGTGAGCCGAATCGATCATGCCCCGGTGGGCGGGCATCAAGCCACTCGGGCTCGGGCCCATCGCAGCGCAGCGGGCGAGCTCTTCGTGCTCGACGAGTACCAGTTCGATGCTGGCGGGCGGCATTTCACCCTGCGTGTGACCGGACGGAGCCTGGCGCATTGCAAGACCCCGTGGTCCAGCGTTGGCTTCAATCCTTCCGCCTGCTCTAGGGCTCGCCTAGCTTCCCTCGACCTGCGCCTTGGCCCAGCGATAGTCTGCCTTCCCTGACGGGCTGCGCTGGATCGCATCGCGGAAGATGAACGCCTTCGGCAGCTTGTAGCGGGCGATGTGCTTGCCGGCCTCGGCAAGCAAACCGGCCTCGTCAGCACTCACGCCCTCCCGCAAGGCACGCATGCTGCTTCAGCGCGTGCTCCACCTCCTCGGCGAAGATCTTCTCGCCGCCGGAGTTGATCGTGACGGAATCCCGGCCGAGCACCTCGATGGAGCCGTCGTCGCGATAGCGAGCACGATCCCCCGGCACGGCGTAGCGTGTGCCGCCGATCACCGGAAAGGTCTTCGCGGTCTTCTCCGGATCGCCGAAGTAGCCGAGCGGAACGCGCCCCTCCTGGGCGAACCAGCCCATCTCGTCGTCACCCGGAGCCAGCGCATGCGTGAGGTCGGCCGAAACCACCACCGCCCCCGCCATCGGCTTGAAGTCGCCGGTCGATACCCCGGTATCCTTGTTGGACGGATTGCTCGCCTGGGCCCCCGTCTCCGACGATCCGATCGAATCCAGGATCGTCACATTCGGGAGTCGCTCGAGAAATTCCTTCTTCGCAGCCGTCGAAAGCGGTGCGCCCCCCGAACCGATCACGAACAAGCCGGAGAGGTCGTATTCCTTCTTCGCCAACTGATCGAGCAGCGGCCGCGCAAAGGCATCGCCGACGATCGTGAGCGAGAGAGCGCGCTCGCGCTCGGCGGTCGAAAGGAAATCGTCGGGATCGAGCTTCTTGTTGTCGTTCGGAAAGGCGATCCCGTTGCCCATCCCGAAGTTGATGAAGGCGCCCCATTGGGCTGCGCCATGCATGAGCGGCGGGCCGATCAGGCATTTCAAGCCGGGCCCGTTCTTCGCCACTTCCGCGATCTCTTCGAGCGAGCTCACTTCGGCGCCATCCAGCTTGCGCCCACCCATCGCGCCCATGTGGATATCCGCCGAACGCCACAGGACGCCCTTGGGCATGCCGGTCGTGCCGCCGGTGTAGAGGATGTAGAGATCGTCGGGCGAGGGCTCCACCTCCGGTGCATCGGGCGACGCGACGGCAAGGGCGTTTTCGTAGTCGAGTGCGCCGGGCAAGAGGGGTTCGCCCGACTCGTCCGCGATCTGGATCAGCAGTTGGAGCTGCGGGAGCCGGTCGCGAAGCGCTGCCACCTGGGGCGCGAACTCGGCGTTGTAGAGAAGGGCCTTCGCCTGGGAGTTCTGAAAGAGATAGAGGAGCTCCTCCTCCACATAGCGATAGTTCACGTTCAGCGGGGCGACCCGCGCCCGAAAGGCGCCGAGCATGCCCTCGATGTACTCGTTGCCGTTGTAGGCGTACATCGCCAGGTGGGGCTGGCCTGATTCGTGGCCCGCAAGCTCGCTGCGCTCTGCGTGGACCCGAAGCCCGGCATCGACCAGCACGTTCGCGAAACGTCGACTGCGCTCTGCCATCTGGGCGAAGCTGAAGCGACGGTCGCGGAAGACGATGGCCTCGCGGTCGGGGACCGCACCGGCAATGGCGTCGATGACTTCGCCGAAATGGAAATCCATGGGGCTCCTTGGATGCGCTACGTGAGAGGGACGTGGCATGATAGCGCCCGTGGACAGTCTCAAGCTCCGTATCACGCACCAGACGCCCGAGCCTGTGGAGGATCGCCCGGAGGGCCTGGTGTGGATCGAGCAGGGGCCCCAGCGGGCGGTCTTGCTCACTCCCGATGAGATCGATGATACGAAGACGTATCCGCTGATCACCTTGCTGCACGGTGCGGGCCGCCAGGACGAGCTGCTGCTGAAAGGCTGCAAAGGCGAGCCGGAGCGTCGGCAGGCGTTCTTCCTGATCCCTCGCTCGTTGCACATGACCTGGGATCTGATCGCCCTTGGCATGGCGGGCGGCGCATCCCTCGACCCGGCCGCTGGCCAGGCGGCTTCCGATCGCCCGGATCTGGATTTCCTCGAGTACGCGTACGATCTCATCTGGCGCCGTTTCCCGATCGACGCGGACCGGCAAGCCCTGCTTGGCTACTCGGATGGCGCGAGCTACGGGCTCGGGGTGGGCCTCTCGAACCCGCATGTCTTCAGCGCCGTGATGGCCTGGGCTGCAGGCTTCCTGGCCATCGACGGGAACGCCATTCCAGCAGGCGCACGCAAACCACCGGTCTACCTCGAGTACGGAACCCACGACGAGCTCTTCGATTTCGAACAGGTGGCGAAGCCGATGCAGCGGAACCTCGAAGAGCTCGGCTACGACGTCTCCTTCCATGCCGACCAAGGCGGGCGCCACTGGCCGTCGAGCACATTCCAGGAGGAAGCGTTGGATTGGCTCTTCGGCGAGCACTGGCAGCCGCGAAACTAGCGACGAGCCCTCGGGTCACGTCAAGGCCTCCCCGGTGCGGGGTGTCGACCTCAGTACGAAAACGAGTTGCCACAGCCTCCGCACGCGCCCATGATGAAGGAATAGGAGGTGCCCCATGACCGAGAACCCGACGATTCCCGATGGTCCCCCGGCTACCCAACGAAATTTCCAGGATCGTGTGATCGGCGCGCTGATGCTCGACGCCACCGTCTTCGAGGAAGTGGAACACGACGAATCCTCGATGGGACAGGCCGCGGCCGTGGTCGCGATCGCCGCCGTCGCCGGCGGTATTGGTGCGCTGGGCGCCGGCGGCGGCCTGACGAGCCTGATTGGAGGTGTGCTGCTGGCCGGCCTGGCCTGGGTGATCGGCGCTGCGATCGTCTGGCTGGTGGGTGTCCAGATGATGGGCCACTCGTCCGACCTGCCCCAGCTGCTGCGTACGCTGGGCTTCGCCTCGGCTCCTGGCGTGCTGCGGATTCTCGGGATCATCCCCCTGCTCGGGTGGATCGCAGTCCTGGCTGCCGCCATCCTCTCGCTGATCGCCTGGGTGATCGCCGTGCGCCAGGGGGCTTCGGGGTCCTTGCCACCGCTGGGTAGCCCCGGCTGCGGTAGAATCCGTCGCCCAACCCGGCGCCCAAGAGAGGGACACCCTCCACGGGTGCCGGAAGGCAACGGAGGAACCATGGCCGAGAAGATCGACATCACAGACGAGATGCAAGCCGCGGTGGGCGTAGAAAGCCCGCCGTGGACCTATGAAGTAACCACCACGAGCGTCCGCGCCTTTGCGCGCGGCGTGGGCTACACGGATCGGGTCTATTTCGATGAGGCCGCGGCGAAAGCTGCGGGCTACCCGAGCCTGCCCTGCCCGCCCACGTATCTCGGCACGCCGGTTTTCATCCCGGGTGAGAGCAACGACACCTTCAGCGGGCCCAAGAACTCAGGGCCCGGCGTGAAGCATGGCCTGAAGAATGTGCTCGACGGCGGAACCGAGACCGAGTATTTCGGCGATATCTGCGCGGGCGACACCCTCACCGTCTCCTCGAAGGTCTCCGACCTCACCATCCGTGAGAGCAAGACGACCGGCCAGATGCTGATCGTCACGAACGAGACCACCTTTGTGAACCAGGATGGCACGGTCGTCGCGAAGCAGCGCGGCCAGGGCCTCTTCTACTAGGCCGGGGAGAAGAACATGCCTCTCAACTACGACAGCTTCAAAGAAGGCGATGCACTCCCCGAGCTCAAGAAGGCACCGGGAGTGACGCAGCTGGTGAAATACGCGGCCGGCGGCGGCGATTTCAACCCGCTGCACCACGACTTCGCGTTTCCTCAGAGCAAGGCCCTGGGATCGATCATCATCCATGGGCGTTTCAAGTACGCCGCCCTCGGTGAGCTCGTCTCCAACTGGCTCGACCACGGCGGCCGCATCCGAAAGCTTTCCTGCCAGTACCGCGGCATGGATCTGCCCGAAGCCGAGATGACGCTCGGCGGAACGGTGAAGCGCAAATGGGAAGAGAATGGCGAGAAGCTCGCCGAGCTCGACCTCTACGTGAACAACGCCAAAGGCAAGAACACGACGCCGGGCACTGCCATCGTCGTATTGAACGGCTGAATAGTCAGCCTTCGGCTTCCAGCGCTGCCGTCACGAATTGACGGCAGCGCTCGTTGGCCTGCTCGGCCAGCGGAAGAGGCAGCATGTTGAAGGCGTGAATGCCGCCCGGGTAGATCGCAAGCTCGGCTGGCGAGCCGGCGGCCTCCCAACGGCTGGCCATGAACAAGCTGTCGTCGAGTAGTGGATCGAGGGTGCCGACCGTGAAGAGCGCCGGCGGCATGCCGGTGAGGCTTGCGTAGAGCGGGGAGACGTCCGGATGCCGACGTTGGCCGCGCTCGGGCACGAAATGGTTCGTGAACCACTCGATGATCGGGGTCGAGAGGACAAGGTTCCGCTTGCCCCAGTTTCGCACGCCAGGCGTGAATCCGAGATCGTAGGCTCCGTAGGCCAGGTTGGCCGCGCGAAAAGGTGTCGCACCATGCTTGTCCCGAAGCCGCAACAACGTGACCGCCGAGAGATGGGCGCCTGCCGATTCGCCCCCGATCACCAGCTGTTCGGAGCCTAGTTCCCGGGCGTGCTCCATCACCCACAACGCCGCGGCCTCGCAATCATCGGGCCCGGACGGATAGGGATGCTCGGGTGCCAGCCTGTAACCCACACTCACGGCCACTACGCCCGCTCGTTGGGCGAAGGCGTCGAGCATCGGGTCTTGCTGATCTTCTGCACCAAGGGTCCAACCGCCGCCGTGGAAGTGCAGGTACACCCCCCGCACCTCCCCTGCGGGCCGCAAGATGCGCAGGGGTATCTCGCCGGCAGGCCCTGGGATGCAGCGCACCTCGGCACTCTCGAGCTTCACCAGCTCTCCGTAAGGGGAACGGCCACTGGCTCGTTCCGCGCGGACGTCGGCCGGCTCCCGGGTGTCGATCGAGGGCAGAGAGGCCAGGAGCTTCTCGATCGCCTCGTTGGCCGCCTGCGTTCCGGAATCGACAGCCCCGGGCGTGAAGAGCTTCGGGTCTACCCGCATGTCACCACCTCCTGCACCGCAAGGGTAGCTCCGAAGCGGAACGCTCTTGCGATCGGATGCGCCCAGCCAAGCAGAAGATCCGGAAGCAGATCTCCCCTGACCGCCCTGGAGAGGCTCGGGCTAGCGGAGCGCCTTCTGCACGCTGCGCTTCAAGCGCATGGCGTCCGGCGCGAGCTTGCGATCGGCCATCTTCAGAAGATACGGATCGAGCCCGCCATGCTTCTGAACCGTGCGCAGGGCGCGGGTGGTGATGCGCAGGGCGACGCGTCGACCGAGAGCATCGCTCTGCAGATGAACGCGCTGGAGGTTCGGATCGAAGCGCCGACAGGTCTTCACGTTGGAGTGCGCGACGTTGCGTCCGGCGCGGGGGCCGACGCCCGTCAGCTGACAACGCTTGGGCATGACTACTTGCCCCCCTTGGTGCCGTAGCGCTTGCGGAAGCGATCGACCCGGCCTTCGGCATCCAGGCTGCGCTGCTGGCCGGTCCAGAACGGGTGGCTCTCGGCAGAAATTTCGAGCCGGATGACCGGCATCTCTTCGCCATCGACTTCCTGGGTCTTGTCCGAGGAAAGTGTCGAGCGCGAAACCCACTGGTTCCCCGTCGCGTTGTCGACGAAGAGAACCTTGTGGTAGTCGGGGTGAATCCCTTCCTTCATGGCTACCAGCTCGATTTCTTCATGCCGGGCAGCTCGCCCCGCAGCGTCATTTCGCGAAGCGCGATCCGGGAGAGTCCGAACTTGCGGTAGACGGCTTTCGAGCGGCCAGTGATCCGACATCGGCGAGTGAGCCGGGTCGGGCAGGAGTTGCGCGGCATCTTCGCGAACTCAGCCTGGATCTCGTACTTCTCGTCCACGCCGACGTTGGGATCGTTCAACCGCTTGCGCAGCTCAGCGCGTCGCTCGGCATATTTCGTGATCAACCGGCGGCGCTTCTCGTCGCGCAGCACCTGAGATTTCTTGGCCATCCGAAAGGATCCCTCCGTTCGCCCGCTCGGGCGAGAGCGGCGGAGGTTAGGAGGCTCTGCGAGGGATCGCAACGCACTCCCCGCGGGGAACCTGAGCTCCGAGCGACGCTCACGGCTCGAGGACGACTTTTCCAGTCGTTCCTCGGCTCGCCAGCTCCGCCAGCGCTTCACCAGCTTGCTCCAGACGGTAGCTGCGATGCACTGGGGGACGAATCTCGCCTCGCTCATACAAGGCCAAGAGCGCACGGAAGGCCTCATCGACCCGCTCGGGCTCCTTCTCGAAGTAGGCGGTCCAATGCAGGCCCACCAGGGCGATGTTCTTCAACAGAACACGGTTGAGGCGCGGAGTCGGGATCGTGCCAGACGCGAACCCGATCACGAGCAGGCGGCCGTTCCAGGCGATGCATTTGAGGGATTGGTCGAAGACTTCGCCGCCGACCGGGTCGTAGATGACATCCGCGCCCTGCCCGCCGGTCTCCTCCATCACCCGGGCTGCAAAATCCTCCTGGCGATAGTCGATCGCCAGCTCCGCACCGGCTTCGCGAGCCACCGCGAGTTTGTCTTCGCCTCCCGCAGTCGCAATCACCCGGGCACCGAGCGCGCGACCGATCTGCACGGCTGCGATCCCAACGCCTCCCGCGGCGGCGTGCACGAGCAGGGTTTCGCCAGCCTGGAGCGCGGCCCGATACACGAGGCCTGCGTAGGAGGTGGGATACACAATCGGCAGCGCCGCTCCTTCGGCGAAGCTCATGCGGTCCGGCAGCTTCCAGGCGAGAGTCATGGGCACGACCGCGCGTTCTGCGTAACCGCCGATGCTGCCTAGCGCGCAGCAGACGCGATCACCGACGCTGAAACCGCGGGCACCTTCGCCCAGCTCGCGAACGATCCCCGAGATTTCACCGCCCGGTACGAAAGGCAGCGGCGGCTTCACCTGGTAGCGGCCCTTGCAGATCAGTGTGTCGAAGAAGTTGCAGCCGGCGGCTTTCACGTCGATGCCCAGGGTGCCGGGCCGCAATTCCGGCTCGGGCGCATCGAGCACCCGAAGCTCCTTCGGCTCCATCATCCGATCGACCACGACCGCACGCAACCGGTCATCCTCCAACGCTGTCGCTGCCCCAGCGGCCGCCTATGCTAGCCGAGTCCACCTTCGAGGTTGTTCATGCACCTGCTTCTCGCCTGGCGCTACTCGCGTCTTGCGCGACGCCGCCTTCGGGCGCCGTCGACAGCGGGCAGCTCGTCTTCTGGGAAATCCGGCCCCTGGAAGGGGAGGACGGAGTGGCTTACCTGCTGGGCTCGATCCACGTTGGACGCGAACGGCTCGATTTTGATCCTGCGATCCGAGCGGCCCTCCCCGATGCCTCCTTGCTGGTCTACGAGGTCTCTCCCGGCGCGTCGGATCCCGAGAACATGGCCATCGCGATCATGGAGATGGGCCGCCTTCCTGCGGGCCAGACCCTCGAGAACCTGCTCTCGGCCGAAACCTGGGAAGCCTTCGAGAAGCGGCTTGCCAAGGAAGGGCTTCCGGCCGAGAACTTCGCGGTCTTCGAACCCTGGGTCGCCACGCTCCAACTCCTGGGCCTGAGCCTGGCCGCCGCCAACGCGAACGTCGAATTCGGCATCGAGCAACAGATCCTCGAAATGACGGAAGGCTCCGCGACCATCGGACTCGAAACTCCGGACTTCCAACTCGGGCTCTTCGACGCCCTGCCGATGGAAACCCAGATCTACCTGCTCGAAGAAGCCCTGACCCCGGAGAGCCAAGCTGCGGATTTCGTGGATCTCGTGTTCGCCGCCTGGAAGGTCGGCGATCTCGAGATGCTCGAGCGCCTCATCGTTCCCGAGGCAGATGACCCGAAGCTCGACGTCTTCTTCGAAAGCGTCTTCCTCGAACGCAACCGCAACATGGCCACAGGCATTGCAGAGCTTCTGGAGGAGCCCGGACGCTATTTCGTTACGTTAGGCGTTGGACATATGCTCGGGGACGAGGGGATTCCTGCCCTTCTCGCCAGGAAGGGTTTTCGCGTGAAACGCGTCCCTCGGACCGGAGCCACCCCCCGAGGATGACATGCAATCGATCGACCCCAAGGCCTGGATCGCGAAGAGCGCGGAGCTCTACGGACGAATCACCGTCGGTGAGGGCTCATCGCTCTGGCCCCATTGCGTCGTGCGTTCCGAATGCCAGGAGGTCGTCGTTGGCCGCATGAGCAACCTGCAGGATTTCGTGATGATCCACGTGGGCTACGACGATTCCACCCACATCGGCGATTTCTGCTCGATCACCCATCACGCGACGATCCACGGCGCCGTGATCGAAGATCATTGCCTGATCGGCATCAATGCGGTCGTGATGGATGGCGCCGTGATCGGTCGTGGCTCGATCGTAGCCCCGGGCGCCGTCGTCACCGAGGGAACGCAAATTCCGCCGCACTCGATCGTCGCAGGTGTGCCCGCCAAGATCATCAAGCAACGAGACAACACGGCCGAGAACCGGCTGAACGCGTTGAACTACCATCGCAACGCCGAGGCCTACCGCCGCGGCGATCACCGCGCCTGGGACGGCCCCGAGTTCGAAGCCTTCCAGCGCAAGAACAAGTCAACCAGCGGGGACGGAGTTGACAATTGACTTATCGGGCGGCGATTCCCTGGAAGAGTAGTTCGACGGCGGTTTGGACGGCGGCTCGGCAGCCGTCGGCGTCGAGCAGGCCGTTCGCCCAGGCGATCCGGGCGCCGTTCGTGGCGTGGGCGATGGTGCGGGCAGCTGCCAGGACATCCACGCCGCGATCCAACTCACCGCGGGTCCGGCCTTGTTGGAGGATCTCGGCGAGGAGTCCAACGGTCCGGTCCTGAAGCACCAGCACGTGACGGGCGACTCGCGCCTCCGGGTGGGTGGTCGCCCGCAACGCAATCGTCGTGAGATCTGGATCTTTGGCCAGGAGGCTGTGCTCGACGTCCAGGAAGCTGTTCAAGCGCTGAAGCGTAGTTTTTTCACTACGGCTTTCGCGAATTCGGAAGCGGTGCCAGGCCTCGGTCTGCAGCTCGTGGAGCTCGTCGACCAGCAGCTCTTCTTTGCTGCGGATATGTCGGTAGAGGGAGCTCGCGCCCATTCCGGCCCGGGCGGCAATGGCCCGGAGGGTCGTCGCGTCGAAGCCGCGCTCCCGGAACAGAGCGCGGGCGGCTTCTCGAATGCGCGCTCGGCTGCGACGCCCACGCAGCAGCCGCCCGTCGTCCGGGCGGAGCCCGCCGGTTGCCGGCGTCGAGAACGGTGCCTGTTCTCCCACTATGCGAACAGCTTCGCAGATTCTCCGGCCGTGGCACCCCCTGCATCCCCGGCTGGCCTGCGCTCCATCAAGCTGACGGGGACGCCATGAAGCTCCGTCTGGCCCTGGATCTCGAAGCCGGCAGCGCGATATAGAGGCACACACTCCTCGCGATCGGTCTCCAGCCAGGCCCAACTGTTGGCGGCATCGACCTCGGCGAGCCAGGCCGCGAGCAAGGCGCGACCGGTTCCCTGGCCCTGGGCCTCGGGCGCAACGCCTAACGTTGCCAGGTAGGCATGCCCACCCAGGGGATGCTGTGCGGTGAGCGCGCGAGAGACCTCCGCCCAGCGCGAAGCCACCCCGAAGCCCTGACGGAAGGCCAGACGTAGACGTGTTCCCAAGGCCGCCGCAGGAAGCGGCCAGGCGAACGACGGGACGGCCGCCAATACGCCGACCAGGCGCCCTTCTCGCCACGCGCCACTCATCTCGCCAAACCGATGGGCGACGGGCAGATGCACCTCCATCCCCAATTGGTTGCAGCGCAGACGCCGCTCTGCGTGCCCGCCGATCACAGCCCGATTCAAGGGGTTGTCGCGAAACGCCCGAGCCAACACCTCGGCCGCCTGGGGCAGCTCAGCAACGGGAAGCGGTGCGAGCCGGAGCAGCTACGCCTCCTGGCCAATGCGCAGATCGTCGGGAAGATGCCGCGCAGCGAGCAGGAAATGAATCAGGGCCCAGACACCCATCACTCCGCCGACCCAGGCCATCGAGTAGCGAATCGCCTCGTCGCCGTAGCTGGCGAAGACCGTGTCGTTCAACAGCCCGACTGCCTGGGGGCCGAGTGCCAGGCCGATCATGTTGATGATGAAGATCAGGATGGCCGAAGCCACCGCGCGCATGCGAAGTGGGGTCATCGTCTGCACCAACGAGAAGACCGGGCCTTGCCACATCGCGCCCAACATGAGCCCGGGGAAGACGGCCATCAATGCAAGGTCTGGATCGTCTTGAAAGTAGAAGAAGAGCAGGAAGGGCAGCGGCCCGATGGCCGCGAGTGCAGGGATGCGGAGCGACCACCTGCTGTCTCGACGCCCGAGGCGGTCGGCGATGACGCCCGCCAGCACCGAGCCGATGGCGCCGGAGACACCAATCGCGATCCCCAGGCTGCGGCCGGCTTCGGCGCCGCCCATATCGTGGATGCGGCGCAGGAACGTCGGCCCCCAAACAGCAAAGGCGTAGCCGCCAAAGGCCGTGAGCCCCGTAGCAAAGGCCAGATGACGGAATGATTTCCTCGCCCACAGGAAGCGCAAGACCTCGGACGCGCTTGGAGCTTCCGTATCCACTGAAGCCACTGCCCGTTGCTCCGTGGCACCCCGGACCGGCTCCCGTACCGTCAACCGCACGAGCACCGCCAGAACGAGGCCCGGCAGGCCGACCACGAAGAAGGCCTTTCGCCAACCAAAGGCCTCCTCGAGCATCCCACCGAGGGTCAACCCGAACAGGATGCCGACGTGGATGCCCATCGAGTAGATGCCCATCGCGGTCGCCCGGCGCTCCGGCGGAAAGTAGTCGGCCAGCAAGGAGTGCGCGGGCGGTGATAGCGCCGCCTCTCCCACACCGACACCGATTCGTGCCGCCGCCATCTGGATGAAGCTCTGCGCCAGCCCGGAGGCTGCCGTGAAGCCACTCCACGCGGCCAGACCCAGCGCGATGATGCTGCGCCGAACCCAGCGGTCGGCCCAGCGCGCGATGGGGATGCCAGCCGCCGCGTAGAAGATTGCGAAGGCGGTACCGGTCAGGAACCCCATGGCGGAATCCGAGACCCCGAACTCCTCCTTGATCGGCTCGAGCAGGATGGACAGGATCTGCCGATCGATGAAGTTGACCACGTAGGCCAGGAAGAGAAGGCCCAATACGTAGTTCGCGTAGGCGGGGCGAACCTCGGGCGTCGAGCCCGTCTCGGAATCGGACGGCAGACTAGACGTCTCGGAATCGGACGGCAGACTAGACTCCCAGGTTCCGGCGGATGCGAGCTTCCGGCGGCTCGGTGTTCGGCTCGAACGCGCTGCCCGTCACGGCCTCGTACGCCTCGATGTAGCGAGCCGCCGCCTCGCAACGCACATCCAACGGGATCTCCGGAATCGGTCCATCGCCGCGGTAGCCGCGCTCTTCAACCAACCAACGCCGCACGTACTCCTTGTCGAAGGACTTCGGGTTCGCACCTTCCTGGAGCGCCGCCTCATAGCTGTCGGCGTACCAGTAGCGGGAGGAATCGGGCGTGTGGATCTCGTCCGCAACGATCAGATCGCCGCGATCATCCAGGCCCAACTCGTACTTCGTATCGACGAGGATCATCCCTTGTTGTGCTGCCCAGGCCTGACCGGCGGCGAACAAGCGATGGCCAAGGGCAGCGGCCCGGTCGTACAGCTCTTCACTGATGACGCCGCGGCGAAGGATTTCATCCCGCGAAGTCAGCTCGTCATGCTCACCTTGCTCCGCCTTCGTCGTCGGTGTGAGCAGGGGTTCCGCCAACCGCTCGTGCATGTGCAACCCATCTGGCAAGCGGTGCCCGCAATAATCCCGAGCGCCCTTTTCATAGGCCGTCCAGATGGAAGTCGAGGAAACGCCGGTGAGGTAACCGCGGTAGACCCACTCGACCGGCAGGATCTCGACCTCCTTCACGATGGATACACACGGATCCGGCACCGAGAGCAGATGGTTCGGCGCAAGCTCACGGGTCTTCTCGAACCAGAAGGCGGCCGCCTGGTTGAGCACCTGGCCCTTCAGGGGAAGGGTGCCGACGACCACGTCGAAGCAGCTGACCCGATCCGTGACAACGATCGTGCGCTGCTTCTCGCCGACGTAGCTATCCCGCACCTTGCCTTCGATGCGGCGGCCAAGGCCGGGAAGGTCGGTGCCCTCCAGCGTTCGTTCGGCGAGCTCTCGGAGCAACTGCATGTCGACAGGCACGGAATCTCCTTCTTGGCAGCGTTGATACCGTGCCGACCCGCTCTCCGCCAAGAGGGCCAGGAGACGGCGTTTTGGGGCCTCCTGCTGGACCCTCTGGCGCGCTCAAGCCGGCTGCGGGTTCGGCCGTTGCATAGGGGGTGGATCGCCCCCACACCGACGACGCCACGACCGAATTGGCAGGGGATTCGAGTGCGCCTGGAGCGCAGGCCCCGGTTCGCGAAGCAATGGATTCGGCTCCGACGGATCTGCATTCGGAACAGACAGATCCGGGCTCACCGGTAACCGACCCGGCAGTGCCGCAGGTCGAATCGCCGGCTTCCGAGACGCCGGGCTTCGGCACGGAGCTGCGTGGGCACTTCCGATACAAGCTCTACCGCAAGCTCGGACGTGGAGCGTTCGGCTCGGTCTTTCTGGCGCGCTGCCTCGACCGGGATCCGCGCCGGGACGATTGCCCTCCGGAATCCGTGGCGCTGAAGATTCTCGGCTCGCGACGCGGCAAGGCTTCGGAACTCTTGAAGCGCGAGCTCTCGGCCATGCTCGCCCTCGAACACGACCGCATCCCGAAGGTCTACGATTGGAACCTCGAGGGCGACACCTCCTTCGTGGTGATGGAGAACTTCCCGTCCGGCAGCTTGCGGGATGTGATGCCGCTGCAAGGCGCGGTGGAAGAAGAAGCCATCTGGCGTTTATTGGCAGATCTCCTCTCCGCACTCGATGTCGCCCACCGCGCTTCACTCCTGCACCTCGACATCAAACCGGCCAACGTGTTGCTCGACGGAAACGGCGGCTACGTGCTCACGGATTTCGGCGTCTCCCAGGCTTCGCGAATCGAACGCGGCCTGCTTCCGTTCAGTGTGGGGAGCCGCGGCTACCAGGCGCCGGAACAGCGCCAGGAACGCTTCGACCGCTACGACCTGCGCACCGATCTATGGAGCGTCGGCGCCACCGCCTGGGCGATGGCCACGGGCCTCAACCTGGCGGAGCGCTGCGATCTGGTCCGCGAGGACGACGGCAATGCCATCTATGGCCTCCCTCCGCTCTCCGATTTCCGCCTCAATCTCTCGCCGGAGCTGGAGGAGGTGATCATGAGCCTCCTTCACCTGGACCCGGCCCTGCGCCCGGGTAGCGTGGCCGAGGTGCTCGCCCGCGTGCAGGCCAAGGGCAGCGGCGCCGACTGGGGTGCGGATACGCTCGCGGCCGCCCATCGCTCGAACGTCTCGGATTCCGACATCGACGACCTGATCGAACGTCTGGTCGACCCCTTGCTGATCGCGATCTGTCGGCGTCGCGGCTTCCGCGGCTACTTCGTCAAGTTCGAAGATGGCGAGGTGATGTGCGCCGAGGGCGAGAAATCCTACTACGCCCTGCTTCTGCTCCAGGGCTCGGTCGTCGTGAGCCGCAACGGCAAGGAGCTGACGCGGGTTTCCCGAGAGGGCAGCTTTCTCGGCGAGGTCGCCACCCTGGCCTCGATCCCGCGTACCGCCACTATGAAAGCGGCCGGGGAAGTCTGGGCGTGCGTGCTCAACGCCGCCGAGTTGGAGCGCTTTCTCACCTGCAACCCGGCCATGGCCCTGCGCGTGATCCGTTACATGGCCTACCGGCTGTCGAAGATCCCGCCGATCGACGAGAAGCGCGGCGACTGATTCCTCTGTGTGAACACACAGAGGGCCCCGGTCCGTTCGGTCACCAGGGGCGCGCCGGCGGACGTGCAGAGCCCGCCGTCCGCGAACATGATCAAGCGGCATATGATGACAAAGCAGCGATACCCGGACCGGGGACCAGCCCACGCAGCGCCTTGCGAGGAAATCGAGAACCTCAGGCCTGAGACGAGGGAGATGCTCGAGGACTTCTTGTCATGGCAGCCGAAGAAATAGCGTTGCCACCCGCTGCGAACGCGATCCTCGGTCGCCCGAAACCCACGTGAATGGGAGTACCGATCTCGGCCAGGGCCCATTCTTCGCTCCACAATCCGAGGATTGAGCTAGAAGCGCGCGTTGACCTGGAACCCGAAGCCTCGGGAGGAGACGATGGGGAGAACCGTGAAGCTCGTCTTCTGCTGGCCGTGCCCGTAGTACCAACGCGAGGGCAGGAAATAGCCGAAGAAGAAGCCCGAGGCCCAACCCGCGAGTACGTCGGTGGCATAGTGGCGGTCGGATACGACGCGAAAAGCTCCGGTGGCGATGGCACCTAGCACCGCCGTCCCACAGATGGCGCCGTCGGCGAAGCCATCCGGTTCCTCGTCTGCGTAGTGATGCACGCAGATGAGCCCGGCCGCGGTGGCGGCACCGGCGGCGTGACCACTGAAGAAGCTGCGGCTGTTGATGCCAACCGGTCGCTCGCGTGCGGCCACGGCCTTGAAGAAGTCGTTCGTCATCGAGCTCATGATCACGGCGTCGAGATTGATACGCAGGCGCTCGAGCCGGTCGTCCTTGTCACCCGCCAGCCAGGTATCCGCCAGCAGGTAGGTATAGAGGGCGCCCAGGAAGATGTCACTCGCCGTGTTCGCGTCGCTGCGCCCATCGCGGCTACCGCTCTTGAGATGGTCCCGGACCCAGTCATCGAAGAGGATGCCACCCTTCCAACGCGGCCGGTCAGGGCCGTCCAGAAGAGTGCGCTGCAAGGCATAGGTGGCCCCCATCCCGAACGTCGTCCACCAGCTGCCCAGGGGACGGGGCGGACCCGGTGCGTCGCCCGCCAGCCCGAAGCCAAGCTGTGGACGCTCCCAGAGCCGAAGTTCCGGGCCGAAGGAGCGACGCCCGAAGGCGCCGGGCCCGCGCTGAATGGCCAGCAGACCGGGGGGCGCAGAGTCGGCGCGCATGAGGGCCCCTCCAGTCTGGAACGATCCACCTGCCTGGGCCCAGCCCTGGGCCTGAGCCGCCCCCGAATCGATGCCCGCCCCTAGCCACACCAGCACTGCGAGCCTGATGGCGCGCTGCAGCTCAGCTCTCCGGGGCCACGAGACAGACGGGCGGCCCCACCCTCCCCGAAACGGATCCTGTTTCGAAGCGGAGAAAGCACGCGTCATTCTCGATGTCCTCCCCTACTGGGACCTGAAGCGGAGAAGCGCGTCACCCGCCTCGTCGACCAGCAGGATGCCTGCATCCGCCGGAAGCCAGCCGGCGACCTTGGAGAGCGCGTCGAAATAGCGCATCTCGACGTCCATGATGTCAGGCTCGCACATCCGACGGGTGGCACCGATCGGGCCGAGTGAGCTCTGTCCCTGCCCCAACGACCAGGTGGCGAAGTATCCGTTGCAGCCTCCGCTCCCGGCGATCGAACCATCCTGCTGGAGGATCAGCGTGACCTCCGGAGCGACCGCGTCGTTCGACCTCGCAAACGACACGAGTTGCCAGCTGCCCACGGGCGGTGCCAGACGGGTCGTGCCGGAACTGACGGTCTCCCCCGCGATGCCGGAGGGCCCACCGGCGCAAGCGATCGGGAGCACCCACAGTGCCAGACAAAGAGCCGTGTTGCGCATCGGATGATGCTACCTCTCAGCGCGGCAGGCGTCCCGGATGGTTCAGAAGCGCGCTTCGAACCGGACCGACGCGAAGGGTGCCACCGAATCCAGGCTCTCGTCATCGAACGTATCGTCGTCCTCGTCGATGACTTTGAGCTCCTGGTCCAGCATGGCGCCTACGTCGAAGTGGAGCCGGAACCTCTTGGTGATCCGCCACTCCACCCCAACGCCCACCGGCAGGCGGCGGTCGCGGATCCAGCCCTCGCCTACGCCACCCGGGCCGTCGTTGCGGTCGTCGAGCAGGTAACGGGTGGAGTTCACTCCGCCAAACAAGGAGACGCGCAAGCTGTCGCTGACCTTCGCCGTCGCCTCCAGCCCCAGGCCTTCAGTCTCGACCTTGAGCCAGTCATTGACCTTCCAGGAACCCTGGATGAACGGCGCGACCGAGACGCCGCCGTCGAACTTCTCGCTGATGCCGACTCCGCCGATCAGCGTGAACCCTTCGAAGAACTGGTGACTGACGCCGATCGAGCCGCCCGGGCGGACGGCATCGGCGAAATCGGCACCGTCCTCGTACTGGGAGGAGACCCAGATGGCGCCTACCGCTGCCCAGTCATCGTCATAGAGGTAGCGGCCTCCGAGACGGATCTGGATGTTGTACAGATCGTCGAACGGATCGCTGCCCGGGTTCTGCCCTGCGTTCAGGAAGCCCCGATTCCCGTCGAAATCGTAGGAGGTTCCCCCTCCCGAGATGGTCGGACTGAGAACCAGCTTCTCGGAGACCGGAAGGGGAAGGCTGACTCGGCCTTCGAAACGTACCCAGTCCACATCGGCCGAGCCGAAGTCGCCGTCAAGCATCCCGCGGCTGAACAAACGGACCCGCGGGCGCAGCTTCTTGAACGTGTCGAAGATCGCGTTCTCGTCCTGGTCCGGAAGCAGGATGTCCTCGTAGACCTCGACGATCGCGGCTTCATCCGCCGCCGACCCGACTGGCACCAGGAGAAGGCCGACCCCAACGATCAGGAATGCCAGACGGAGATGCGAACGGTCCATTCAAGGCTCCAACCTAGATCGAAGATGAGAGACAGGCTGTGCAGGCCTTCCTGCCGAACCATACATCGTTGACCGAAGACTTCGCCAGAGCTCAGGTCACTTCGGAAACAGCAGCTTGACGGTGAACTGCGCTGTCCAGCGGGGGCCGAGCGCCGGGCGCTCGACGTTGTAGAACGCCGCGAGCCGGAGATCGATGGGCTGGTTGCCCATGCGCAGCAGGCGCCCGACTCCGCCTCCGACGGGCACCGTCCACTTGTCACCGCTGTCCGCCTCCCAGTTGGCCGTGATCACGGGGGTCGAACTCAGGTACCAGCCATTCGACATGTTGTAGTTCATGATCGGCTGAACCAGGAAGCTGTTCTGGTCGGGTGCGTCGCCATGCTTTGCAAAGGACCAGGTGTTCTGCACGAGGGCACCGACGACCCACTTGCCCGGCATGGCCAGCACCAGGGTCGAGATACCGGCCGACCAGGTATCGGATCCCAGCTTGTCATCGGTGTTGGTGGGAAGGACGAGCGTCGGGCCCACCCCCCAGATCACAGGGCCGGGCTCCGCGGGCGAGAAAAAGCCCTGATAGGTGAGGTTGCCGAGCCCGAACTCGGAGCTCGTACCGGGGAAGACCTCGCCGAAGCCGAAGTCCTCACCGCCGCGTCCCGCTGTCACACGGTCCTGGCCCTCGAGCCAGATCACGGGAGCGATGAAGCGGTTGATGAGATTGAACTTGCCGAGTGAAACCGGAATGACTGGCTTGATGGTCAAGACATTCGCCAGCTTGTCCGTCGGCCCCACATCGAAGTGGAGGCTGTTCTCGAAGGGGACGCTGATCATGTTGGCGACCGGGTTCTGCGACCTCTTTGCCAACTCCTCTTCCGAGGGCTCAGCCGCTACACCGTTCGCCAGCAGGAGCGCGACGCAGCATGCGCCGAAGACGTATCGATTTCGCATAACAGAATCCCCCATCACAGGTTCGCACGCGGACCGGACCGCGCGGGAGCGTACCTCTGGTCGATCCGGCCGCCAAGGCTCCGGGGAGACCGCGGCGTTCCTTCTTCCGAAGGCGTGAGCGTACGATCAGTGTGAAATGCGGGACGGAGGGCCCAGGATGGGGCCCTCCGTCCCATGCGAATCAATAGGTGTCGCTCGGAACCCAGGGCAGATCGTGCTCGAGCACCTCTTCGGGATCGAAGGGCAGCAATTTGCTGCGGACTATCGCCGCCTTTTCGGCGAACTCCCCTCCACGACGTTGACGACAGCCTGAGCTGAGCGAGGATCCTGTCCAGCGTTTCCGCCACGTCGACCCGTTAGAGGGGCCGCCTCTGGTAGAGTTTCCGCGTGCGCGGGCCTGCGCGCATGGGAGGGCCACGAGACGTGCGTCTGCTTCGGATCGTAGCGATCACGCTGGGCATCCTGCTCGCCATCGCTGTCGCGACACCGCTCGTCTTGCTCGCCATCGGAATCCAGCTGGACGTGAGCCGCTTCGCGTCGCGCATCGCGCCGATCGCCAGCGAGGCGATCGGGCGCGAAGTGCGCCTCGATGGCCCGCTCTACGTCGTACCGAGCTACTGGCCCACGCTCGAGGTGCACGGGCTCCACGTCGCGGATCCCTTCGGAGAGCCCGGCGCGGAGTTTGCCTCACTGGGGGAGGCGCGCATCGTGCTCTCGCTCGTTCCGTTTCTGCTGGGCAGCATCGAGATCGACGAGATCAGCGCCGAACGCGTGAGGCTCAACCTGGTCCGCTACCGAAGCGGCCGGGCGAGCTGGGCGTTCGACGTGGCGGCGCCGGATCAAGCCGCTGGCGAAGCGGCGCAAGAGAAGGTTGCGGAACCTCTGCCCGAGCGAGGCGCACGTGCGGAGCGCAGCTACGTGTTCGGCAACCTCGAGGAGCTGACCCTTCGTGACATCGCCGTGCACTACCGCGACGAATCGAGCGGTGATCAGATCGACCTCGTGGTAGACGAATGTCTGGGCGCCGCCGCGGAGGGCGAGCCGATCAGGCTCGCCCTCGAAGGCCGCTTCCAGTCGGAGCCGTTCCTGCTGCGCGTCGGGGCCGGCCACATCGACGACCTGCTTTCCGAGCGCCCAAAGCTGCCCCTCGACCTGGAGCTGGAGATCGCCGACGCCAGCCTCGCACTCGGCCTCGAGCTCGGCGAGTTCGAGGACAGCGCCCACGCGGAAGAGGCAGCCGAATACGCGCGAGCGGCTGGCCGCTACTGGCTGCGCTTCGAATCCGAGAACCTCGGACGTCTCTCTCCACTCGTGGGGATCGACCTCCCGCCCCTAGGCCCCGTGCGGCTGCGCGCCGAGGCCGAACTCGAGCCGCAGCACTCACGCCTGACCGAGCTTCATCTCGAAGTGGGCAAGACGATCCTGGAAGGGAGCGCCGACCTCCTTGGCGAACCGGATGCTCCGCGCCCCCGCGCCACGTTCGACCTCACCTCCAAGCGCTTCCGAATCGACGACTTCCAGGCCGAAGGCTGGTCCTTGCTCGGACAGGAACCCGAGGCCGGACCCAACCCATCGACGCCTGCCGTCGAAGGTGATACCGAGGAGCGCCAAGTCCTGGCGGACCCCGCAGTGATGCGGCTGCTGGATGCCCGCGTCACCGTTGGGGTGGACGACGTGGTGCTGGGGGATGAGTCGTTAGGGGGCGGAGAGTTGGTCGCCAGCCTCGAGGAAGGGCGCTTCGAGCTGGATCCGCTGGTGGTGCGGCTTCCCGGAGGCAAGCTCTCGCTGTCGATCGCCTTCGAGCCGGGCCCCTCCAATACCTACGGCCACATCCATCTGGAAATGAAGGCCTTCGACCTGGGCGTGCTGGCGCGCCGCGCCCAGCCTGGTACCGAGATGGGTGGCGTTCTCGACCTGGACTTTGAGATCGAAACGCACTCGCCGGAACCCGCGCACCTGATGGAGTACGCCAACGGACACATCGACCTGTCGCTCGTACCGGAGAACCTGCAGGCCGGAATCCTCGATATGTGGGCCGTCAACCTGGTGGCCTCGGTCCTGCCTCTGGTGACCGGCGGGGAGTCCCAGGTCAACTGCGTCGTCGGACTCTTCGATCTGGACGACGGCATGCTCACGACCCACTCATTGCTGATCGACACCAGCCGCATCCAGGTCCGGGGCGAGGCGACCGCGGACTTCAAGGCCCAGCGGGTCGAAGCGGGCCTCCAGCCTCGGCCCAAGTCGCCCCAGTTCTTCAGCCTGGGCACCCCGATCCAGGTCAGCGGCAGCTTCCGGGATTTCGGGGTCGGCGTCAGTGCGGCTGATCTGGCGGGCACCGTGATCCGCGGGGTCACCGACCTGGCCACCTTTCCGTTTCGCTTCGTCTTCTCGAAACGCATGTCCAAGGACGGAGCAGAGGCCTGCGCGACCGCCCGCGTGCGCACGCCTGTACCCGACTAGCTACAGGTTGCGGGGGAGATCAGGAATCCAGTCGGGCGTGCGCGTACTCCGGCTGCGTGCCGACACCAGGTCGATCCGGGCCGGGACGTCCCCTCAGAACCGATAGATAGCCCCGAGGATCGGCCCCTTGGTCGTGAGGTCGCCGCTGTCGCGATTGATGTAGAGCGCCCTGTAGCCCGCCACGGCAGTCCAGTGTTCCGAGAGACGCCAGCCCAGGATTGCTCTGCTATTCCAGGTGAAGCTCGACGACGAGCCGATCCCGAAGCCGCCCAGGTCGCCAATTACCATCAGGGAGAGCTTGGGGGTGAGGTCTGCGATCACGCGCGCACCGACGATGAAGTCGACCCAGTCGACCGTCGAGCGGAAGGTCTGGTCCAGGCCGCCAAACGCGACGCGCCCGGGCACCTTGATGTCACCCGTCTGGAACGTTCGGCCCAGCCGCGGCAGATTGACAGATGTCTGGATGCGGAAGCCGGGGATCTCCACGGGCGGGATGAACACATCGAGCTCGGTCTTCAGGTACCAGTAACGAACGCCACCCAGCAGATCGACGACGAAGCGCCGCGGGTCGTTCTCGACCGGCTCGTGCCCGAAGAGTCCGGACATTCCCGTGTCAAACGCACGCCAGCCGAGCTTGGCGTCGATGATCACCTCCGTGATGTCCGCATCGACCTCGATGGGGCCCACCTGCGTCTCGACCCGCGGGATTACCACCTGCAGATTCGGAGTGAGGGTGAGCGGACCCTTGGACACCACGAGACTGCGATTCAGCGTGAGGGGACCGATCCCGACGTTCACGGGCCGGGTTTCGACCTCATCACTGAGAGCGGCCCAGAAGCCGTCGACGAGAATGATGAAACGCCCACGCCGGGCCTCGACGACACCCATCAGGCCGATATCGAGGGCCGAGAGAACGTCCGAGAAGGGCATGTCGATATCGGTGGTGACTCCGCCCGCCGTCACTTCGCCCTCCAGGGAGCTGGCCCAGAGATACGGGGCAATACTGAACTCCCACTTCGGCTCGGAGCCGGTCCCTGCCAAGCTTCCGCCCGGATCCGGCGGCTCGTCGGCGGCGGCGGGAACGACGCCCGCAGGCAGGCAAAAAAGGACAAGCACGAGCCACGCCTTCAACGCGAGCCCCTCTCTCTCACGAGTCGAGCCGAACATCGATGCCACGGTTTCCCCTCCAGAGGCGGTGGACGCTCGATCTACTAGGCCGGAGCGCTACCGCCTTCGTCGTTCCAGCCTAGCGGTTCGCCCCCGCGTGAGCTTCCAGTTAGGCTCGAAGCTCACGGTAGGCTCAGGTCGCGGCTAGTGCGATCTACTTCCTGTCGAGGAAGAAGCTGGCCGCTGCGCCCGCTCCTTCAGCTTCTGCGTCGATCTCTCTACTTCTTGAAGATCGGCTCTGCCTTCGTCCCGTACAACTCATTGATCTCGTCGAAGATCGGTCCGACGACCTCGGGGAAGCCAAGGGCGCCGGAGATGGTGAACTCCGAGAACGCGATCGAGGACCCGGTGTCGGGCGCGATCTTCTTCATCAGCGGCGGGCTCGGCCAGACCTCCTCGTCAACTGCCGACATCCTGACGCGGATCTCGTCCTTGGTGACGTTCCAGACCATGTAATCCGTCGCCAGGTCGACCGGGCCGTCGTAGGTGCGACGGAGACGTTCCCGGACGACGGGCTCGGTGTCGAAATCGTTGTAGAAGTGGTAGCCGATGGCGAGCCGTGGCTTCACGAGCGACATGACTTTGCCGAACTGCTCCGGTGAGGTGTGGCCCTGGGTGCCGACCATCAGAGCCTCTTGAGGTGAGAAGCCCTGCTTGGTGACCAGCAGCGTCGCGGGCAGGAAGCACTCGTGGATGGCCACGTCGGCTCCGGCGGCGTGCTCGACGTACCACTTGTTCGGGATGGTGTCGCTCCCGTAAACGAACTTCAGGCCGTTCCATTCGAGGACGAAGCTCACGGCTCCATCGAGCCCGTGGACGGCGGGAATGCTGCGGACCACGACGCCGTTCTCGTCGTAGATCACCTCGTTGATGCCGTCGAAGGGGAACTCGTGGACCTCTAGCGCGCCGCCGCGAAAGTCGATGACTCCGGAGCGGGTGCCGATATCCCAGACGTACATCTCCTTCATCCGTTCCATCGAGGCGGCCGTGCCGTACTCCGGCGTTCCACCGCTCGGCCCCCAGACGCGCAGGGGCACCAGGCGGTTCATCACGGTACCGCCCAGCCAGAGGCTAGGCAGATCGCCCATATGGTCCACGTGCAGATGGCCGATGAAGACCTTGTTCAGGTAGTCGTAAGGGATCATCTGAGCGGCGAGCCGCTCGTGGCAGCCGCTGCCGATGTCGAAGAGGAACTTGTCGCCATTGCCGAGCTCGACGAGCCAGCAAGCCGCGGCCTGCTTCGGCCGCACACTCGGCATGCCTGTTCCCAATGCGACGATGCGCATCTCGTCCGGGGCGAGGGTCTCGCTGCCAGGGTAGTAGACGTCCCGATCGGAGACCGTCCCGGTGGGCGAAGTCTTGCCGCCGAGCAGGATCAAGGCGAGCGCGCAGGTCGCGAGGCCTGCCAGGAAGGCGAGTCCGGGGCGTCTCATGTCGAATACCTCTGGTGGGGTCGGGCTTCAGGTAGACGTGGCACTTGGGGTTTCGTCTCCCCACGTGCTCCCCGTTTCCCTAACACCCTTGTTGAGGCTGCAATGATCGCCGATCCTGCGAGCCGAGGCATCAATAATTCGCAAGCGGATCAGAACTTGGAACTCGCAGTAGAGACTGCCGGCCCGTACCAGCGGATACGTGGGCACGTCGATGACCTCAGCGAGCTTTCTGGGCTCTTCGGCCCTTGGACGCTCGACTTCCGCCAGATCGACCCCGGCCCGTCGCCTGCAGAGCTGATCAGGATCTCTGGGCCGGGAATCCTCCTTCAGCGATCCCGATTCGGCCGCCGATAGGATCAGCGCGGGGAAAGCCCTGCGGGCTACCGGACCTTTGGCTTCCTCGAGAGAGACGTCGAGGGCGTCAGCTGGTGTGGGAGCGATTTCAGGCACACGGACGTGGCGATCTTCCGCGAGGAGGGCGATTTCGAGGCAATCTCACAGCCCGGATTCGGTTGTTGGACCCTCTCGGTCTGTCACGATCAGCTCGAGGAAGCCGCGAGAACTCTCGGGGCTCCAGCTGGCCCATGGCTCCGCGGCGCGCAGGATCAGCTTGTCGCCGTGGATCCCGTGGAGCTGGGCCAGCTCCGGCACAGGCTGGAGCGCCTCGTCGGGGGGATCGGGGAAACCGCCCACGCCCAGGGGACCTCGACGCTGGACCGGGATTTCAGCTTCGGGCTCCTGCTCCAGGTGGCGGCGACCTTCGCCTCGGCGACGGGCCCAGCTCGGCAGCCCCTGCTCCGCGATCGCGACCTGGCTGTTGCGCGAGCCCGGTCGTTCATTGAGGATCACGCGGGCGAACCGCTCAGCGTTCGTGAGCTGTGCCGAAACACCGGCGTCAGCTGGCGGACTCTCGACTATGCATTCCGGGAGCACTACGACGCTACGCCGACGGCGTATCTGAAGGCGATCCGTCTCAACAACGCGCGAGAGATGCTGAGCGACGCTTCAGCGGGCGCTCTCGTCGTAGCGGTGGCGAACCGTGCTGGCTTCTGGCACATGGGACAGTTCGCTGCCGACTACCGACGGCACTTCGGAGAGCTGCCATCCGAGACGATGCGCCGCGCGATCGGCCGGAACAGCTGAGCTACCACGCCCATGCGGAAGCCGTCGACGAGAATGATGAAGCGTCCACGTCGGGCCTCGACGACGCCCATCAGACCGATATCGAGGTTTGAGAGAAGGTCCGAGAAAGGCACGTCGATGTCGACGGTCGCGCCGCGCGCCGTCACCTCATCCTCCAGGGAGCTGGTCCAGAGATAGGGGGCCAAACTGAACTCCCACTTCGGCTCGGAAACGGGCCCTGCCAGGCTTCCGCCCGGATCCGGCGGCTCGTCGGCGGTGGCGGGAACCGCACCTGCCGTCAGGCAAAGCAGGCCAAGCACGAGCCACGCCTTCAGCGTGGGCACCTCTCTCTCACGAGTCGAACCAACCCATGCTTTCCCGCCCAAGGCGATACAGGCCCAATCTTCGACAATGGAACGCTACAGCTGTCGCCCGCAAAGTCTACCGACTCATGGCGAGAAGGATGCAGCCGGTCGCCGCACCGATCACGACTACGAGCCAGAAGAGATCAGTTCGCGCATAGAAAGCGCAGCTTGCGAGCTGCGAGCGCGATCTCCGCGTCGTCCGTGGCGATTTCGAAATCGAGCATCGCCTGGTCGCAGATGTCGGAATCCTGGTAGCGGCCCGCGACCGGGGCTCCACCCTTGGCCTGGCAGTAGGCGCTCGAGACGCGGCGGATGTTGGCACTGCGCCCCTGCTCGATCGCCACGCAGTCGCCCTGCCGGATTTCCCCCGGATCGGCGATCACCCTGACGTCCCGACCAGAGCCCAAACGCACGATGTACCCGGTCGGCACGGCCAGGCCGACGAGCATCGCGAGCCTGGCTCCGAGCCCGGGGTTCGAATCGGGCTCGATTCCGACGACTGTGCCGTAGTCGACCCGGACCATCTGGTTCTTGTCGCTTCGATCCTGCGCGTCTGCTTGTGACACCATCAGTGCTGCGAGAGCCAACACAAAGATGCTGGAATGGATGCGGCGCATGCTCGGGTCTCCTCGCCTCTTGTCGTGTCCCGCGGATGGGAAGTATCGCCAGCCCGCCGATCCACGTCCAGCGGTACGGTGGCCTCTTGATGCAGGCTCGGTCGACACGTGTCAGCAGATCTCCAAGGCTCGAGGCAGCTCGAGATTCCTCTGGACTAGCAAGCTGCGGAAGAACCCCGTGTTCATCGCGAGGCTCATCGATGAACGACACCATCACCTCGGCCCGCGGTCGAGCTCCGCCTGGGCGAATTACGCAGAGGCTTTGCGAAGGATCCCGTTCGCCCGGCGAAGAAGAGAGGCTGGCCGAATTCGCGATCTCTGGGCACCAAGAATCGGCCATTCACTCAATGAACCGTCACTGCACGAACAGGTTCCGGCGGTTGCAGCTGGATTCTCATCTTGTAGCTGCCTATTCTCCGGCCCACCCCAGCCGACTGCTGGACAAGGAGACCCCCATGAATCGCCTGATCCTCCGCTCCTCCATACTCGGCCTTGCCGCCCTTCTCGTCGCCGCTCTCGCAGCTCCGGGCTTCGCGCAGAGCCGACGGGACAAGAACCAGGTCATCGCCGTCGCGTACGGCACGGTGATCGGGATCGAGAAAGTGAAGCTCAAGTCGGACGCGGGCAAGGGCGCGGCGGTAGGCGGACTCATCGGGCTCGCGGCCTCGGGCGGAAGCAAGAGGACCAAGCGCGCCGCCACCGGCGCTGCTGTTGGCGGTATCGGCACCCGGGTGGTCCAGGGCAAAGGCGAGGCCTTCGAGTACAGCGTGCGGCTCGTCTCAGGACAGACCGTCAAGATGATCACCGACCAGACGGGCATGCGGATGGGTGACTGTGTCTCCGTCGAGCAGGGCCGCAGCGGAAACATCCGCCGTGTCTCGAGTGCGCACTGCGAGGCGAGCGATTCGGCTCCGACGGCCGACCACCAGCAAGAAGCAAATGCCTGCGCGGCAGCCAAAGATGCCATCGTCGCCGCGAGCACCGACGCCGAACTCGATCTCGCCGTCAAGAAAGCGCGCATCATCTGCGAGGACTGACGGGCTTCGGCCTGTTCGCGATCCTGCTGAAATCTGAGCTCTTTTTTTTGGGGGGTGTGTCATGTCCATCGGCCGCCATTTGATCTTCCTGATCGTCTGCGTTCTCCCGTTTGCCGGCCTCGGCTGCATGACGGCAAAAGGCGGGTCGGTCGATGAGAAGCGCAGCTACGTCCGCAAGATGCGAACGGACATGTTGACCGAGATCCACAAGCGCAATCCCAAGCTCGAGGAGGAGATGCGGAGCGCCGCCGGCTACGCGGTCTTCAGCAACCTCTCCGTGAAGATCTTTCTGCTCGGGCCCGGCCACGGCTACGGCATGCTCGTGAACAACGCCACGTCCAAGGAGACCTTCATGCGCATGGCGCAGATCGGCGCCGGAGTGGGCCTCGGCGCCAAGACCTATCGGGTCCTCTTCGTCTTCCGCGATCCGAAAACAATGGCCAGCTTCCGGGACAGCGGCTGGCAGTTCGGCGGAGACGCGGAGGCGGCCGTCCAGGCCGGCAATGTCGGCGGATCGACCGGGGCCCAGGGGCGGGTTGGAGGCAGCGGCGCGGCCGTCGGAACGAGTGGAACGGTGGCCGGGGCAGGAGCCGACGTGGGAATGGGTGCTGGGATGAGCGTCTACCAGCTCACCGGCTCGGGCCTGGCGCTGACGGCCGGGGTGTCCGGCACGAGGTACTGGAAGGACGGAGCCCTGAACTGATCAGGCCAGGGCGGCCCCGCTGGGCCATCGTGGGATCCATGGTTCCGGACGGAGGAAGACCTGTGAACGTCAAGCTTGCGAGAACCCTCGTCTTCGCGGCATCGCTTCTGACCGCCCAGCTGCCCATCGCAGCGGCGGCACAGATGCTCGTCCTGGACAAGGACGCGGAAGCCGAGGCGGAGCCCGACGGCTTCGTGCTCCCCTACGCGTTCCACTCGGACGTGCTCGATCTGGCGTTCGGGGCGGTCGCAGGGAAGCGCGGGATCCTGCAGCCTCAGGCGGGTGCCTTCTTGAACCTGATCGGGGGCACCAACGGCTCCTGGGTCGGGCACCTGTATGGAGATGGATTCCGGACGCCCTTCAGCGAACGCCTGTTCCTGGGCCCGAGGATCACGGCCGGCGACTACGCCGAGATCGACACCTTCCAGAACGGCAACCCGAACTTCTTCTTCGACGACGACCGCGCAGGTAGCAACGACTCCGACGAAGACAATTTCATCCGCAGCGAGGGCACGGACCAGTGGTACCGGATGATCTTCAAGTACGTCCTCCCCATCGGCCATGGCCGTGACACCATCGTGCCAACCTACGTGCTGGATCGCGGCCTCCTCCATGAGGGCTCCACCGGAGGCGATTTCTGGAATCCCCTGCGTTCCGGGCGCACGCTGATCGAGTTCGAGCCCTTCTACCGCAGCCAGGATTTCGATGCCGACTTCGGGAGCGACGAACTCGAGACCGGCGGCGCCCGTTTCACGCTGCGCCACGAGAACGTGGATTTCATGCCCAACCCGTCGAAGGGGAGCATCCAGCGCTTCACGCTGATCCGCGACCCGGGTGTCCAGGACAGCGACTCGTCGTATACGGCGATCGAGCTCGAGCTGTCGAAATACTTCTCGCTCGGTGAGAGCGAGCGCTTCCGGAAGCGCGTGCTGGCCCTGAACTTCTGGACTGCGGATACACCCACCTGGGACGTGGACATCGAGGACGGCCGTCGGGTCATCACCCACCGCCCCCCCAACTACTTCGGGGCGACCCTCGGCGGCCTCGATCGCCTGCGCGGCTTCCCCACCGCCCGCTTCAACGACAAGGCCGCCATCTACTATGCGGCCGAGCTACGCCTGATCCCGCGCTGGAATCCCCTGGGAGAAGTGGCCTGGCTGAAGCGTTTCGTACGGGTCGACTGGTGGCAGTTTGTTCCCTTCGTCGAGCTGGGTCGGGTGGCCGAGCATTGGAGACTCTCGGACCTCCACTCGGACATGAAGTGGAGTGCCGGGGTGGGAATCCGCGCCATGCTGGAAAGCCTGGTGATCCGGGCTGATGTCGCGGCGTCCAGCGAAGGGATGGAAGTGCAGATGATGGTCACCCACCCCTTCCCCAGGCTCTGAGCAAGGCACCAGGCGATCGAGGGCCATCTGCTGATCGGGCAGAACCCCCTGCAGGTCGACTTCGGAGACAGGAGTGCGACATGAGCGTTCGCTGGTTTGCTGCAATCGTGCTTGCATGCGTCGCACCGATCATGATGCTGGCGTCCGACGAGCAAGGCCCGCATTGGGGTTACGGTCGTGACGACGGGCCACCGCATTGGGCGTCACTCGATCCGGATTGGGCCACCTGCGCAACGGGGCGTGCCCAGTCACCGGTGGACCTCGCCCGGGCGGAAGAGGTCGACATCGATGCACCAGCGCGGAACTACGGGCCAACGAGCCTCGAGATCGCGCACCACGAGCATGTCGTCGACGTCCTCGACAACGGGCATACCATCCAGGTGGACTACGACGCCGGCAGCACGCTCACTGTCAGCGGCCGCGTCTACGAACTCCAGCAGTACCACTTCCATGCGCCCAGTGAGCACACCGTGGACGGGCGCGCCTACCCGATGGAGATGCACCTGGTTCATCGCTCGACACAGGGCGAACTGGTGGTGATGGGCGTGTTCATCGAAGAGGGTGCCCACAACCCGGCCTTCGAACCCGTGTGGAGCAACTTCCCGACCGCTGCCGGGGAGCAACGTCATCTCGAGCACGTCGAAATCGACATCGACGATCTGCTCCCCACGCAGAGCCGCCATTTCCGCTACGAGGGTTCGCTCACGACACCCCCGTGCAGCGAGGGTGTCCGCTGGTTCGTGCTCGCGGAGCCCGTCCGGCTTTCGGACGAACAGATCCGCACGTTCACCGACATCTTCTCGCATAACAATCGACCGACCCAGCCAACGAACGGACGGACGATCTTGCTGGGAGATCCGCTGGATGCCGATGGGTCGGAGCCGGACGGCTCATGACTCCGCGGCGATCAGCTGCTGCAACCTGATTCGTCTCAGCTTTCCGGGGCCTCGACCAGGGGAGCATAGGGCTGCGGGATCGACACCTTCAGCCGTGCCTTCTCCGGCAGTGCGAGCGCAGGGCTCTCCAGACCGTTCGCGATCGCGACCATCTCGGCATCCCAGTCGCTGCCACTCCGCTCCAGCAACGCCTCCAGGCTTTCGCCTTCCTGGACCGACACCATTCGGAGCCGGCTCTCCATCACACGCGCGCGATCCTCGGGGCCCATCGCACGGAAGCTGTGGGCAACGGCAGAGAACGTGTCCGCCAATCGCTCGGCCTCACTCGCAGGGCTCACGCCGGCGATGCGAAGCGTCTGCTCGGCATGAGCGATCCAGGTGAGATCGAACGCCGTGCGCTTGCGCGTGGCTCGCAGCCGTGCGGCAGACAGGCCGTTGATGCGCACGAACTCGACGTCTTTCAACAGATCCCTTTCCAACTCCTTCACGGCGGAGTCGACGGACGAATCCGTCGAGGACTCGACCAGCTGGAGCAGCGAGAACACCTTGCCCCCGGCTTCGGGATCGGTGGCCAACACCACTGCAGGCTGGTTGTCGAGCTCCCAGCCCGCCGGGAAATCCAGCGCGAAGCCGAACTCCGGATGCAGGAAGGTGGCCTCGTCGAAAACGCCTCCCTTCGGGTTGGGGCCGAGCAACAGCCCTTCGAGCACCGCCAGGAACGCTTCCCTGTCCGGGGCTACGGGGGCCGCCGGCGCCCGCGTGAGGGTGTCGGCGATTCCTTCGAGGCTCGATAGCCGGTCCGGCGTGCTCGGGTGACTGTCGAAGAAGTCGGTCTTGCGCGGCTCGCCACGGCGCGCCTCGTCCTCGCGTTCGAGGGTTACGAGCACGTCTGCCAACGCATCAGGGTCCCAACCAGCAGCCGCAGCCAGCTGCATGCCCAGACGGTCGGCCTGACGCTCCTGCGCACGGCTATGCGGGGCCAGCGCCAGGCTTCCCCCGAGCCGGGCCGGTGCCGATACCACTGCGCCGAGGGTCTTGTTCAGCATGCCGAGGATTGCGCCGGGGATTCCCACGATGGCAAAGGGCGCCGCGACGGTGAGGCGTCTCGCGGTGTGGCGCGCGGCAATATGACCTATCTCGTGGCCGATCACGCAGGCCAGCTCGTCCTCGCTGTTGGCCAGCGCGATCAGACCGCGGGAGAGGAAGATGTAGCCGCCGGGCAGCGCGAAAGCGTTCGGCTCGGCGGTATCGACCACGCGGAACGTGTACTCCGCCTTCTGCCAGGGAGAGTGCGCGGCCAGGCGGCTCCCGATCTGCTCCACGTAGGCCTGGAGATCCGCATCGTCCGAGGTGCCTAGCAACTCGTCGATCTTGGCCGCCTCCTGGCGCCCGATCTCGCTCTCCATGCCAGCCGACATCAGCACCACCTGGGGTCGGCCGCTTACCGGGTTGCGTGCACAGGCCGGGACGAGGGAAAGGCAGAGGACCAGGCCGGCGAGCAGGGGGCGTGACATGGCCGCATCCTGGCGAATCCCCGGTTGGCGCACAACCACGGCCCAAGCGTGGACATGAACCCGAGCCTGGGACCCTACCGATGAACCTCGCAGGAAACGGGCGCCGAGACGCGCGCTGGACGCCGCGCGACCAGTCTCCTACAAATGCAGCCCCGGGCGGCCCCGTCCGGCTGGAGGGAAGCCATGCGCCGTCTGCTCGTCCCCTTGCTCGGACTCGTGGCCCTCGCCCTGCCCGGCTGCGCATCGCTTGCGCCGGAACCGGCGACCCCCGCGCCCGGCCATCTCGGTCAGATCCTCGCCAGCGGCGAGCTGCGGGTGGGGCTTACCGGCAATCAGCCACCCCTCAACATGCGAAACCGGGCTGGGGAGATCTTCGGCTTCGAGGTCGACATCGCTCGGGCCCTGGGCGACTCGATGGGGCTCGAGACGCGTCTCGTCCCGCTGCCCTTTGCCGAACTCCTGCCCGCCCTCGAGCGGGGCGACGTGGACATCGTGATCTCCGGCATGACGATCACGGCGGAGCGGAACGCCCGTGTCGCTTTCGCCGGGCCCTACCTCGTTTCGGGCAAGTCGATCCTGACGCGCTCCCCGGAGCTCGCCCGGGCCGAGACGGTGGCTGAGCTCGACAGCGCGGGGCGGACCTACGTGGCCCTGGCGGGCTCGACCAGCGAGAGCTTCGTGAAGCGACGGCTGCCGAGCGCGCAGCTCCGGGGCACACCGGACTACGACAGTGCTGTGGAAATGGTGCGAAAGGGAGAGGTCGATGCGCTGGTGGCCGACTTCCCGTTCTGCGCGGTCTCGATCCTGCGCTTCCCCGGCGAGGGGCTGGCGATGCTGCACTCGCCGCTCACCATCGAACCCCTCGGCGTAGCGCTTCCCCCGCGAGACCCGCTCTTTGTGAACCTGGTGGAGAACTACCTGGATACCCTCGAGGAGACCGGGCTGCTGGCCCGCCTCAAGGTGCGTTGGTTCTCGGACGGCTCCTGGGTTTCCGAGCTCCGCTGACCCGCGATGATCCATCCGCGTCTTCATCGGCCGCATTTCGCTCTCGCGTTGAGCCTGCTCGCCGTCGCGACACTCGCGCTCGGCCTGGCCTGCTCGACCCCTTCCAAGCCCAAGGGCGGCCGCACCATCTTGATGTCGGAGGACGACCCCAAGACGGACGACGAGAGTTCGAAAGCGAAGCCCAGACCTACGGTGCTGAGGACTCGCGCGGACGATGCACGCGTCGGCAAGGAGGCCTCCAAGCAGGTCGCGTCGCAGATCGGCCTGCTGGACGATGCAGCCCTGGCCGCTTATGTCCAGCAACTCGGTTCTCGGTTGGCGCGCGGGGTACCGCGCTCGTCCGGCTACCAGTTCAAGATCGTGGACCAGGTGGAGCCGAACGCCTTCGCGCTGCCCGGCGGCTACATCTTCCTCTCCCGCGGTCTGATCGCGCTGGCCAACAGCGAGGACGAACTGGCGTGTGTGATCGGCCACGAGATCACGCATGCCGCGCGTCGGCACTCGGCACGCCAACAAGCCATCGAGCGGGCCCAGCCGATCTCGATGCCGTGGATCCGCGCCAGGAAGCTGGCTTCCTACAGTCGGGACATGGAGCGCGAGGCCGACAAGGGCGGCCAACGGCTCGCTGCCGCCTCGGGCTACGACCCGATGGGCATGTCGACCTTCCTGAGGAATCTCGAGCGGACCGGGCGGGTGAAGCTCGGCTACACCCGGCTGCCCTCGTTCTTCGATACCCATCCCGATACCGGGGAGCGGGTTGGCGTGAACGCGGTGGGCGCAAAGGAGATCCGTTGGAAACGCGATCCGGCGCTCGGAGATACCCGGACCTCCTATCTGAATCGGATCGAAGGGCTGGCCCTCGGACAACGCCCCGGCTCCGGCGTCTTCGAAGGGCGGCTCTTCCTCCACCCGCTTCTCGATTTCCAGCTCTTGTTCCCAACAGGCTGGCAGACCTCCAACTCCGGCGCGGCCGTCGGCGCGACCGAGCCCCGCGGAGCCGCGGTGATCTATCTCCAGGCGGATCCACCCGCCGAATCCCTGGAGAAGGCTGCGCAAGCGCTCTTCGACGAGGCACCCAAAGGGGCGAAGATGGTGGAGTCGAAGGCGATCGCCGTTGGCAGCTTCGATGGTTGGCGCCTCGAGCTTTCCTTTCCGGGGAACGTGCGCGCGATCGTGACCCTGATCGATGCCGGAGAGGTGACCTTCCGCATCACCGGAATGGCCCGGATGGGTGCCATCAAACGATTCCGCGGCCGCATCGTCGCAACCCCGAGAAGTTTTCGCCGTCTGACCCCCGAGCAGAAGGCGGGGCTTCGTGTCACCCGGCTTCGGCTGGCGAGGGCCCGACCTAGCGAGCGGCTGGGGGAGCTCTCGCGGCGAACGGGGAACACCTGGAACGTCCTGGATAGCGCGGTGCTGAATGGCCTCCAATCGAATGACCGTTTCGAGGGCGGCGAGCTCGTGAAGATTGCGCTCGAGGAAGCCTGGACGCCGCCTGCAGCCCCGCCGCCGAAGGGAACCCCCTAGAGTCGCTGCGGGGCTTGGAAAGACCTAGGGTTCGATCCGTTTCGAATCGCGTGCCGCGCCTGGATGTCGACCCTGACCCACGTAGAAGGAGTAGAGCCATGTCGATCGATTCCATGTACCGGGGTACCGTTCCGGCGCACCGCAAGAGGCGCGCAATGCGCTCTCTCACGCTGGCGTTGATCCTTTTGGGCTTCGGGTCCCAGGTCTTTGGAGAGGATCAGCCGGCTCGGCCCCGGCTCGTGCTGCAGATCACGGTCGATCAGCTGCGCGGCGATTTGCTTGCGCGCTACGCAGAGCACTTCGGTTCCGGTGGCTTCCGCTACCTGCTCGATGAGGGCAGCGTCTACGAGGATGCCCACCACACCCACGCCAACACGGAGACCATCGTCGGCCACACGACGCTCGCGACGGGTGCCCATCCTTCTGCCCACGGCATGGTGGGCAATGTGTGGTTCGACCGTGAGACCGGGCACAAGACCTACAACATCGAAGACCCCGACTACAACCTGCTGACTGCGGGCGCTGATGTCGATGACGCCACCGAGATCGATCCGACCCAGAGGGCAGCGACCGTCGCCGGCAGGTCGCCGCGTTCGATCCTGGTCTCGACGTTCAGCGACGAGCTCGTAGCCAACAGTGCCGGGCGCGCACTCGCCTTCGGCGTTTCGGTCAAGGATCGCGGGGCGGTCTCGATGGCTGGGCACGCGGGCAAGGCCTTCTGGTTCTCGAAGGCCTCCGGCGAGTTCGTGACCAGCAGCTACTACTACGATCGCTATCCGGCTTGGGTGGAGGCCCACAACGCCAAGCGTCCGACGGCGCGCTACGCCGGCAAGGCCTGGGAGCTGCTGCACGATCTGTCCACCTATCTCTTCGGTGCAGCCGACGACGTACCCTGGGAAACCGACTTTCCGGGCTACGGCCGGACATTTCCCCACGCCTTCGGTGACGGCACCAGCAAGTACTTCACCACCCTGCTCACGGTGAGCCCGGCCGGTGACGAGATGACCCTCGCCTTTGCGAAGGACCTGATCGAGAACGAGCCGCTGGGAAGAGACGCCGTGCCTGACTTCCTGGGTGTCAGCTTCTCCTCCACCGACTACGTGGGGCACCTGTTCAGCCCTTCGAGCCTCGAGAGCGAAGACAACCTCCTCCACCTCGACCGCACCCTCGCCGAACTCTTCCGCACGGTGGATGAGAAGGTCGGGCTCGAGCACACGCTCATCGTGCTGTCGGCGGATCACGGCGCGCCAGAAGCCCCGGGCTATCTGGAGCAGTTTGGCATCAAGGCGGGCTACGTGGACCCGAGCGCATGGAACCAGCAGCCGGGCCTGGCAGCCCTGCGTGAGAAGTTCGGCCTCGCTGAAGAGCTGATCCTCAGCTTCATCCATCCCTACGTCTACCTGGACCAGGCTGCCATTCGGGCCCAGGGTCTCGACCCGGACGTCGTCGAGCATGCGGTCGCCGAGGAGCTGGCGAAGCTACCTGGCGTAGCGGCCGCGGTGGCCAGCAGTGACGTGCGCACGGGCCGTGTGCCGGACACCCGCATTCACCGCTCGATCCTCCACAACTTCAACCCCAGCCGCTCAGGCGATGTCTTCATCGTGTTCGAACCGCAGCACTTCATCAACGATTTCGACGGTCTCACCGTGGCCTCGACCCACGGATCACCATGGACCTACGACACTTTCGTGCCTTTGATCTTCGCAGGGGCGGGTGTTCCCGCGCAGCGGATCCACCGCCGCGTGCATACCGTGGACGTAGCGCCGACACTCGCGGCCTTCGTCGATGTCAAGTCACCCTCGGGCGCGATCGGTCGCCCGCTGGTGGAGGTGCTACGCAATCGTTGAGCGGGAATGGGGCTGACTCATCTCTCGTCCGTCACGTTGGAGGATCCATGCCTGGAAAGCTCGCTCGCGCCAGCCTCGCGCTGGCCCTGATCCTGCTGATCGGCGCCGCGCTCGCGCGCCCGGCCCGCGCCACCCTCGGGCGCCCGCTCGCCGACCAGGGACCGACCGAGGTGCGGGTGATGATGATCGTGCTCGACATCGACGAGATCGACGCCGTGGCGCAGAGCTTCATCGCCAACGTCTACTACGAGGCTCGCTGGCACGACCCGAGGCTCGCCCACCCCGGCCCCCAGGAGCGGGTCGTCCCCCTGAACGAGATCTGGCATCCGCGTCTCCAGTACCTGAACCAGCAGCGGACCATCCAGACACTCCCCGCCATCGCCGACATCCAGCCGGACGGCGAGGTGATCGTGCGACAACGCGTCTGGGGTCCGTTCTCCCAAGCGCTCGAGGTGGAGGATTTTCCGTTCGACCAGCACCGGTTCTCGGTCGTCCTCATCGCCGCCGGCTTCGAGGCCGACGAGGTCCTCCTTGTCGTGGACCCTCAACACGCATCGGCGATCTCGCGGGAGCTTTCGGTCCCTGACTGGGCGATCTCCGAACTATCCGCTGGCCCCGTCGAGCACCGGTTCTATGAGGGGGCGCCCCCGATCCCGGCCTTCAGTGACGGTCTTCTGGTTGGATCCCTCGCTCGCGGGAACCCAGATCGGTGTCGCCACGACCTCGATGCTGACGCTGATCGCCTACCGCTTCACCATCGACGGCTACATCCCGAAGGTTGCCTACCTGACGCGGCTGGACAGCTTCATCCTGTCCTCCACGATCCTCGTGTTCGTTGCGCTGGTGCTCGCGGTCCTGACTTCCTACCTCGCCGCCAACGACGAACGGTCGCGCGCCATGCGTATCGAGCGTCACTGCCGCTGTCTCAGCAGCCACGTTCTTGTTCAGCTTCGTGTGATGGCGGCACGCCTCGGAGCCGTAGGCGTCAGCTCCCACTCTGCAGCGGGCGACTGTGCAATCCGTGAGATCAGCCAGTCCGTCCTGCCCGCGAGATTCGCCTAGCGATCGTCCGGCCCGCTCTTCGATTCTTTCTTCCCGAGCGCTCGTTTGCCCACGTCCCGCACTGCGCCACCGACGCCTCTCACAGCGTCGATTGCGCGAAGCGGGAGGCCAAGAATTCCGTGGAGGGTGGCGAGGGGAATCTTCCGCACGTCAGCGCGGAAGGTCAGCGCTTCGGGTGGGCCGCGGCCCTCGACGGGAATTGCGGGAAGGCGAAAACCCTTGCGCACACGCTTGGGAATCCCGCCCATGCTCAGCATCTTGCTGAGCCCATGGGAGGTGAACTGAACCTCCCCGTTCAGCCGCACGTCGAAGTCCTGGCTGAGCCGCACTTCTCCGTTGAGCGTGTAGTCGTCCGTGATCAGCTTGAATGCGTCCGTGCGAAGCCGCCTTCGCTCGACCTGGAAGGGCACGCTCGCGCGCTGGAGCCGCGTGCGGCTCGGCTGCTGCTCGCCCGTCGAGATCAGCCCCATGTCCGGCACCCTGCTCAGCAGCGCAGACAGGACGGCGCGAATCAGCGCCGATCCCGGAATGCTCCCCCCGCGCAGCTCCAACGCTCCGGAGCCCTCGACATCTTCGAGCCACCGGTCGATGCCATGCCAGGTGCCGCGCAGGGTGGCCCTGCCGCCCAGCCGTATCGGCTCCTCGGCCAGATCGAAGGCCGCCAGCTGGTTGAGACTGGCAGCGTCGACGTTGAGCGAAAGATCGAAGACCGGCGGATCGGTAAGCTTGACGCTACCGCGATGTTGCCAGCTTCCATCGTAGGCATGCCAGGCGATCGACGGCAGCGACAGGGTCGCCCCATCGATCGCATAGTCCGCGCGCAGCGCGTCGGCCTCGTATTCTCCGAGGGCTGCGCCCGCAACCTCGAGACGTCCCTCGCGGATCGAGAGCCCGCCGTCGCCCGACGAGACGATTCCGCGCGCGTGCAGGGGAGCTGCGAGCTGGAGCCCGCTGACGAGTAACGATCCGCTGGCCGCATCGATCGTGAACTCGGCCTCCAGCGGCCGGCCCTGGCCCGCGCGCAAAACGACGCCTCCCTCGAGCGGGCCGAGGGCTTCAGAGACGTCCCAGTCAGGTGGGGCGTAGGCGAGGGCCAGCGAGGGATCGATGCCTCGAGCCGTCGCCTCCAACGAGAGCGCGGAAGACTCGCTACCCAAGGGCCCCAGCGTGCCCTGCAGCTCGACGCTCCCACGCGAATCGGCAGCAGCACCGAGGTTCGCCCGAAGGCCCAGGCTGACGGTCTCGCCCACCGCGAAGCCGCGCAGTTCAGCCTGCTCGATGCGCAACGGGAGAGGCGCTGCCTCGGAGTCTCGTGGGTCCACCAAGGTGGCTTCGGCACCGACGACCGAGGCCTGGGAAGGAACGTGCAACCAGGAAAGCCCACCGAGCGGCCACGGCCCCGTGTTTCCAAACGCGGAGAACCGCTCTGCCCAGGTCACGCGCAGCTCCGGACCCGCGGATTCCCCCATGGCAGCAAGCAGCAGGCCGTTGTAGCGATCGAGGTCGATCGCAGCGAGGTCGACGGTTTCTCCGCTCCAGCTCAGCTCGGCGCGGACACCGGTTGCCAGGTGATCACCCATCGAGGCCTGCGCGACGTTCAGCTGCCCCGCGTCCAGGCGGATGCCCTGGCTGGAGATCGCAAGCATCCCCGCCAGGGAGGCCGGCCCTTCGAGCCGAATGCCGCTGAACTCCAGCGCGCCGGAGTTCAGCGCGAGCCGCGCGTCGCCGCGAACGCCCCCGCTGAGATCTCCGGATAGCGTCGCCGTCGCGGCCATTCGCGCATCGTGTAGCTCAGCCTTCCAGGCGCGTGGCAGATACGGCGACAGCGGGGTCGGGTCGAAGATTTCAGTTTCCAGCGCGACGTCGAAAGGCAGGGACGCGAGCGGTGTACCGGGCGCGAAGGATTTCGATTCCGCACGGATGGATGCAACGATTCGCTCGGGGCCCGGGCCCAGCGTCGCCTCCAGCGAGAGTCGCGTGTTCGCTCCCTCCGCGTGCGACTCGAACCTGCCAGTACCCACATGGAGGCTCACCGGACCCTCGTGCGTGTCGAAGCCGACAGAAAGATCTCGCAGCTCTCCGCGGGCTGGCAGGTCTGCCCACCCTCGGATGTCACCGAGATCGAGAGCCTCGGCCGCGACCTCGACCTGATCGAGTACACGCTCTCCGCCCGACAACGCCAGGCGCCGGGCGGTGAGATGGAAATCGCGGACCGCCAGTGCTTCGGCTCCCAGCGAAACGTTCGCCCGCAGACTCGTCGGACCGGAGAGCATCACTCCCGCAACGCCGACCCCCGCCTCTGCCAGGCGCAGGGTCAAGTCGGCCTCCACTTCCCCGGCCTGCGTCACTCGGAGAACGACCTCCCCCCCGACGTGGCCCTCGAGCCGTTCGAGATCCCACGAGCGTTCCAGGTAGGGGCGAAGCGAAGCGAGGTCCAGCCTGCTGGCCTCGATGGAGACATCGAACGTTCCATCGTGGCCAGCCGTCGCCTCGACGCGCAGCTCACCTCCATCCCCTGCTGGCCCTACCCGTACGGTGCCCTCGAGCTCGGCCTCGCCGGTCAGGAGCGACGGCCCCAGGGAGACGGACGCCAGCTGAAGCCACGTGCGAACCGGTTCCCCGCCCGCATCGAGATCGACGAACTCGATCGACGCCTCGGAAACCTCGATCTCGGGAAGGTGACCGAGTTCTATCGCGCGTGACGAGCCCGGCCCCCCGCCTGTCCCGAATCGGAAGCCGCCTCCTTCACTGCGGGTCAAGCGAATGCGTGCGCCTTCGATCTCGATGCGCCCGGGTTCCGCTCGCCCCACCAGCAGGGGGAGGAGGCGGGGGCCAATCTCGACCACTTCCGCTGCGGCGTCAGTGCCGACCGTGAAACCTTCCAGACGGACCCGCAGCCACGGCGTGAAATGCACACGGAGTGAGCGAATCCGGACATCCTGCCCCAACTCTGCACTGGCTCGCGCCGCGACGTTCTCGGCTGAAAGCGTCTGCTCGAGCCAACGCGCCGTAACGAGAGCCGCAGCGACGGCGAGGACGGCGATCCCGATCGCCAGCAGAAGCAGCTTGTGAGGCCATCGCGGCATCCGCCGAGTCTATCGATTCGACACAGAACGACCTGTTGCGAATGGCTACTGGCTGGTTCGAGGCCCCATCCAGCTCTGGACTCTGATTCCCTGACCGGTGATAATTTCATCGCACATCTGCTCAGAACCAGGAGCTCGAAAAATGCGTCGAACCCTCTCTTGCATCGCCGCGCTGGCCATCGTGGCTCTGGCCGCAGCACCGGCGGCGGCACAAAGCCGCCGAGACAAGAACCAGGTGGTCTCCGTGAAATACGGCACGGTGATCGGAATCGAGGTCGTCAAGCTGGAATCGGATGCGGGCAAGGGGGCGATCCTCGGTGGGCTGATCGGGCTGATCGCCTCGAGAGGCAAGAAGAAGACCAAGCGAGCCGCTACGGGCGTTGCCGTGGGCGGCATCGGCACCCGCGTGCTCGAGGGCTCGAACGAAGCCTTCGAATACACGGTGCGCCTGAACGCTGGTCAAGACATCAGGATGATCACGGATCAGACCGGAATGCGGCTCGACGACTGTGTCTCCGTCGAACAGGGGCGTAGTGGAAACATCCGCCGCGTCTCGAGGGCCCATTGTGAGGCGGGTTCCGGGGCGCCGACTGCGGACCATCACCAGGAAGCGGATGCCTGTCAGCTTGCCAAGCTCGAGCTGAGCGCTGCCACGGATGATGAGGCGATCGACCGTGCAATCTACAAGGCGCGCATCCTCTGCGAGGATTGAACGAGGGTGGGGAATGACGGCCGCGTTGAGAAGACTTTCAGCGATCGGCCTGCTTCTGCTTGCCGTCGCTCCCGCCTGCAGCCCACACAAGGCCCTCTGGGAGCTGGGGCTTGGCAGCTGGACCACCGAGTTGGTGGTCGTGCGTCTCGTGCCGCGCCACGTCTTCTGGGAGGTACAGCTTGCCGGGCATGGGCTGTCGCTCCAGGTCTATGTGCCAGAGTCGGAAGCATGCGCTGCCGTCTTGCGGGTCGAGCAGCGCGTGGACTACGTGGAACGCGGCCCGGGCGGGCGCTTCGTTCGCGACGATCTGCATTGTGACACCGTCGGGATCGGCGCCCCGTTGATCGGTCGTGCCCGCCAGCCCCGGGGGCCGAGTTCGGCCTCCATGGTGCCGCGGGCCCAGGCCACCTTCCAGACCGTCTTCACCGACGACGAGGTGGTCATGTTACGTGGCCGTTTCCCCCTGGCGAATCGGGTGGGTTGGGCGGGTAGTGGTGATACGATCGCCGTCGTGGCGAACGACCCCAGCTGCCACCGAGCCGTAGAAGGAGGGCGTGCATCGATGGAATTCCGAGCGGCGGGGCGCAACACCCTGAGCCTCATTTCCGGGAAGCAGCTATGTCGCATCGTCGGTCTCATCCTTCCCCCGGCTCCGGAGTGAAGCTCATGCGCGGATGGCTCCTCGTCGGCCTTGTCGCACTCATCTGCGAACTGGCTGGATGCACCCTTCTTGCGGCTCGTCCCCAGGTTCGTCTGGCCGAGGAGGCAAGTGTCATCCGCGGGACGATCGGCGGCGTCCACGACGCACCGGTCCTGGTCGTCGCTCTTCGCGAGCCCGATCTGCAGCCGGTCGATTTCTTCGTCGTAGAGCAGGACGGGCCCTACTTCCTCATGGTCCTCCCAGGTCGGTACCGGGTGCTCGCCTTCGAGGACCGGAACGGGGATCGGATCCTCCAGCAAACCGAGACCGCCACGTGGCTCCCCGATGGCGACACCGTCGTCGAAGCAAGCAGTCAGCGCGCGCAGAATGGCGTCGACGGAAGGCTGCCTGAGAAGCCGGCGGGAGACGACCGGTTGCTCGAGCTTGCCGTTGATCTCTCGAACCCGGACCTGGATGTAGGGATGTCCTTCGGTGGCCCGAGGCCAGGCACGATCGCGAACCTCGAGGACGACCGTTTCTCGAGAGTGAATTCGCAAAAAGGCCTCTGGAAGCCGATCGACTTTCTCCGAGACAACGGCGGCGGCCTGTTCCTGCTCGGGCCTCACGATCCCGATCGGATTCCGGTTCTCTTCGTACATGGTGCCGGCGGGACGCCGCTCGAGTTCGCGCCGTTGATCGAGACGCTCGACCGGGAGACGTTCGAGCCCTGGGTGTTCTCCTACCCATCGGCGTTGCGCCTCGAAAAAGTGGCGGACTACCTGAAGCTCTGCCTGCTCCAGCTCCACGAAGAGCTCGAGTTCGAGCGCCTCGTCGTGGTGGCTCACAGCATGGGCGGGCTCGTATCGCGTGCGATGTTGAACGACCTGCATGCCCAGGACGAAGCCGATTGGATTCCGCTCTTCGTGACCCTCGCAACTCCGTGGGGGGGCCACGCCGCCGCGGAGGTGGGCGTCCAGCGATCGCCCGTGGTGCTGCCCTCCTGGCGTGACATGGCACCCTCGAGCCAGTTCCTGGAAGACCTGCTCGATGTCTCACTCGCCGAGGAGACCCGCTTCCACCTGCTCTTCGCGTTCTCGGGCCATCGCGGTCGGAACCGGTCGGGTGGCTCGAACGATGGGGTCGTCACGATCGAAAGCCAGCTTGCGACCCGCGCCCAGGACCAGGCTGCTGGCGTGCGTGGCTATGCCGCGTCGCATACAGGCATCTTGCTCGATCCGGACGCGGCGAAGATGCTTGGCAGCCTGCTTCAGGACGCCACCGACCGGTAGCCCATGTTGAATCGCAGCCTTCGATGCTGCCGCCAGGGCCTCGCAGTGCTGGCGACGACGATCGCCCTGGTCGCGGCAGCAAGCGCCGGCCATGCGGAACCGACGGCTGCGATGCTGGCAGAGTTCGATCCGCCGCTCGGGGTCTACCACTACTCCCTCGAGTGGGCGAATAGCGTCGTAGCACGGGCAGATCTTCGCGTCAGCCTGGACGACGACGTCTACCGCGTCGAGGTCGAGGGCCAGACCGAAGGCATCGCGCGCCGGTTGTACCAGGTTCGGTATCGGGGAGAGGCAGCCATCGACGCTGAGGATATGTCGGCGATCGAGTCGGTGATCGTCCGAGACCGCGACGGACGCATCCGCGAGACGCGGACGTTCTTCCGGCCGGGCGAGCCCGTCATCGTAGAAGAGACGCGCAGAAGGCCCGACAAACCGACCAGGCAGAGCGTGAGCGAGGTCGAAGCAGGGAGTGGGGCGCTCGACCCGTTCTCCCTGCTGTTCATGGCTCGCGTCGTCGATTGGGACGTGGGCGTGGCGGAACGATTCGAGGTCGTCAGCGGCGACGACCTCTGGATGGTCGATCTGAACTGCGTCGATCGGGTTGCCATCGAGGTCGCAGGGGGCGAGCGGGAGGCTTGGATCGTCATCCCCACTGCGGAGAAGGTCGGCGAGGAGTCGGACCGCCCCTTCGTCTACGAGGTTGCGCTCTTCGTCTCAGCCGACTCGGCCCGCGACGTCCTCAAGGTTCGCACCCGCACCCGGGTCGGGACGGCTCGGCTGAGGCTCGAGCGCTTCAGCCCGGAGCCGACCTCTACGGAAAGGAAATCCTGAAATCGATGTCCAGATTCTGGAGCGGGCCAAGGGGCCTCACGACTTCCTTCTTCTTCCGTACCACCGGGTTGCCGTCCCACAGCTTGTAGACGACGGTGTCGTCCACGAGCACCAGCGTCGAGTTGAATTGCCAGCCGGTCAGCACGGTCTGCGTGCGGAACTCGAAGAAGTTCAGCCAGAAGTTGCCGTACTCCTCGTCGAACTCGCGAAGGGGTTGGATGTCCAGGCCCACGCAACGCACTGTGGCGGCCAGGCAATCCCGGATGCCGGGATCCAGCTGATCGGGCTCGACGCCCCAGAACTGCCGGAAGATGTCGATGTAGGTCACGATCTCGACGTTGTAGGAGGTGTAGGGGTCGAAGCCCATCGTTGCGAGATCGGTCCGGGTCGTGGATCCGATCTCGACGGCTTCGAATGCGGCCTTCGCCTCGTCGAAGCTCTGCCAGGGCGACTCGACGGAATTCCGCTGATAAGGGAGCAGGCTCTGACACCCCAGCAGCGGGATGGCGAGGGCCAGCGTGAGGATCGAAACAGGCAATGAACTTCTCAAAACGGTTCTCCAGAGTCCTCGTCACGTAGGATCAGCCGCGATTTGCGGTTCCGCACGATCTTGATTCTCTTTCCGGCCTGGAACGGGCCGAGCGGTCGGATGCGGTCGTTCAGCTCATGAATGCGCGGAATGCCTCCCCAGACACTCTCGACCGCGATGCCGTCCATCAGTACGACGGCGCCGTCGAAGCGCCAGCCCGTCTTGTCTCGCATCCGACGGAACCGCAGCAGCTCCAGCCAGGGATTCCGCCTCTTCGCGCGTAGCCTGGCGTATCTCGTAATCCAGATCTCACAGCGCTGGCCCATCCCCGCGCACTGCGGAAGGTTCTCCGAGAGCAGGTCGAGTGGCTGCTCCGTATTGACCAGGGCTGCGTTGAAGGGAACCAGGCGAGCAGAGAGGCCCATCGAGCCAACGATGGTCGTGCCCTCCTTGGCCGGATCGATTCCCAGTGCCCGCAGCTCGTCCGATGTGGTCTCGCCAGGAACGATCTGCAGGAACGCGTCCCGTGCGCTCTCGAAGCTCGAGTAGTTGGAAGCCGTGAGCTTCTCGCTCGTGCGCGGGGTGCTGGAGCAGCCCCCGATACCGGCGACTCCAGCGATTCCGGCCAGCACGACGAGCATCACGAGTGCGATCCGATGGCATCTCATTCCAGGAGCGTGCATGCTGAATAACAGGGTAGCAGCCCATCGCCGGCCTGTGTCAAGGGCGACCGTGAAGATCGGGATCCGCCGCCGCACGTTGAATCGACACATGACCGAAGTAGTCGGTCAAATTTCATCTCAACGAAATCAGGATTTTCTCAGCTCTGGCCCGCACCACGAATCGCAGGGGGCCTCCCGGAACCACCGCATCGAACGGGAAGCAGGTGATCAGGGTCAACTCAGCGCGCCCGGTCGGCTCCATCACCGAGGCCTGGCTCTCATGCAGCACCTGGGTCTCCTCGACCCGAAAGAGCTGGCGGGTGCCGCCGCTGGCCTCGAGATGGATCTCGTCTCCAGCCGCCAGCTCGCGAAGAAACGCGAAGTGGGTATCCCGGTGACCGGCCAGGACGATGTTGTCTGCCGTGCCCGGTTGTGCGCTGCCGTCGTAGTGCCCGGGCCCGAACGCCATCGTGCGCCCGCTGATGCCCGCCAACACCATTCGCTCGATTCCCAACCTTGGCACCGAGAGCTTGGCCACGGGATGGGTATCGGCCCAGGGCCACGGGCGGACATCGACGCCCTCCGCTTGGGTGCGTTCCCAGGCATGGGCCAGCAACAGCTGAGCCAGCCTCGCTTTGGCCGGAATCCATGCCGAGTGCGCAAGGCAGACACAACCCACCGCGACCAACCCGAGAGCCCCGAGCTTTCGGTTCATGCCGTGCGACGGGTGCGCGCGAGCCATGCCCCCGTGAGCAGACAACCCAACCCGATCCAGAACAGGAACGCCGCCGGGGTACCACCCTGGGGCAGATGCTGCGCGTGCCGGGCCATCCGCAGCACATCGTTCGGCGCCGGGGGAAGATTCTGCTCGCGAGCGCGCAGCTCCCCGAAGACGTGCTCGTAGCTCCAGCCCTTCGGCAGGTTCGTCGGAAGCGCGCGCGTATCGGGTACGACGCCTGCCGGTACTGTCGGCGTGACGTCTACGGCGACCAGGCTGGTATGGCGCGTCACCAGATGGTGTCGCAAGCCGAGTGCAACGATTTCGTTTCGCACGGTCTTCGGATCGGCGCCGTCGTAGAGAGAGCCCGTCAGTGACGCGATCTTCCGCCGTGCCCAGAGCCGCGCGATCCCCGCGTGCTGCTGCCCCCCTTCGAGAGCCAGCTCGACCTGCCAGGGCTTGCCCCCCCGACGGCCCTTGGTGATCCAGCTGCCGGCGAGCTCGGGCAAGCGCACCGCGACGACGATCGGCTCACCGAGATAGAGATCGGGAATCCGCTCCGGCCAGGTTTCGACCGGGCGGACGTCGAAGCCCAGCTCGATGTCGTACAGGACGGGGCTTTCGAGCTTCGAGAAGAGCTCCGCCATCTTCGCCTGCACTTCGTGCAGCTGCCCGATCAGCGTGGACGTTCCTCGGCCCAGTTCGGCAGCCTGGGCCATGAAGTGGGCATTGGGGGCCGAACCGATTCCGACGGTGAAGAGGCGAGAGCGACCGAGACCCTTGCGAATCTCCGAGAAGAGTCTCGCTTCGTCTCCGATGGCCCCATCCGTGATGAAGATGACCTGCCGAATGCGGGAAGCTTCTTCGGTCGGATCGAGTGCGGCCTGCAAGGCCGTCAGCATCTCGGTCCCTCCTTCGGCGGCGAGCCCGTCGACCCACGACCGGGCTTCGTCGATCTGCGTCGGCTGCGCGTAGACCGCATGCGGGAACAGCTTCCTGGTGGTGTCGGCGAAGGCGATCACGTTGAAACGATCCGCCGGTTGGAGCCGTGCCAGTGCAAGACGCAGAGCGCGCTTGGCTTGCTCCATCGATTCGCCATGCATCGAGCCGGAAGTATCGATCACGAAGATCGTCTCCCGCGGAACCCTTTCCTCGCCGGCCCGCTGCGGATCGGGCGGCATGATCATCAACAGGGCGTAGTGCTCGCCCTCCTTCTCCTCATGGAAGATCGCGGCCACGGGCGCATCCGCCGGCGCGGGCCGCCAGTTCAACACGAAATCCGATTCGGCGGGGACACTGGGATCGGCGAGCTCGACCCGGTGGCGCGTGCCCTCGAGGCTCTGGATGCGAACTCCGTGCGACGGGCTGTGGATCCGCGCCAGGTCCATCCCGGCATCGAGCTCGACGCGGATGCGAACCGGGTTCAGTGATGAATCCTTGCTTCCGCTCCCAGGCGGTGCCACGGGCGGGGTGATGCGCGCCGCGTCGGGCACCGCTCCCGTGCCCATGGCCCAGCCGGTTCCCCGGGCGGTGCCGACTCGCGCTGCGCCGGGGATGTAGCGAGGCCCGACGACCATCGGAAAGCGAAGGGAAAAGCCTCCCTGGTCGTAACGGAGATCCTGCTGGTACTCGATCCCGATACGCACTTCCTCTCCAGGCCCGATGCCGGTGACGGATGTGGTGAAGAGATTCGGGCGCTCCTGCTCGAGCAGGGAAGCCTTGCGCCCCTCCTTTTTCGCTTTCTCGTAGGTGGCCCGCGCTTCTTCCCGGGTCTGGATCTCCCCGACGATCAAGCGGCCCCCGACCACGAGCGCTAGCGTGTCGACCGCAGCGCGCTCGGGCAGGGGGAAGACGTAGATGCCTTCGATCCACTCGTCGCTCGGATTGCGGAAGCGTTGCTCGACCGTGGTCCGGGCGATCATACCCGTGACTTCGATCTGCACATCCGTGTGGACGGTCGGGGCCGGGCGGAGACCTTTGGCAGTACGGAGCAGCAGGGTGCCCGCTTTCGCATCGCCGGGCTTCATCGCGGGCCCCAACTCCTGGGCAGTGCTCGACATGGCGAGCAGCAGCAACACGCCGAGGAACCCCACTCCCTGAATTCGGAACCCGACACGTGCTCGGTTGTTCACTTGCGCTCTCCCCCAGATCGCAGCCGCCGCCCACCCGCCGGATCGGGAAGAGACTGTTCGGGTAGAGAAGAAACCGGATGTGCGGATCCGGTTCTCGGGAGTGCTAGGCGCAATACCGTTCAGTTTGTCTCGGAATCTGTTGACCGAGAAGGACGACCGTCCGCTACGAGGGTTGGGATGGTGAATCCGCGACGAACCGATTCGCGGATCGGTCGAATTGAACGGTACTGGTGCTTCCAGGGGAAGCATGGCGATGGCTACGCGAACCGTGACCAGCTGTCAGCGACGGAAGCGTGAACAGATGGCCTCGATCCCGACCGAATTCGCTGCGAGGGGCGCGCTCACGACGAATCGCGCCTGGTACGGAGCTGGCAAGGGCACGCACGCATGGGCCCTCTCGCAGCTTCCGATTCCCAACTCCGCCCGGCTCGGGGCCGCCACGAGAGGAGGAGCTACGAGAGGCACCGCCCCGAAGACGGTGTCCTCTACGCAGTCGTCCAGGTGGAGCTCGAGACCTTCCTGACCCGTGCTCGTCTGCATGGCCAGCCGGTGCCGCGCTTCATCGAGCGCGAGTTCCGCGCGTATCTCCGATGCGGCGTGCTGGCCCACGGCTTCCTTCGCCTGCACTGCGACGGCGCAGCGATGCGAAGAGCGTGCGGAGGAAGAGGTTCAGGATCTCACGGGCGAGAGGGCACCGTAGGCCCACGCGGTAGCGGAGCGAAAAGGGGAGCGAGAGGACCCACTGGCGCACAGGGACGGTGGGGAACACCCGATCGACGAGGTGGGCCGCGACTCGATTCAGGGCTTCTTGATCTCGGCTGCGCGACCTGCGAACGGCTTCCTGACGTTCGTACTCGAGTGGGAGAGGGAGCGAGAGAAGTCGGAGCACTGAAGACTTCGTACTCCTCCCGCCTCGTCTACTTCCGCATGCTCTCATAGAGATCGATCATCGGCTGCTGATTCACAGCGACCAGGCCTTCGCCCGCCCGATCGAGATCGAACGCGAGCACCATCACCAACGCAAAAGTTATCGCCAGGGCCAAGGTAGAAGCGTGGATGCGTTGGTTGCCGCCGATCCCGAATTGGAAGCCTACAGCGAACATTGCGACACCAGAGGCCAGAATCAGCGCCAGCCACATCGCAGGCGGAATCCGGTAGTACGCGCCCAAGACAACCCGCTTCGTATGCAAGTTGAACACGTCATTCAGCGAACGGGTAAAGAGAAGGAAAGCCTTGGTCTCCCCCTGTTTCTCAGCCAGAGCCTCTACGTGTGACCACATCAATTCCTGCGAGACATTGGCGCGCTGTTGTACCAATCGCAGAGTCTCAGGCTGGCCATACGCATAGACGATGCCCGCACGGGCCTGGACATAGTCCCGCAGCAGGTTGCGCACCGTGGTGCGCTGGGGTTCGGGGATGAGATTGGCACGAAGATAGGCCGTTTGAATCGCCGCCACGTCGTCGAGCAAGGCGGCTTTTCGAGCGTCGAAGCGGGTATTCGCCGATCCAAAGGTGAACGCGATTACGAAAGCCATCATGGCGAGTACCGCTCCCGCCACGGTCGCGATGGGAGTCATCTGTTTGTCTTCGACTTTTTCCCTGTTCCTTTTCCCGAGCAGGAAGCCAAGTTCGATCGCCAAGACGGCCATCGCGACCATCGCAGTAAAAGCCATCCAAAGAGGCGTGGAATTCAGATCGTAGAGGATGTCCTGGTCGGCCGACCGCTTCTCGTAGGTCGATGGCAGAATGACCTGGATATCTTCGAACTGGTGGCTGGCGACCTTCTCAATCGCGGTAGTCAACAATCTCGTGTCTACGGCGTGGGATATGTCAACCAGACCTTCGCCTGACTCACGAGCCCAGGTAGCCGCTCGTTCGAGCGTGGCAATGTAGTCTGGGTGGAGGTCCAGACTGATCTCGTTCACCGAGGTCGCTGCGAAGTTCGAGTCGAGCCTCGCGGCCACGAGCGATTCCGGTGTGTAGTCCAGCCGCGTGTCATCGATATACCACTGCATGACGCGGTCCTGGTTCCGCGCGAAAAAGTCCCACGCCCGCGTCAGGGCAACCAGAAGCTCAACTACGGCTTCGGGATGGTTCTCGATGAACTCCTCGGAGACAGAAACCACACCCACATACCGCTCGGATGTTATGCGTCGTGCGATCCCCTCCAGCTCGAAACGCGAAATGAGCGGCTCCCAGATGACTGCTGCATCAAATCCATCCCACGTTCCGTTTCCACCGGCCTGCACGCGTCGACGGATTTCGAGGATGTCCAGATTCTTGTTCAGCACATCCCTCTGTGAGTCCAGACCCGCAGCTTCCTGTTCCATGAACGCATCTCGGTGAGCGACCGAGCCGAAAGGGCTCGCGACTGTCGTTCCCTCGAGATCCTCGACGCTCTGGATCGTCGAATTGGGTGGCACGATGATGCCCACTCCGTCATCGAATAGGCGGGCCACTATTTTCCACTTCCCGCCCCTTGCGATCAGATTGATCGCGGGCTGGTCGCCGGAAAAGAAGACATCGAGATCCCCCGCAAAAGCGGCTTCGACTTGCGGCCCGCCATAGCTAAAGGGAACGAAGACCGGCTTCAGCCCATGACCTTCCAGAACACTGGTTCGCTTCAAGACCTGGAGAACCTGACCTTGAGTCGCTGCGGGAATTTGCCACCCGATCCGAATCGGTACCGCCGACTCGGTCGTGCCATCCGCTCGGGCCTCGGGTGTGAGAAATACCAGAGACACAAATAGTCCAGAAGACAAAATCCCGAGAACTCTTCCGAACTTCAAAAAACTCTCCTTTGTCGGTACCGATCGAAGATAAGCGATTCGCGAGCCCCGTTCTCGCTCGTCGCAGAATTTGGCGCTTCCCCAATGATTGACCGAAACGACCCGATAGAAACAACGACCCCGTCAGGCCTGAAGCCCGACGGGGTCGTTGCGTTCCTGGCTCCCGGAAGCCTCCCGTGAGGACGGGCGACGTTTCGAGGTTCGCCTAGTCGACCGTCGCGGCGTGTCTACTCATGTACTGGGTCTACTCATGCACCGGGTACATGGGGCCGGCCTCGAAGTCGTTGAGATCTTCAACTTCGCGAGGCTCCACGGTTCCGGGAATGATCGCGAAGGCGAGATCGAAGTCCACCATCATCGAGCCGAGTTGGCTCAGGACTTCGGCCTTGCCGTCGAGCTTGGCAGTCCAATGGGGTTGCACTGTTGGCGCTCCGTCCTCGATCTCCCACGTGGGTGTATGTCTTACTTGTCAAGGCACCCCTTATCGGACATGGGTCCCCTGTTGGAGTTCCTATCCTCTTCTTGATTGGTAGCGGGGGCGCGCTATGCGAATTATATGCAGATCGACATTGAGCCA